>JBLNGH010000649.1:0-12452 GCA_050264575.1 Acidobacteriota bacterium | reverse complement strand
GAAGACATCGGCGCCAGGCATGCGGATATCGACGAGCGCGATGTCCGGCCGCTCGTGAGTGAGCGCATCAGAGAGCTCGTCGCCTGTAGCGGCCTCGCCAACGACCTCGAGTCCGGCGTCGGTGCTGGCGTATTGACGGACGAGCGCCCTCGCCAGCGGCTCGTCATCGGCGATGAGCAGCCGCAGCCGGTCAGGCTGCACCGAGCCGCTCCGCAGGCATCTCGATCTCGACCGATGCGCCGTCGACGCCGGTCGCGAAATTCAACTGGTATCGCTCGCCGTACGCGCCGTTGAGACGGCGCCGGGTGATCTGCAGGCCGCGACCCGTCCCGCGGACGGGCGGTCGCGATTGTCCGGGCCGCGGCGCTTGGTCTCGAACCGTCACCCGCAACAACCGGCCGGTCACGAGCGCGGCGACTTCCACGCGTCCAGGGCCCGCGAACGGCGCGACCCCGTGCTTGACCGCGTTTTCGACGACCGGTTGGAGCAGGAACGGCGGCACGAGAATCCCGCGCGCCGCATCGTCCACGTCGAATGCGACGGTGAGCCGCGAGCCCAGACGGATCCGCTCCACGTCGAGGTACGCGCGCGCGAGATCGAGCTCGCGTTCGAACGGCACGAGCGCGACGTCGGCGCGCTCGAACACCGACTTCATCAGGTCGGCGAGCCGGACCACCATCGTGCGCGCGAGGGCGGGATCGGTGTCGATCAGCGCGAGCAGCGAGTTGAGCGCGTTCAGGACGAAGTGCGGCTGAAACTGGGCCTTGATCGCCAGGAGCTCGGCATCGCGGGCGGCGACCTCGAGCTCGTGCTGCCGCCGGGTCCGCTCGCGGTCGCGCGCGATCGCGAGCGACGCGAGCGTGAGGCCCAGCGCGGCGCCGTAGATCGCTGCCGACGACAGCAGCTGGAATAGCCAGCTGGCAGCGTACACCTCCTCCCAGAACTGCGGGCCGATCGCCAGCCTGAAGAAGATCAGCTGAATCGACTGCCACACAGCGAGCGTCAGGAGTCCGAGAGCGACGTGCGCGGCGATCTGCCGCCAGACGGGTCCCGTCGATTCAAGCAGCCGCGCGCTCAACCGGCGCACCGGGATCATCAGCAGCGCCAGCGAGTAGAAATAGACGACGGCCGTGCTGAGCGCCGGCCCGACGGGCAATGCGATCTGATAGTGGAGGATCGCCGCGTACGTCAGCGCGAGCAGGGTCCAGACGCCGAAGACCAGTGTTCGACGGCTGGATGGCCGCGATTCAGAGAGATCGACCGTCGTCATTTCTTATCTCTTATCGAGCGCCGGCATCAGGACAAATTGCACCCATCCGGATTTTGGCGCAACTTCCAGCGCGCGTTCGTACTCCGCGCGCGCCGCAGCCTTGTCGCCGCGCTTGGCGAGGACCTGCCCCAGCCACGCGTGCGCATCGAACCGGCCCCACGCCGGAAACGGCTTGGCAGGCGACTCGACCGCGAATCGATCGATCGCGCGCCGGAGACAGGCCTCGGCGTCCTTGATGCTGCCGCCGAACATCGCGGGTGTGTTGAACTTTCCGATGCCCCGGGAGAGGAGCACCCGCGGGTTGTCCGGCTCGAGCTGTTCCGCCCGGTCGATCGCGCCGCCGGATCGTGGTCCCAGGAGGATGCCGCTCATCGGAGAAACACTGATCTTCAGACCGTAGACCCCTGACAGCAGCGCGTAGCCTTCGGCGAATTTTGGATCCACCTTCACCGCCGTCTTCAAACGCTCTTCGGCGTCGTCGAGCAGATCGTCGCGCTCGCGGCCGGAAACTGCAGGGTTCGTGGACAGCCTCCACCCCGCGTAGGCGATCGCGTACTGCACGAGCGCCGCGCGGTCCGGCGCTGGACCGGCGGCGAGCAGACGAAGCAGGTCCGTCCGCGCGCGACGAACCCCCGGCGCGTCGTCGCCCAGCACCGCGTGTTCGAGCTGGCCGGTTACCGCGGACCAGTCCGGCGGCGGCGACGACGACGATTGGCGTGCCGCGGGTGCGGTGACGAGGACCGTGACAAGAATTCCGGCGAGACACATCGTTCGGGTCATGGAGCCTCCGGTGCTGTCATCGGGTAATCGAGATCGAGCAGCCTACGTAGAACGCACGAGGTGACGCCGACTTGACCGGACGTCGTGCCGAGTAGTCGGACGAGTACGCCATCTCGAACACGTTTCGACGCCCAATCAGGTTGTCGACGCTGGCGAAGAACACGGCGGTCGTGCGCTGGCCGATCGTCGTCAGCGCGCTGATCGAGACGTCGACCCGCTCGTATCGCGGCAGCCGCTCGGAGTTGATTGGCCCCCAGAGCGGTTCGTAGCCGTCATCCGCTTGCATTGCGCCAATCGCCGGTGTGAAGGGACGGCCCGCGGCTGTCCGCCATGATCCGGCCAGGTTGAACATGCGCGAGATCGGGATCCGGGCGATCGCCTGGAACGAATACGGAATCTCGAAGTCCGGCGACCACGTGCCGGCGGGTGTCGTGTAGCGGTCGCGCTGCTCGGCGGGCGTCCACCGACGACGCGCGTGCAGGATGCTCCCGCCGAGCGTCACGTCCAGTCCGGACCAGACGCGATGGAGGTACAGGTCGGCGCCCGCGGAATTGCCGTATCCGTCACTCGAAAAGCCGGCGTCGTCTTCGAACGGCAAGTTGTCGTACCACTTCTTGTAGAGCTCGATGCGGCCGAAGGTCCTGCCGGCTGGTGTTCCCCGCTCGTATCCCAGCACGAGGTGCGTCGCGGACATCGCGCTCAACACCTGCGCGCCTCGAAGGCGATCGAAGTAGGCCGGCGACGGCGCCTGGTGATACCGGCCGACCGCAACGCGAACGCTGCGCTCACCTCCGAGGTCGATCCGAACTGACGCGCGCGGGTCGACCGTCACTTCGGAGCTGGCATCGAACCGGTCGGCGCGAAGTCCGGCCGCGACGGTGAACGGACCCGCGGAACGCGACGCCACGCCGAAGACACCTGCACGCCAGTCGCGATGCGCGATCTCGAAACGTTCCGAACCGGAGATGCCGCCGAAATCCCCACCGCGCGCCGGCACGCGCCCCAGGATGTCCGTGTCGACGACGTCGCCGTCGATCCCGACGAGCGCGTGCCAAGGGCCGCCGCTTCCGGTCAGCTCGGCGCGCGCGGAACGATGCGACTCCTGCTCGTCGAGGAGCAGCACACCGACATCCGTGCTCTTCGTGAAGCGATCGCCGCCGACCGAGATCGTCGCAAGCCATCGCGGGCCGGCAGCACGCTGCCACTTCGCGGCGCTCAATTCGTGACGCGTATCCGATTGGAGGAATCCGACGAACGCGTCTTTCTCGAGCTCCACGCCGACGTGGTCGCGCTGCGAGAGCCCGGTCACCCGCAGGCTTCCGAATCGCGGCGATTCCGCCGTCACGCTCCCGCTGGCGTCCCATCCTCCAGGCAGACGATCGAATTCGCTCGGACTCGGGTTGACGGCGAAGAGCAGGGATGGCGTGGCCCTGTTGGCGGCCGCACGGATCCCGCCGCGCGAGCCGAGCGGCGAGGCGAACGACGCCGACACGCCGGCGAGCCCTGCGGTCACGGTCGTCTGCTGCGACTGCGGCCGGCCGAGCGGGCGGAGATCCAGCACCGCGCTGAGGCTGTTGCCGTACTCCGCCGAGAACCCGCCGGTCGTGAATGAGGCGCCGCTCGTGAGAAACGGATCGATCGCGCCGCGAAATCCGCCCGTCGGCGTCTCGTAACGATAGGGATGGTTGACCACGACTCCGTCGAACAGGACGAGCACTTCGCTGACGTCGCCGCCGCGCACGAACAACCCGGTGCCCTCGTCGATCTGCGACACGCCAGGCAGCGTCAGCAGGGCGCGCATGAGATCGGCCTGGGTCCCGGGCGTGCGGACGACGCCGAGCGCGGTCAGCGTGGTGACGGATTGTGCCGGCGGATCCGGATCGGCCGCATGCACGGCGACGCTTTCCCGAATTCCTCCGACGGTCAGGACGATCTCGAGCTGCGTCGTGCGATCAGCGGGAACGCGAGCGTCCTGCGGGTTGAAGCCCGGCCGTGACGCGACGAGGGTTGCACCGGTCTCGACACCGGCGAGCACGAATTGTCCGTCATCGCCGGTGACGGCGATTCGATCGGTCCCCTTCAGCGTGATGACGACGCCGCCGAGCGGCTGGCCCGTCGCATCCCGGACACGGCCGACCACCGGTGCCGGTTGCGGCGCCAGGAGGACGGCGACGAGGAGCGCCAGAACCATTCCTTCGATGAGACGCGAAGGCGCCAGCGGCGGCGCGGTCGATTCGATGAACGGCATCGGCAGTCGACGAACGGCCAAGAAACGCCGGGGCTTGACATGATATTTTAGTTTAATCTAAAATATATCCTGGAGGGTGACCCCATGGCGTTCAACCGACCGACGATCGCCGCGACTCTGCTTGCCGTCATCGGCCTCGCCGGGCGTGTGCAGCCACACGACGGCTTTACGGCAAACGGGCTGCACTACAAGCTCGAGGGCCGGGGCCCGGATGTCGTGCTGATTCATGCCTTTCAGATGGACCTGCGCGAGTGGGACGACGTGGCCGCCAGCCTGGCGGGATCGCGACGCGTCGTTCGCTACGACGTCCGCGGCCACGGCAAGTCGACCATCGACGGTCCGCTTCCCTCTCAAGCCGCCGATCTCCTGGCGCTCCTCGATGAATTGAAACTTCCGCAGCCGACGCTGGTCGGCCTGTCGATGGGCGCGACGGTCGCGCTCGACTTCGCCGTCACGCATCCGGACCGCGTGAGCCGGCTCATCCTCGTGTCGCCCGGTGTGCCGGGCATCAAGGTTGACGTGGATTTCACGTGGATGAGCCCCATCCTCGATGCCGTGCGGGTCGGACAGCCGGCGAAGGCCGCGGAAGCCTGGTGGAAGAGCAAGTTGTTCGACGCCACTCGGGCGCGTGCAGCCGACACGGATCGCGTCCACGACATCGTCCTGGACAACGCGAAGATCTGGTCGTTTGCCGAACCTCCGCCGGCCCTCAATCCGCCTGCCGTGACACGACTCAACGAGCTCGCAATGTCCGTCGTGGCCATTGCCGGCGATCGGGATCCGCTCGGCGGTCTCGAGTACGCCCGCGCCATTGCGACCGGCGTCCGGAACGGCCGCCTCGTCACGGTCACCGGCGCGGGACACATGCTCACGCTCGAACGGCCCGATGAGCTCAGTCGCCTGATCGCGCACGCGACGGAAGCAGTCAAATGACCGGCGCCGTCGCACTGCCCGCGGACGCCCGCGTGCTCGCGGCTGTCGTGTCGCCGCGACGCCGGGAAATCCTGCGACTGGTCTGGAATCAGGAACAAACGGCAGGCGCGATCAGCCGGGCCATGCCGGACGTGACGTTCGGCGCCATCTCGTTGCAGTTGCGCTCCCTCGTGGAGTCGGGGCTGATCGAGCGTCGCGTCGACGGCCGCCACCGGTTCTACCGGGCGCGGCGCGAGACGCTCGGGTCTCTTGGAGAAATGCTCGAACGGATGTGGGACGACGCGTTGTGGAAGTTGAAGCTCCGGGCGGAGCTCGAAGAAACCCGGCGTGGACCGCGCCCGCGGAAGCGCCGACCTTCACGGAGATCATGACCATGCCCGCCCTGTCTCATCGACTCGATCGGACGATCCTCATCCGCGCAAGACCAGCGACGGTCTTCACCTTCTTCACCGACACCCCGCGATGGGCCTCCTGGTGGGGTTCGGGATCGACCATCGATCCCAAGCCGGGGGGCCGCGTCCTGATCCGCTATCCGGGCGGCAACGAGGCGACCGGTGAAGTCGTCGAAATCGCGCCGCCGGAGCGCATCGTCTTCACGTACGGCTACACGTCGGGACGTCCAATCGGACCCGGCGAGTCACAGGTCACCATCCGTCTCGAAGCGCACGAGGCGGGGACGCGGGTTCACCTGTCACATGAATTCGCCGACGCGGCCGTCCGAACCGAGCACGTGCAGGGCTGGCGCTACCAGTTGTCGGTATTCGGGAACGTCGTCGCCGCTGTCGTGTCAGCGGGCGCAGCCGATCTGGTCGATACCTGGTTCGCAGCGTGGTCGGAGTCTGACGAGACGGCGCGGGAACAAATGGTCAGACGGGTCGCGACGCCGGACCTTCGGATGCGCGACCGCTTCAGCCTGCTCGACGGCATCAGCGACGTCCTTCCGCACATCGCGGGCGCCCAGCAGAACATGCCGGGAATCCGGCTCCAGCGTCGCGGAGACATCCGTCAGAGCCAGGGTACGCTGCTCGTCGACTGGGTCGCGCTCGGGCCGGACGGCGCGACGCGTGGCACCGGCAGCACTGTGTTCGATCTGAACCCGGACGGGCTCATCGATTCGGTGACTGGATTCTGGGGGTAAAGACCTCAACGCGCCAGCCGACGGACGCGAACTTCCGACCCGGCCGACATGTTTGCCGTCCAACCGACGAGCATGGTGTCGGCCGTCGCGGCAACTGCCGGATAGGTCGCCGGATCGGCGTCGCTTACCGTCATCACGTGGCCGGCCTTTGGCGTCCACGATCGGTCCTCGGATCCCGACGTCAGCTCGCGCAGCCTGACACGACGTTCGGCGCCGTTGCTTTCGTCCCACGCGACGACAAGGGTCGACCCGACCCGGGCGAGTTGCGGATGGCCGGCGCCGCGATTCGTGGGCGCGTCTTCGTCGATCCGAATCCGCGGCGCAAACGTCCGGCCGCCATCCGACGAGAAGCTGTAGAAGATGGCTTTCCGCGTGGTCTGGACGTCCACGATCGTCGGCCAGGCGATGTGCAGCAAGCCGTCGCCGGTGACGACGACGGAGGGACCGTCCTCCGGGCATGCGTCGATTTGCCAGTGATCTTCGTTGACGCGAACCGGATCGCCGAACGTCTTGCCGTCGTCCGTCGAGCGCGCGACCGCCATGTCGCGCAGATTCGTCGGATAGATGTGACGCCAGGCCACGTACGTCGTGCCGTCCGGACCGATCGCGACGGCGGTCTTGCAGCAGAAGCACACGTTGGTGGCGACCTGCGCTTCCAACTGCGTGCCGTCCGGCCGGATGACCGCCTGGAAAATGTCCTGACGCATCGACTTGTGCATGGCGTGCGCGCCGCCGGATGCCGCCGGTTTGGAGGCCGCGGGCTCCGCGTTTCTGCCGTCGAGCCACGCGACATGCGCCGCGCCGTCGGGCGCGATCGCCAGTGACGTCCACCCGCGTGCGCCCGTCACGTTCTCCGTATGGATCGTTGTCGCCGGCTGGAACGTCTGGCCGCCGTCGTTCGACTGCGCCATCCGCACGCGCGACTCGCCGGTCAGCCGCGACGACCAGGTGACGACTACGAGGTCTTTCCAGATTGCCACGCGGGGAGCCTGCTCGCCGCTGACCCGGGCATCGCCATCCACGTCGTTCACGCGAATCGGCGCGCCGAACCGGGCGCCGCCATCGCGGCTGATCGCGGCGTAGATATTCGTGCGGTTGTCCGTCGTCGCGGCCCAGACGCCGACGACGTGCTGGCCGGAGGCGGCCAGTGAGAGGCCCGAACCGGTCGTGCCGCCGACGGCGAGGCGACTCACCTGCCCGCCGGGAAGCGCGCTGTCGCCGGCATCCTCCGGCATGGCGCAGCCGGTGCCGGTCGCAGCCGCAACGGCGACCGCAACCGTCATCACACGCCACATTGACAGGGATCGAGTCAGTCGCACGCGTTGCACTCTCAGTATCTGAATCGCAGGCCGAACTGGATCGATCGAGGATCGCCCACGATCGTGACCTGTCCGAAGTTCACCGCGGGGTTGGCCGGGTACGTCCCCGTCCCGAAGACCGTAATACGCGCGAGGTCGTTTCGGTGGTTGAACACATTGAAGGCTTCGACCAGACCATCGACCTGCACCTTGTCCCCCAGCCTGACCGTCCGCAGGACCCGGAGGGCTGACCGTCGAGAAATCATCTCCTACACCGGCATTGCGCTCGATGAACTCGCCCGCGAGTTGATCGTACCCGTGCCCACGAGCCGATGGCGCTGATCGTCGGCGGAGCGTCCCCAGTCCTTCGACAGGTCGAACGAATCGACCGGCGAGTTGAAAAAGGCTTCGGCGACATTGTTCATCGATTTCGAGACGAGTATGAAAGCCGGCAACTGCCCCACACCGCGCGAGGCGCTGCAGAAACGAGACATGCAGTCCATCGTACTCGGAGTTGCCGGCGGATGCCGCGCTCCTTCAGCCGATGTCATTACAGCGATTTCAGAAACGCGAGTAAGGCCGCGCGGTTGACGTCGCCGAGCTGCGTGAAGCCCAGCCGCGCACGCGCGGCCTCGCCGGCATGTCGAAGAATCGCGTCCTCGATCGTCGCGGCGGAGCCGTCGTGAAGCAGCGGCCGCCGGAACCGAAGCCCCCAGAGCGCCGGCGTGCGGATCTCCGAGGGAAGCGCTGCGCTCTGCGCGATCCCGTCGCCCGTCCCGATGTCGTGGAGCAGCAGATCGGAAAAGAGGGAGACGGCTTGATTGTCGAACAGATGGTTGCCGTCCGGTCCCGTCACGAGCACCCGGACGTGACAGGCCGCACACCCAATCGCATTGAACACCTGCTCGCCGGATCGCGCGGCGGCATCGGACGTGAGGCGGCCGACGGGCGCGAGAAAGCGCATGAAGCTCGCGAAATTGTCGATGCCGCGGCGATTCGTCCGCGGATCGCGGCGATCCTCCGGATCCGGTACCGGATCGCAGAGCCGCATGCGATCGGCCGTCACGCCCGAGGCAAGCTCCAGGGGGAACAAGTCGTTCGTGATCCCCATCTCGTTGCGATAGGCGTCGGCCCCGAACGCGAGCAGCGTCGCATGCTGCGCCTTCCAGCCGAATCGTCCGATGCGCTGGTGTCCGGTCGCGACGTCCACGATCCTTGCGGCCCGTCCGCTGATGCCGTCGCCATTGGCGTCGGCCGGATCCTCGAGCGCGACCAGCGCGTCGTCCGGAATCGCTTCGACGAGACCGGCGCCGAAGAGCGGAATCGGGATTCGGCGCGCGACGACGGCCGCGTCGGGCGGCAGCGAGACCTGGCACCCATGGGTCGGCACCGAGAACAGCTGGTGCAGCGTCTCACCGGATTCATATAAAGGATAGAAGCCGCCTTCCGCGTCCCGCCCGACGGCCCTGACCTCGGCGATCGTGCCGAATCCGCCGACCGCCGGGATGTTGTGGCAGACGGCGCAGCTCGTGCCGTTGTACGCGGGTCCAAGTCCCTCGTCTGCCGTCTCGACTTCGAGGAAGTCTTCGAGGCCGAGGCGGAACTCGGCAAAATCAGCGGCCGAAATGCCGGGCAGCGGATCGCCGGGACGCGGACTGCGCGTCTGTGCGTCGAGAAACACGACGGCGTAGATCGCCGAGATCGTCACCGCGAGAATCCACCACGATCGCCGCGATGTCAGCGAGAAGTTGTCGCGCATTGTCTTTGCCTTCTGCCTGTTGCCTTTTGCCTTACTCACTTGCTGACCACGATCGTCCCGCGCATGTACTCGTGGCCAGCCCCACACACGTGCGAGCACTCGAACACGTACCGGCCGGTCCGCGACGGTCGAAAGGTGACCGTCGCCGTGCCCTTGCCGCGCTTCGGAATCCGGACGTCGACATCCGTGTCGAGAATCCGGAAGCCGTGATCGGTGTCCTCGCTGCGCAGCCGGATCTCGAGCGGCTCGTCGGCTTTCATGCGAATCTCCGACGGCGCGAAACTGAAGCGCTCGGCCGTGACCGTCACCGTCCGGCCGGGCTGGCTCTGCGAGGCCGATGACACAGCCGGCCGTTCCGTCGCCAGAGCCAGAGCGACCACCGCAACGCACGACACGAGCCGGCGAGAATTCAGAACCACCATCCCAACCCCGCGCTGAAAGTATTCGGTGCCGCGAACGGACTGCGATTCCGCAGAACCGTGTAGTCCCATTTGATCGCGACGTCCGGATCGGGCCACATCGTCATGCCGAACACCCACGCATCGCGATCGAATTCCTTGAGCGGCACGTACGAGGCCGGCATGCGGAACTGCGTATCGAAGTTCTCGTAGCGGGTGAAGACGCCGACATCGCCGAAGCGCGCGCCGGAGATGACGCGATACCCGCCTTCGAGATAGAACCCGCGCAGCGTGCGAGCGACGTTCGGGCTGACGCCGGTACGCAACTGCATGAGATCGTTCAGCCGATCGGCGTTGTCGATGTCGACGCGCGCGAACTGTCCGCGCAGCTCCAGCCGATCGCGCGAAAAACGCGCGTCGGTCTCGAAGACGCTGACGGGCACGTCGAACGCCGGCCGGAACTCAAAGCCCGAGCGCCCGGACCAGAAGCTGACGCCGGCGGTGAGACCGGGGTAGCCGACGTACTCCACGCGCCCGGTGCCCGCGACGCGGCCGGCGTTGGCCTCGCTCCCCTTCTGCCGTCCGTTGCGAATGCCTTCATCAGCGTTGAACTCCGCGGCATTGAGCGGCGCCATGACGTACGCCCGATAGCGCCAGCCGCGTCCGATCTCGCCGTGCACACCGGCTCCGGGCTCGAACCAGGTCGTGGGCACGATGACCGTGTCCACGAGCGGACGTTCGACACCGTAGAACACCGGCGGCTCGTGACGCTCGTTGATGATGCCGACCGGCACGAGGACCATGCCGGCCCTGACGTTGAACGCGCGTGTGAAGAGGAAATCGAGATACGCCTGCTCGAGCTCCAGCTCGCCGCCCTCCTCGAGTCCTTCGACGACGGCGTGCTCGAGCTCGAGTTCCCCGACGAACCGGATGCGATCGCTGAACCGGTGCGTGACGAGCAGGACGAACCGATGGAAATCCAGGATGCCATCGCGGAACTGCGGCTTGTTGTAGTGAAAGTCCATGTAGCCGGACAGCCCTGTGGCCGGCGATGGCGCGGGCGCGGCCGTTCCCGCAGGCGGAGTCTGAGCTCCTGCGGGCCGCCCGGACAAGCACAGAAGCAGGGTTGCCACGAAAAACAGGCGATTCCCAGGCCAATCCCCAAAATTTTGATTAATCAAAACCGTAAGATTGAACCATCGAAATCGCGCCGCGTCAAGATGCAATTGCGCCGGTAGGGTTTCTGCCCTGCGCGAGGAGTGAGACCCGCGCGGAACTAGGCCGCGACGTTCGATCGCGACACGGTATCTGGATCGTCGTTCCACGCCGCACGCGCGACAATCACGGCACCCGGACTGAGCGCGTGATTCTGCTTCCGACAGTGCGGACACGCATACTCGTTGTACGTCCGGTAGCCCCAGAAGCCCGGCAGGCCTTCACATTCGAGCTCGACGACGCCGCGGCAAGACGCGCAACGAACTCGGAGAATGACGTGTGGGGGCGCGGGCATGCTCGCGAGTCTACGGCGCGTCGCCCGCACACAGCTGTCCTGTATTGAACATCGTCGATGGGAGATCACGCGGCTGTGCGTAAGTGCACAGACAACCCAGATCGCCGTGTCTAGAATGAACATTGACTCAGCGTCGACTCGCCGAGCCGCGTGATCGAGAGAAGGGACTCACCATGTCGAACGATCGCATCCCGCCGGAACTATCTCGCAGAAACGCTGAGCGCGGGCGCGCAAACGCCGAGGATAAGCGTCAAGGCGCAGAGCAGGACCGGGGGGCCGCCGAAGAAGGCCGCATTTCGGCAGAGTCCACCCGGAACGAGGCGGAACAATTGCGGCGAATGGCTGAGGAAGCGCGGCAGACGCGGGACCACCATCGACAGGCGCTGGAGATGCTCCGGCAGGAGCGCGATCACCTCCGGGAGGTCGCGGAAACAGCGCGGATTGCTGGCGAAGAGGCGAGAGCCGCAGCCGAGACAGCACGTCAGGCGGCGATGGAGGCCGTGCGTGCCACCGCCGACACGCTCCAAGCCACACTCAGTCGTATGGAGGTCGTCGAGACGCTGCGGCGAAGTTTCCAGGACCTGCCTGACGGGGGCAAGCTCAACTAAAGCCACGCAGGTAACAACTGACGTCAGATTCCCCGCTCACTCCTCACTGCGTGCCAGTCCTGACTCTCGCCGGGGCTGCGGAGCTGACTGGGGGAGCGATCTTGTAGTGCTTCCTGACCTTGGCAACGATCTGCGGATCGGTCAGCTTGTCGGTGGTCTCGATTTCGACAACACACGCCGGCAACGCCTTGTAGCGCTTCAGTCGTTCTTCCAGCTGCAGCTTGGCCTCGCCGGGCCCGAAGATCAAAAGCGCGTTGGGTTCTCCCACCTGGCCGATGACCTCGCCGTAGTACCGATCTAAACGCTCGCTGAAGCGGCGCTCGAACCGTTTCTCGCCCTGGCCATCGCGGCGGCCGCCTGGCGCCGGATCCTCAGCTTGACCTGCATGACGAGCGTGCGGCTCTGCGTCGGCTTCCACAGTCATGGCAGTGATGCGCTCCGCGGAGGCGGACACAATGACCGCCTTCGTGTGGTCGATCCAAATACCTACCTGTCGACTCATGCGCCTCA
>JBLNGH010000648.1:0-2865 GCA_050264575.1 Acidobacteriota bacterium | reverse complement strand
CGACGAGATCCTCACAGAGCTCCGGGTGCCGGTCCCGCCGCCCCGCACCGGCGGCGCGTACGTGAAGCTCGAGCGCAAGGTCGGCGACTTTGCGACGGCGGCCGCCGCCGTGCAAGTGACGCTTGGCGCGGGCGGCGAGATCGAGCGCGCCGGCATCGGGTTGACCGCCGCCGGTCCCACGCCGATCAAAGCCGTCGAGGCCGAGCGTTACCTGCTGAAGAAAAAGCCCGATGCCGCGACGATCGCGGAAGCGGCGCGCCTGGCCGCCGGCGCGGCGGCGCCGAGCGCCGATCGACGCGGCGCCGTGCAATACAAGCGGGAGATGGCGCGCGTGCTGACCGCCCGCGCACTGGCGAAAGCGATCGAACGCGCGGGAGGACGCTGATCATGGCGACGCACACGATCAAGGTCACGGTGAACGGGACGCCGCACGAGGCGTCGGTCGAATCGCGGCTCCTATTGGTCCACTTCCTGCGCGAGGATCTGCGGCTGACCGGGACGCATATCGGCTGCGACACGACGCATTGCGGCGCGTGCACCGTGCTCGTCGACGGCGAGCCGGTGAAGTCATGCACGGTGCTCGCCGTGCAGGCCGACGGCAGCGAGGTCCGCACCGTCGAAGGGCTCGAACAGGACGGCAAGCTGCATCCGATCCAGGAAGGGTTCTGGCAGGAGCACGGGCTGCAGTGCGGCTACTGCACGCCGGGAATGATGATGACGGGCGTCGCGCTCCTCGGGCGCAACCCGAATCCGTCCGAAGCCGACATCCGCCAGGCGATCTCGGGCAACCTCTGCCGCTGCACGGGATACGTCAACATCGTGAAAGCCATTCAGCACGCCGCACGGCCGCGTTAGGGGGGACAGATGGCGCCGCGAACCTCAGCAGAAATCGGAGGCATGGGGCACTCCGTCAAGCGCAAGGAAGATCCGCGCTTTATCCGTGGGCAGGGCCACTACGTCGACGACATCCAGCTGCCGGGCATGCTGTACCTCGACATCGTCCGCAGCCCATTCGCCCACGCGCGCATCAAGTCGATCAACACGGAACGCGCCTTGAAAGTGCCGGGCGTGCTCGCCGTCATCACCGGTGAAACGCTCGCCAAGTACAACCTGCACTGGATGCCGACGCTGATGTCGGACACGCAAATGGTGCTGCCGACAGAGAAGGTGATGTACCAGGCGCAGGAGGTGGCGGGCGTCATCGCCACCAGCCGCTACGCGGCGGCCGATGGCGTCGACGCCGTCGAGGTCGACTACGACCCGCTGCCGGTGGTCGTCGATCCGTTCAAGGCGCTCGAGCCCGGCGCGCCCGTCCTCAGAACCGACAAGAAGGACAAGAAAGACAACCACATCTTTCACTGGGAAGTCGGCAACAAGCAGGCGACCGAGCAGGCGTTCGCGGGCGCCGACGTGACGGTCAAACAGAACATCTACCTGCCGCGCATTCACGTCGCGTCCATCGAGACGTGCGGCTGCGTCGCCGATTTCGATCGCGTGACGGGCAAGCTGACCGTGTACATGACGACGCAGGCGCCGCACGCGATTCGGACAGTCGTCGCGCTCGTCGCCGGCCATGTCGGATTGTCGGAAGAGAAGATTCGCATCGTCTCACCGGACATCGGCGGCGGCTTTGGCGGCAAAGTGCCGGTGTATCCGGGGTACGTGATCGCAATCGCCGCGTCGGTGGTCGTGGGAAAACCGGTCAAGTGGATCGAGGACCGGATGGAGAACCTGCAGGCCGACTCCTTCGCGCGCGACTATCACATGACGGGCGAGCTGGCCGCGAAAAAGGACGGCACGATCACCGCGCTTCGCATCAAGACCGTGGCCGATCACGGCTACGCGGACGCGGCGGCGAACCCGTCGAAGTTCCCGGCGGGGCTCTTCTCGATCTGCACGGGTTCGTACGACGTGAAGAACGCGTTCGCCGAAGTCGACGGCGTCTACACGAACAAGCCGCCGGGCGGCATCGCGTATCGCTGCTCGTTCCGCGTCACCGAGGCGGTGCACGCGATCGAGCGGATGGTGGACGTGCTCGCGCAGGAATTGAAGATGGATCCCGCCGACCTGCGCTTCAAGAACTTCATCCCGGCCGACAAGTTCCCGTACAAGTCCGCGCTCGGCTGGGAGTACGACAGCGGCAACTACCCCGGCGCGTTGAAGAAGGCGATGGAGAAAATCGGGTACGCGGATCTGAGGAAGGAACAGGCGGAGAAGCGGAAGCGCGGCGAGCTGATGGGCATCGGCATCTCGAGCTTCACGGAAATCGTCGGCGCCGGGCCCTCGAAGCACTTCGACATCCTCGGGATCAAGATGTTCGACTCGTGCGAAATCCGCGTGCACCCGACGGGCAAGGCGATTGCGCGGTTCGGCACGAAATCGCAGGGCCAGGGGCACGAAACGACGTACGCGCAAATCGTCGCCGAGGAGCTTGGCATTCCCGCCGCGCACGTCCAGGTGGAGGAGGGCGACACGGACACGGCGCCGTACGGCCTCGGCACGTACGCCAGCCGATCGACGCCGGTCGCCGGGGCTGCCGGCGCGATCGCCGCGCGGAAGATCCGCGACAAGGCGAAAAAGATCGCCGCGTATCTCCTCGAGGTGAGCGAAGAGGATCTCGTCTGGGAGCCCGGCAAGTTCTCGGTCAAGGGCGCGCCGCAGAAGGCGAAGACGATCCAGGAGATTGCGCTGGCGGCGTACACGAATCACCCGCCCGGCATGGAAGCCGGGCTCGAGGCGGTGAACTACTACGATCCGCCGAATCTGACGTATCCCTTCGGCTCCTACATCGCCGTCGTCGACATCGATCGCGGCACGGGCGCGGTCACGCTGCGGCGATTCGTCGCCGTCGACGACTGCGGCAAC
>JBLNGH010000647.1:0-4668 GCA_050264575.1 Acidobacteriota bacterium | reverse complement strand
GTCGCTCGAAGCTCGCCGGCTTCAGGACTTTTTTTCGTGGCCGGCCGAAGCGCTCATGCTGGCCACGCTCGCTGCCGGATGGTGCTTGCTCCTGGTCAGAGGCGACGCGGACGTCCGATGGGGCGTGCCCGCCGTTGCGACCTACGTTGTGGTCGCGCTCTTTGCCGCCAAGGTTGTGCATGCCAAGGCAGGCGCGCCGCTGCCGGTTGACCGCACCGATGAACACCAGCGCTACTACGGAGCGGGCCGTCATCAGGCGCTCCGCGTGATCGACCGCGCGCGATGGCTGTTCGTCTTCGTGTTCGCCGGCTATGCCGTACTGCATGGATGGGCCGGCGTCCAGGGCCTCACCTGGTTCCGCTGGCTACTAATCGCCGTGGGAGTAGGTATCTGGCTGGCGATGGTAGTGGGCACAATCGCTGGTGTGCGGCGACTCGACGCGATGGGGCGCGGCCTGCGTCCACCCGCGAGCTGGGCGGGGCCATTCCGCACAAGTCCGTGGGCATCGCGCGGTGGCGGAATCTGGGCCGTCACGTTTGTCGCGGGGCTCGCGTTGCTGTTCGCGATCCTGGGGACGGGTTAGTCCCCAACTGCTCGTCGAGCGGCATCAGCGGAAGCCCAAACGTCCGCACCGCATCGTCGTTGGAGACGACGTTGTCTCCCGCCTCCAGCATCGTCAGCAAGTCGCGCGTCAGGGGGATATTTCCGGGCAGCCGTTCGGTGATCGCTGCGGGAATCCGCATCAGCGCCGTCGGCACGTGCACGATCGGGCGAAGGCGGATGCCCAGCGCCGACCGGAGCCTCCGCCAGAACTCGTTCCAGTCGACGATCTCGGGTCCGCCGAGGTCGAACGTGCGATTCGCCGCGTCGGGCGTCGCGATGGCTGCGGCGAAATAGGCGCCGACGTCGCCGACCGCGATCGGCTGAATCCTCTGCGTACCGCTCCCGATGATCGCCGTGACCGGACTGAGCTTCGCCAGCATCTCGAACGTGGGGAGAATGCCGCCGCGCCGGCCAAAGATGAAGCTCGGCCGGAAGATCACGTACTCGAGCCCCGAGCTTTTCGTGTCCTGCTCCGTCGTCCACTTCGAGTTGTAGTACGGGACCAGGTCCTTCGTCTGCTCGGTCACCCCGAGCGCGCTCATGAGGATGAAGCGCCGGACACGTGCTTCTCTGGCCGCGGCGAGGACGTTGCGCGTGCCGTCGACGACGACGCGTTCGAACTGTTCAGGCGTGCCTTGCCGGATCGCGACGAGATGAACGACAACGTCGATGTCGCGTACCGCGCGACGCATGGACTCGGGATTGGTGACGTCACCCTGGACGGCCTCGTGGTACTTGAGGCCAGCTTTGCTCGATGCGCCGGCCGTGCGCTCGAGGACGCGCACGTCATGGCCGGCGTCGGCGACGGCGTTCGTGAGAGTGGAACCGACGAAGCCCGTGGCGCCGGTCACGAAGACGCGCATAGGACCTCGGGTTTCTTTTTTCTTGAAAACCAAAGCGACAAAGAAATCCGAGGTCTTACGACCCCGCCTTGCTGGCCTTCGCGGTCGCGTCGCGCTTGTCGGCGACGCCGAAGGGCGTGCCGGTGAGCGGATGGATCCAGATGGACTGCGCCGATCCCTGCCGTCCCCGCATCGACACGTCGTGACCGAACGACTTCAGTTTTTCGAAGACCTCCGGCGCGACGCCGTTCTCCTCGATCGTCAACGTGTCGGGGAGCCACTGATGATGCGATCGCGGCGAGTCGATCGCGTCGCGGCCCGTCGCCTCCCATGCGGTGACGTACAGCACGATGTTGAGCACCGTGTTGATGATCGTCCGGCCGCCCGGCGATCCCGTGACGAGGACGAGCCGTCCGCTCTTCGTGATCATCGTCGGCGTCATCGAGCTCAGCATCCGCTTGTGCGGCGCGATCACGTTGGCCGGCGTGCCGATGTCGCCGGTCGTGTTCGTGGTGCCCGGCTTCTTGTTGAAGTCGCCCATCTCGTTGTTGAGCAGAATGCCGGTGCCCTTGATGACGACGTGCGAACCGTAGCCGCCCTCGAGCGTGTACGTGTTGCTGACGGCCATGCCGTCCTTGTCGATCACGGAGAAGTGCGTCGTCTCGTCCGGCTCCGGCGGAGCAGGCGCCGTGACGATGTCCTTGCCGAGCTCGACGCTGTTCGAGGCCTTGCGGGGGTCGATCGTCTTGACCACGTCCTTCGCGTGCGATTTCGAGGTCAGCTTGGTGACGGGTACGTCGACGAAGTCGGGATCGCCGAGAAACCTCGCACGATCCAGGTACGCGCGGCGCATCGCCTCGGTCACGAGATGCAGGGCCTCGG
The DNA here is from genome assembly GCA_050264575.1 of Acidobacteriota bacterium. Lineage (GTDB taxonomy): Bacteria > Acidobacteriota > Vicinamibacteria > Vicinamibacterales > SCN-69-37 > DASQFI01. The sequence continues at coordinate 2,341 of JBLNGH010000647.1, read as the reverse complement.
CCGATCCACGTTCTTTCTTCTGGATCTGCACCAACTCGAGCATGTTGAGCATCTCGACGAGCGCGATTCCGCCCGAGCTCGGCGGCGGCATCGAGATGATGTCGTACCCGTTGAACGTCCCTTTGATCGGCGCGCGTTCTTTCGCCTGGTACTCCGCCAGATCGGCCTTCGTGATCAAGCCGCCGTTCGCCACCATGTCTTCCGCGATCCGATCCGCGATCCAACCGGTGTAGAACGCGTCAGGTCCGTCGGTGGCGATCGACTTCAAGCTTTTCGCGAGATCGGGGAGGGCGAGACGATCGCCCGCCGCCCAGGCGGCGCCGCCGGGCTTGCCATAGGCCGCGACCGACGCCGGAAACTTGCGCATCGGTCCTTCTTCCCGAACCTCGCGATTGAGGCTGCTGGCGAGCGACGGCGCCATCACGAATCCCTGAGCCGCCAGCTCCGCCGCGGGCATGACCACGTCTTTCCACGGCAGCTTGCCGAATTTCTTGTGCGCGAGCGCCATGCCTCGGACTGTCCCCGGCACACCCGGCGCGAGATAGCCTGCCGCCGTCAAGCTGCGAACGATGTTGCCGTCCGCACCGAGATACATCATCGGCGTCGATTTCCCGGGCGCGACTTCGCGGTAGTCGATCGTTGTCGCGGCGCCGTTGGGCAGGCGCACGATCATGAACCCGCCGCCGCCGATGTTGCCGGCGAATGGGTACGTCACCGCCATGGCAAATGCCGTGGCGACCGCCGCGTCGACGGCGTTGCCGCCCCGCGCAAGCACGGCCGCCCCAAGGTCCGAAGCGATGTCCGACGATGACACGACGAGACCGGTCTTGGAGGCGACGCCCAGGTCCACCTGAACGGGCTGGGCCGCCCGGCCAGCCGGCACAACTAGCACCGCGACTAGGGCGATAGTGAGTGTGCGCATGCGGGTGATTTTATGACTTTTCCCCCTACACTATGGTCACTCCTGGAGGTTGGTCATGAAGCGACTTCGTCCGCCGGCTGTGCTCGCGCTTCTCGTCGCGCTGGTGGCATTCGTGCCGATTGGCGCCCAAGCGCCTGCCAAACGCGCCTTCGATCTCGAAGACATCCTCGCCTTTAGGGCGATCGGGACCACCACCCTCTCGACGAACGGCCAGTGGGTGGCGTACCGGTTGTCGCCGCTGCAGGGCGACAGCGACGTCGTCGTCCGTGCGACCTCCGGCGACAAGGAGATGACGTTTCCGGTCGGTGAGGGCGCCGGCGGTGCCGTGGCCTTCTCGTCCGACTCCAACTGGATCGCGATTACGACGGCGCTCACACGAAAAGAAGCCGAGGCGGCCCGCCGCACGCGGCGGCCCGTGCAGAACAGCGCCACGATCGTCAACCTCGCCACCGGTGACAAGGTCAGCATCCCGAAGATTCGCCGGTTCGAATTCGCCGGCGAGACGGGCGGCTGGATCGCTTTGCACCGCTATGGCCCGGATACGGGAGGCGCGGCCGGCGCCGGCGCAGCCGAGGGCGGAGGACGTGGCGGACGCGGAGGCGCGGCGGCAGCCAACCCGAACGCGCCACGCGACACGCGGCCGCGCGGAACCGATCTGATTCTGCGCGAGTTGAAGACCGGCACCGAGATCAACATCGGCAACGTGTCGGAATTCGCGTTCAACAAGTCCGGGAAGTACCTTGCGCTGGTGATCGACGCCGCCGACCAGGCCGGCAACGGCATCCAGATTCGCGACATGTCGGCCGGATCCGTCACGTCGCTGGACACGGACAAGGCGTTCTACGAGCGGCTGGCGTGGACGCGTGAAGGCGACGCGCTCGCCGCGCTCAAGGGCAAGGACGACAAACAGTGGCGCGAGCGGCTGTTTGCCGTCGTCGGGTTCACCGGATTCGGATCGGGTACTCCGAAGCGCGTGGCGTACGACCCGACGGAGGACAAAACGTTTCCCGCCGGCATGTCGATCAGCGGCAATCGCGCGCCGCAGTGGACGGAGGCGCGCGACGCGATCACGTTCGGCATCGCGTCGCTGACGAAGGCCCCGCCACCCGCCGGTGGTCGAGGACGCGGCCAGGGAGACGGAGAGACGGCTGAAGGCGCGGGCGGCCGCGGCGCCGGCGGCACCACGGCGAACGCCGACGACGACACGAACAGCGAGCGGCCGAACCTGATGATCTGGCACTACAAGGATCCGCGGCTCCAGTCGATGCAGCAGGTGCAGGAGAACGCCGATCGCAACCTCAACTACGTGACGATGTACCGCGTGCAGGACAACAAGATGGTCCGTCTGGCCGACGAGGAAGTGCCGACGCTGACCTTCACCGGCCGCGGCCGCTGGGCGATCGGCACGACCGACGATCC
>JBLNGH010000646.1:0-4275 GCA_050264575.1 Acidobacteriota bacterium | reverse complement strand
CCATCGAGCTCCGTCATGTCCAGGACCGATCCGAGATCGCCGAGTTTCAGCCGGCCGGCCAGAATCTCGCGCCGGACAGTTGTCCGGACGTCGCGCCGATAACACGCGAGGAGCGGCTCGACACGATCGGCGATTCGCACCCACGCGCCGTCGCCGGTCGAGGCGAGCTCGACCAGCCGCTCCAGCATGGCCGCCTCGAGAAAAGGCTGGTCGCAGGCGACAACGATGACGAGGGCCGACGAGGCGGCTTCCAGTGCGGTGTAGAGCCCTCCCATCGCCCCGGCGCCGGGAATCACATCGGCATGAACCGCGAGCCCGAGATCGGCAAACCGATCGGCGCCGGACGCGATGATGAGAATCTCCTGCGCGACCCGTTGCAGAACGTCGACTTGCCGGACGATGATGGACCGGCCGTCGACGACGAGCCGGCTCTTGTCGCGTCCGCCAAAGCGGCGCGCCTGGCCGCCGGCGAGGATGGCGGCGGTCACGGGCTGGGCAGGCATGACTGAATCATGACAGAGGCACGCGTAGGTCGTCTGGTGCCGGCATGCCTCCATCAGGCCATTCAGGACGCGCTGCCGCTGCGGCTCGATTTCTACGAGCACTGGCTCAACTCCGAGGGATTGCACGACGGCAGCATCGGTCTGGCGCCGCTGACCGCCGTGCTCGGCTTCCTCCGGACTGAAGGCGACGCCTACAACCACGTGGTCGAACGCGCCGGCACGCTGGCGGCGGACTGGACCGTCGCATCGATGTCGCCGTTTCAGCGGCGGGTCGTCGCGGCGCTGCCACGTCCCCTGAGAGTCCGGGCGGCGCTCCGGCTCGCCTGCGACATCGTGCGGCAGGTCTCGAGCGTCAGTCAGGCAAAACGCCGGGTCCGGCGGGGGCATGCGTACCTCGACGTCGAGTCGTCGTTTTTCTGCAGCGTTCGCGAAAAACAGCGGGCGCCGCTGTGCAACTTCTACGCGGCGGCGGCGGCCGAAACCCTGCGCGCCTTCGGCGTGTCGGCGAGCGGCCACGCGGAACGGTGCCGCGCCGTCGAGGGAACGACCTGCTCCATGACGATCGACATCGGCGATCGAGCCGATGGTCCCGCCGGTGTCGAGAGGGCTGCCTCATGACCTCAGGTCGATGGACACGAGTCGTGGCGTCGGGGTGCGTGCTGTCGGGTGCACTCCTGGCGCCGGGCCTTGCGCGGGCCCAGCCAGCCTGGGGGAGCAGGGTCCTGGTGATGCCGTTCGCGGCCGAATCGGACGCGCAGGCTCCGGGAGGCGTGGGGGCGGCACGATGGCTGAGCGAAGCCGCGTCGGTGCTCCTGACCGACGGTCTCAGCGCGCGCGGTGTCGGAGCCGTGCCGCGCGACGACAGAGTCGCGGTGTTCGATCGGCTCCAACTCCCGATGTCGTTTCCCCTCACACGCGCCACGACGATCCGCGTCGGCGATCTCATCGGCGCGTCCGAGATCGTCTTCGGCGAAATCAAGCTCGCGCAGAAGCTGTCGGTTCGAGCCCGGCTCGTGCGGCTGGCGAGCGGGCAGCAGCTGCCCGACGTCGTGGATGAAGCGCCGCTCACCGAGATCTTTCAGCTGTTCGAACGGGTCGCGGATCGGGTGGCGACCGCGACGGGACGCGTGGTGACGGTGCAGACGGCCCGCGCGCCGGCGCTGTCGCTGGAAGCGTTCGAGAATTACGTGAAGGGCCTCGTCGCCGCGACTCCGGCGGCGCAGCAGCGCTTCTTCGAGACGGCGCTGACGTCCGCGCCCCGCGATCCCCGGATTCTGATCGGGTTGTGGGAGGTGTACTCGGCGCAGGGTGCGCACGACAAGGCGCTGGCCGCCGCCAACGCGATCCCCTCGACCTCTCCCGAGTCGCGCCGCGCGCGCTTCGCGGTCGCGCTGTCGCTCATCGAGCTCAAGCGGTTCGACGGCGCCCTGAGCGCCTTGACTGCGCTCAACGCCGAACGCGCGGATCCAGGAATTTCGAACGCGCTCGGTGTGTTGCAGCTGCGCCGCGGCGCGCCGGCTCAGGGAGCGGCCGCGCCGTCGGCTCACTTCGGCCGCGCCGTCGATCAGGATCCGTCGAACACCGACTACGTCTTCAATCTCGGCTACGCCTATGCGCTGGCCGGCGACAGCAAGGCGGCGCTGTTCTGGCTTCGCGAGGCGGTGCGATACGACGCCGCTGACGGCGACGCGCATCTCGTGATGAGCGCCGTGCTCGCCGGCGCCGGCAGGGGCGTCGAGGCGCAGCGCGAGTTCGATCTGGCGAGGCTGCTCGGCACCTCGGCGGAGATCGCCGGCTCGACGCCGGCGGCGAAGGTGCCGCCGGGCCTCGAGCGCGTGCAGATGGATTTGACGTCGGCGGGCGGCGCGAACGCCAACGCCCTCATCGCCAATCCGGCGCAGCGCGATCAGCAGGAAACCGCGCGCTTTCATATGAACCGCGGCCGTCAGCTGTTCAACGAGAAGAAAGATCGCGAAGCGCTCGAGGAGCTGCGACGAGCCATCTACCTCTCGCCGTACGAGGACGAGCCGCATCTGCTGGCCGGCCGGCTGTATCAGCGCGCCGGACGGTTGAACGAAGCCATCGACGAATTCAAGGTCGCGATCTGGTGCCGGGAGACCGCGCAGGCACGGCTCGCGCTGGCCGAGGCGCTCTTCGAGAACGGCGACAAAGACGCCGCGCGCAAGGAGGCGGAACGCGCCCTCGTCCTCGATCCGCAGTCACCCGCCGCCAGGGAATTGTTGAAGAGAATCGGCGGCGGCTCCACCGCGCAAACGGCCGTAACAGTGTTACCATCACGTCACCGCAATGTCGGATCAGAACTTTCATGAGATCCAGCTGAGCGGGAAGCAGCTCGTCTTCCTGTTCATTTCCGCCGTCGGGGTTGCCGTCGTTATTTTCCTGCTCGGTGTGTCGGTGGGCCGCGGCGTCCGAGGCGTGGCGCTTGCCGGCGCCGGCGTCGACACGGCGCCAAGCGACACCGTGGTCTCGACGAATCCGCCGCCGGCGACGCAGCCTGGACCGGGCGAGCTGAGCTACCACAACACCCTTCAGGGATCAGGGCGCGCCGGTGCGGCCACGCCGCCGCCGACGCCTCCCTCCGAACCCGTGACGCCGCCGCCAGCGAGCGCATCGCCGCCAGCGAGCGCATCGCCGCCTGCGGCGCCGCCCGCGGCAACGCCGCAGACCACGCCGCAACAGACGAGGCCACCACAGACACAGCCGCAGCAGGCGGCGCCCGCGTCAAAGGGCCCGTCTCAACCGCAGCCCGCGCCCGTATCACCGCCTCAGAAACCACCGGCGGCAGCCGAGAAGACGGATCCGCCTCAGAAGGGTCCCAAAGCCGCCTCCAGCGGCGCCTGGGTCGTCCAGGTCATGGCCCTGAGAAGCAAAGACGGGGCGGACAAGCTCGTGGGCGAGCTGAAGAACAAGGGGTATCCGGCGTTCGTCGTCAATCCCGCGAACAGTCTGTATCGGGTCCGCGTTGGGCCGTTCGCCAAGCGCGCCGAGGCCGAGCAGATTGCCGGCCGTCTCGCAAAGGAAGGCTACCAGTCGCCGGCCGTTCAAGCGCGCTAGCTCTTCTCTCCGGCGTCCTGCTGGCGGTCAGCTTTCCGAAGTTTGGGCATCCCGCCTTTGCCTGGATCGCGATCTCGCCGCTGATCGTCGCGGCTGCGGTGTCGGCAGCCGGGCCGTCGCTGCGGCGGACGTTCCTGCTCGGTCTCCTCTCCGGTGCCGTGTACTTCGGCGGGACGCTGTATTGGGTCGTCGACGTGATGACGACGTACGGCGGACTCGCAACGCCGGTGGCCGCGCTGGTCGGCATCCTGCTCGTTGTCTACCTCGCGCTCTACCCGGCGTTCTTCGCGTTGCTGATCGCCGCCTCGGTGAGGCGATGGGGCATTACCGCGGTGTGGCTGTCGCCAAGCCTCTGGGTGGGCGCCGAGTGGGTGCGATCGTGGATGCTGAACGGGTTCCCCTGGGTCATGCTGGGATCGTCGCAGTCGTCCGTCATTCCGATCGTGCAGGCGGCGAGCGTGGTCGGCGTCTACGGGCTCTCGTGGATCGTCGCGCTCGTCGGCACCGCCGCCGCGATGCTCGCGCTGACCAGGCGTCCGCGTCATCGATGGGCGGCGCTCGGCGTCGTCATGTTCGTCGGACTGATCGCGACGCTGGGCATGCTGCGCGTGGCACGGGGAACCTTGACGCAGACAGGCACCGTCCTCCGCGTCGGTCTCCTGCAGGGCAACGTCGCGCAGGGGCAGAAATGGAATCC
>JBLNGH010000645.1:0-11801 GCA_050264575.1 Acidobacteriota bacterium | reverse complement strand
GCGAATGCCTTGTTGGCTTCCGCCATGCGATGTGTGTCTTCGCGTTTCTTCACCGCGCCACCGCGCAGGTTCGACGCATCGAGGAGCTCGTTGGCGAGCTTCTCCTGCATCGTCTTGCCGTCGCCGCGCGAGCGCGCGAAGCCGACCAGCCAGCGGATGCTGAGCGACAGCCGGCGGTTCGGGTTCACTTCGATCGGCACCTGGTAGTTGCTGCCGCCGACGCGCCGCGATTTCACCTCGAGGCTCGGCTTGACGTTGTCGATCGCCTTCTTGAACACCTTCAACGGGTCGTCGGCGGTCTTGTCTTTGACGATGTCCAGCGCCTTGTACATGATCCGCTCGGCAGTCGACCGCTTGCCGCCGCGCATGATCGTGCTGATGAACTTCGTCACGAGCGGACTGTTGTAAATCGGGTCCGCCGGAATCTCACGCTTCGGAATCTCTCTGCGACGAGGCACGGTAGTGATCCTTGCAATTAAGACCTAGGGATCTGGGGATTTGTGATTTGAGAGCTCTTGTCAAAAAGCTCTTGAATCTCCAGTTCCTCAGATCATCAGGTTCCCAGATTCAGGCCTTTTTCGGCCGCTTGGCGCCGTACTTCGACCGTCCCTGCATCCGGCCGGCGACGCCGACCGCATCGAGCGTGCCGCGGACCACGTGATAGCGGACACCCGGCAGATCCTTCACGCGGCCGCCCCGGATGAGCACGAGCGAGTGCTCCTGGAGGTTGTGGCCCACGCCCGGAATGTACGTCGTCACCTCGATGCCGTTCGTCAGCCTGACGCGCGCCACCTTGCGCAGCGCCGAGTTCGGCTTTTTCGGCGTCTGGGTGAACACGCGGACGCAGACGCCGCGTTTCTGGGGGCTGCTCTGCAGCGCCGGGCTCTTCGTCTTCGTGAGCACCTTCTCGCGGCCGTTCCGCACGAGCTGACTGATCGTCGGCATGAAGACTCCAACTGAATCTGGCGCAGGGCCTCGCCGCCAGATCCCGGCGGGATCGCGGCGCACCACAAAGCCAGGTGTCTGCGTCTCGGGCCTGGGAGCCGCTGCTCGGCACCCGAGACAATCCCCTATTGCTGTTTCTTCAGCCATGGCGACCGGGGGGCGGCGGCGGCATGCGCACCGCGTCGATCGCGCGGAATCAGCCAGGAAGCGACGGCTTCGACTGGACGCGGGCCTAGATAGGGTGTCCTAAGCCCGGATAACCTTGCGAATTTACCACGGTATTCGCGGGAGGGTCAAGGCGCGTGCCGTTTCCGCCGGCGCGAGACAGCCTTTGCCGAACCCGGCGCTGGCTGCCGGATTCGGCGGCGTCCCCCTGCTACCGGAGCATGTTCTTGTCGACCGGGCCGAATTTCCACCCACGGGCGGTGGCCCCAGCGCCGTAGTGGACGGTAACCGCATCGCCGGTGCTGAGCTGCCCGAACTGCTCCGGCGTCAGCATGAAGATCACCGTGCGCGTGTCGCCATCCACCGCGTACCGGCCGAGATCGAATTCGCGCGACCCGATGCGAAGAACCAGCAGCTCACCGTGAGGCAGGAATTCCCGGTTGCTGGCCAGCTCGATCTCGATGCTCTCGGTGCCTGACGCGCCGAACGCCCGGCGGATCGCGGACACCTTGTTCACGTCGGAGCCATCCGATGCGCCCGTGTCCAGTGGGTCGTCCGGGCCTGCTGACGCCGCCGACGCCGCGATCGCCAGCCCGCCCGCGAGCGGTGAGAGCCGGATGTTCCCGATGAAAATCTCGTCGCGTTTCGTGTCGTCGAACGTGAACCGTACGCCGCGCAGGTTCGTGAGCGAAATGCCCGAAAATGATGCGAGCGGGATCCGGATGGTTTGCAGGATGGGATGGGGAGAGGCTCCCGCGAACTCGACCAGCCCACCGACCGGTCCGGTTAATGTCAGCAAGTCCTTCAGTTGCACGGACCCCGAGGCAATGCCGTTGGCAGTGACCAACTGGATCGAAAAGTTGGATGTGAAGAGGAATTGCGATCCGGGCGACGTGCAGATCGCATCGCGGCATTGCCGCGAGACGCGGAACTCGAGCGTTCGGAATCCGCTGGCATCCCGTCCCACTCCCGGCGCCGTCCAGTTACTTTGGAAAAACGTGCTCGACGAAGCCGTGTCCCACTCAATCCGCGCGACGCGCTGAAGGCTGCTGTGGTTGAAAATCGAGCCGTGTGTCACCGTTACATTGCTCGCCGTGTTGGCCGTGCCATAGCTATTGATGCCGGACGGCTGATCGAAGTCGTCAAAAGTCGTGGTAAATGCGGCGCCCGGCACGGAGTAGCCTCGATCGACCCGCGTTCCCTGCGCCACGGCGGGAAGCCCAAATTCAGGATTGAAGTTCTCGTTGAACACGGGATCCGCACCAGCGCCCACGTTCCCTCTGAAAAATGCGAGGACGCTCGACAGCGCCGTCGTTTGTTGTTCAGCTGAGCCAAGCAGGTTCCCAAAGAGACGCTTGTGCCCAAGGCAGCCGGCCGAATCGCTCAGTTGCCATTCGGTGTTGTAAAAGTTGTGATTCGTGCCCCAGACGGTATAGGTCGATTTCTGAAGCGGCGTCGTTTCAGATCGGATGAGTAGCATCCGGTCGAACGGACGCACACCCTGGAGATTGAATACGTCTCCATCGCACATCGGCAAAAGTACATTCCAAACGGTCCCGTCCGCATTGAGCTGCCGGCTCGTTTGGCCGTCGACCGGACCGATCTCGAAGATCCCTTCGAACCCGACAAACCCGATGCGCGCCGGCCACGGACTCCCCGGGTCTCGATAGAGGTTATAAGCCGCGCGCATTCCCTCGCCGCCACGTGAGTGGCCCATCAAGCCGACGTGGAAAAAATCTAGCTTGCCGTGCAGATCGAAGCCGAGGCTCGCTGGCGTAGTCCCCGGAACGGCATTCCATTCGCTGAGCCGCTGCAGATGTTTCAGGACGAGACGGCCTCGGCGCAGATTAAGGCCCGCATCGCCCAAGACACCGGGCGCGGCATTCACGCCGCGATTTGCATTGATCGACACGACGATGTACCCCCAGGACGCGAGCCGCTCCGCGAGGTAGCCGTAGCCGGCGTGACTGGGGACCACGACGTAGCCCGAAGGACATGTGCCGGTGAACGTGTACTGAACATTGACGTCGAATCGGCCCGGCCCAATCCCTTCGAACCGGCCACACGTGGCGTGGTTCCCATGCAGGAAGACGAGCAATGGAAAAGGTGCACCCGAAAGATTGACCGGACGATAGACGCGCGCCCACAACTCGGTGGCAAGCACTGTCGTGACATCGGGATCAAACTCGGCTGGAAGCTTGTATTCGCTGCTCGTCGTGGCGAATGGACCGGCCCCGGTCGCGTCGGGCGCGGTCTGCGCCGCGGTGATCGATGGAATCACAAGAAGCGCGAAACAGGTGAGCAATCGCGCTCGGCAAATCGACATGTGACCTCCTACGGAGGCATCGAGGCGGACGCGAGCCGCCAAGTTAGATCGTTGGAATGGCTGGAGGGCACCGGAGTGTAGATGGCGCCCATGCGCGTGTCAAGGGTGGAGGCAGCGCACGAATGAGCTGTTCGACTCCGCTCAGGGCACGCTGCACCCTTTCACTTCGTCGGCCATCATCCCCAGACTGGACACGAACCCACGTCCCGTCCGGTCGGCCGCCGACGAGGAACGGATGAACGTGCTGGCCTGGTCCAGGGGCAGCGCGGCGACGTTGCCGCAGAACGTCTGCCACTTGCCATCCCCGATGAGGTACTGCTCGACGTTCGAGAGATAAAAGGTGCTGACGATGGCGCCGTGACCTTTGAGGAATCGGCCGATTGCCCGGATCGCTTTGGGCCCTCCGAAGTCGCCGACGATCGGCACGACCAGGTTCCGGGACTGCAGCCCTTTGAGAAACGTGAAGTTGGCTTCGGTGGCCAGATAGCTGCGGTTCGTGCCGCGATTGTCGATCGCGGTCATCAAGTCGGCATACGTCGGCCAGGACCGCACGCCATAGCCGCGGTAGTAGAACGTCGACAGCACGTACTCGATGCCGGAGATGTCCGCCGGCGCGAGCGGCAGGTGGCGGGTGCTGGTGAGGTGGACGCGGATCGCGTCGAGAGTCTTTTTGTAGAGCGCCTCGTTCGGCGGCAGATTCGCAAACGCCGAAAAGAGATCCGACACCGACGACTCGGGGCCCAGACCCGCCGGCCGGGGCCTGGCAAACAGCATCGACATGAAGTCGGCCCGGTCGCGCGCCAGCTCGAAGAGGGCCTTGTACATCAGCTGGACGAGCATGTTGCCGCGGCGGATGTCGAAGATGATCGCGATCGACGGCCGGACGGCCGTGATGTAGGTGAAGTTCTGCTCCGGCCCGACGCCGAGGTACGCGCGGCCCGGCTTCGTCCGCCCGAGCAGATCGGGAATGACAGCCTGGAATCCCAGCTCATTCGACGTGAGGTTGTCGGATCGGAAATAGCCGTCCGGCTCGGATGACTCGACGATGAGCGCCCAGAATTCCTGATCGGTCAGCCGCGCCGGCAGCTCGACGGCGTCGCGAGCCGTGAGCGCGGGAGCTGCGCCGGCGATCAGGCAGACCGCCAGAATGACGGAGATCAGGGGGACGGGGGTCCGTCCTTCATTCATCGCCGGATCGCGATGCTCCAGGGCGCCGCGCAACCCTTGACTTCGCTGGCCATGGGGCCGAGCCACATCCCGCTGCGCGATCGGATGAACGTGCTCGAGTCGTCGAGCGGCAGGGTCGCGACGTTCGAGCAGAACGTCCCCCACAGTCCGTCCTGCGTCAGGTACTGCTCCACGTTGGAGAGGTAGAACGCGGCGACCGTCGCGCCGTGATCGCGAACGTATTTGCCCACGGCACGAATCGCCTTCGGCCCGCCGAAATTGCCGACGATCGGCACGACCAGATTGCGCGACTGCAAGTCCTTGAGGAAGAGAAAGCTCTCTTCAGACGCCAGATAGCTGCGATAGACGCCGCTGCCGTCGGGCGCCGTCATGAGCGAATGGTACGTCGCTCGACCGCCCGGCTGCCCGGACATGCTTGACGAGTAGGTGATGGCCGGGCCGAACCAGTAGAAGTTGTAATAGATCGTCTCGATTCCGCTGCGATCGTCCGCAGAAAGCGGGAACCCGTGCTTCTTCTCCAGGTGATCGAGAATGGCCTGCAGGTTGGCTTTGTAGACCGGCTCTTCGCTCGTCTTGAGATCCCAGAAGGCGTTCATCAAATCCGTGGCGCTCGTCTTGGGATCCAGCCCGGATGGCCGCGGCTTCGTGAACAGACGCGACACGAACTCGGCGCGATCCGCCGACAGCTCGAAGAGCGCCTTGTACATCAGCTGAAGCTGCATGTTGCCGCGGCGGATGTCGGTGATGAAGACCATTTTCGGCTTGATCGCCGCGATGTAGTGGAAGTTCTGCTCGGGTCCGACGCCCATGTAGACGCCGCCGGGCTTGGTGCGGGCGATGAGATCGGGGATGACCGCCGGAAAACCGATTTCGTTCGAGAGCAGATTGTCCGAGCGGAACGTTCCACCCGGCTCGGAGAGCTCCTCGCTGAGCTTCCAGAACTCCTGGTCGCTCAACCGGACCGGCAGCTCGCGCGCCGCGCTCGACGCCTGGCTGGTCGCGGCGGCAATCGAGACCGCGGTGATCGAGAGCGCCAGCGCGAGCGCCGACAGGCGGCGCACGCGCACCGATTCAGGAACGCCGCCAGGCAGCGTGGGCTGGAACGTCACGAGATCACCTCATCAGCGCCGGACCGCCGCTGGCGCAGCTGAACGTCTTCACGTCGGCCAGCATCGGCCGATAGTACGATCCTAATCCGCCGCCGCCCCCGCCACGATTCTGCTGGCTGTAAATAAAGGTGCTGTCGTCGGTCAACGGCAGGCTCGCGATGTTGTTGCAGAACGATTGCCAGACCCCGCTCTGCGTCAGGTACTGCTCCACGTTCGACAGGTAGAACGCCGTGACCGTCGCGCCCTGCTCTTTCAGGTACTTGCCGACGGCGCGAATCGCTTTCGGCCCGGCAAAGTCGCCCACCAGCGGGACGACGAGGTTTCTGGTCTCGAGATCCTTCATCACCTGGAACAGCGCTTCGGTGGCCAGATAGCTTCGCGCCTGTCCCGCGCCATCCGACGTCGTCATGAGCGACGCGTACGTACTCATGTTGCCGCCGCGGCCGCCGCCGCCCTGGCTGGAGTTGTAGTTGATCGACGGGCCGTAGGTGAAGAAGTTGCCGTAGACGTAGTCGATCCCGTCGAGGTCCTCCTTGGCGAGCGCGAGATTGCGCTTCTTCGTGAGGTGCTCGGTCAGCTTCTTGAAGTTCTCGGTGTAGAGCGCGTCGGTCCGCGGCGCCGCGGAAACAGCCGCGAAGATGTCCTGCACGCTCGACGACGCGGTGAGGCCGTCCGGGCGTTTGCGGGAGAACAGCATCGAGACAAAATCGGCGCGGTCGTTCGAGAGCTCGAACAGCGCCTTGTACATGAGCTGGGTGTGCAGATTGCCGCGGCGAATGTCGATGATGAACACCATCTTCGGCTTGAGCGCGGCGATGTAGGTGAAGTTCTGCTCCGGCCCCACGCCAAGATAGACGCCGCCCGGCTTCAAATAGCCGACGAGATCCGGAACGATGTACTGGAACCACATCTCGTTCGAGAGCAGGTTGTCGGATCGGAAGTACCCGTTCGCTTCGGAGAAATCGGTCACGAGCCGCCAGAAGTCCTGATCGGTCAGCCGCGCGGGGATGTCCACACCGGTCGCGGCCGCGCGAGGCGACGGCACCGCAAGCACGCCGGCCAGCACCGCCGCGACGCTGATCCTGACCATCCACTGCCGTTTCATCTGCACCACCTTCACGCAGGACATTGTAATGTGACGTCATGACGCTACTGACCCTGTCCGGCCGGAGAAGGCTCGCCGCCGTTTTACTGGCCGTGACGGTGGCGGTGCCGGCGGCCATGGCCCGGCAGCGAGTCGCGGCCGCCGGTCCCAGATTCGAAATCACGTTCACCCGCGCGGCGCGCGCCGAGTCCGTCACTGGACGGGTGTATGTCGCGATCAGCCGCACCAACAGCCCGACCCCAATCGCCCAGACCAGCCCGACCGGCGTTCCGCTGTTCTCCCGGCCGATCGACGCGCAGGCGCCCGATCAACCGGCGGTGATCGGCCCCGACGACCTGGGTCATCCGGTCAAGAGCCTGCGCGATTTGCCGGCAGGCGAATACTGGGTCCAGCCGTTCGTCAACGTGTATACGAAGTTCGCTCGCGCCGACGGCAAGACCGTCTGGCTGCACATGGATCAATGGGAGGGGCAGGACTGGAAGCGATCGCCCGGTAATCTCTTCGGCGATCCCGTCCGCATCCAGTTCGATCCGGCATCATCGACGCCGATCCGCCTGACCGCCGACAAGGTCATTTCACCCGTGCAGGTGCCGGCCGACACCGAATACGTCAAGCGCATCAAGATTCAAAGTCAGATTCTCACCAAGTGGTGGGGCCAGCCGATTTTTCTCGGCGCGGTGGTGCTCCTGCCGAAGGACTACGGCGTGCACCCCGCCGTGAAGTATCCGGTCGTGTACTCGCAGGGCCACTTTTCTCTGTCGGCGCCGGGAGGATTCGAGGGACGCGACGCGGCATTTCGCGACTATTGGCTGGCTGACGGCACGCCGCGCGCGATCTACGTGACGCTGCAGCATCCGTCGCCGTATTACGACGACTCGTACGGCGTGAACTCGGCAAACAACGGCCCGTTCGGGGACGCGATCCTGCAGGAGCTGCTTCCCGCGGTGGAGACGCAGTTTCGCGTCATCCGCGAGCCCTGGGCGCGCCGTCTCACGGGCGGGTCGACCGGCGGCTGGATCGCGCTCGCGCATCAGATCTTCTATCCCGAGTTCTACGGCGGCACGTTCGCGCTCTGTCCCGACTCGGTCGACTTCCGCTATCACCAGATCGTCAACATCTACGAGGACGCCAACGCGTACTGGCTCGATCGGGGTTGGATGCGGATCGAGCGGCCGAACCAGCGCCGGCCGGACGGCAACATCCAGTCGATGATGAAAGACGAGAACTGGTACGAGCTCGTCGTCGGCGACCAATCACGATCCGGCGGGCAATGGGACATCTGGGAAGCGACGTACGGTCCCGTCGGCGATGACGGGTATCCCAGGCGGATCTGGGACAAGTCGACCGGCGCTATCGACAAGACGGTTGCCGGGTACTGGAAGCAGCACTACGACCTCCGGAACATCCTCGAAACCAACTGGACGACGCTCGGCCCGAAGGTCGCTCACAAGATCAACGTCTACATCGGCGACATGGATTCGTACTACCTGAACATGGGTGTCCGCATGCTCGACGAGTTCCTGAAGCAGCGCGCCAAGGATCCACCCTTCACGGGCGAGATCGTCTTCCAGCCGATGGCGCCGCACTGCTGGGGTCCGCGCAATCAGGAACTCCTCAGCAAGATCGTCGCGCACATCGACAAACACGCGCCGCCCGGCGCGGATCTGAAAAGTTGGCGATACTGACGCTTCGCGCGCGCAGGTCCTAAGGGTCCTACAGGTCCTTTAGGTCCTAGCGGTCCAGCTTGTCCGGGAACGGACCTTGAGGACCCAGAGGACCTGAAGGACCTCTAGGACCTCTAGGACCTGCAGGACCGGCAGGGTTCCTATCGCGACCTGACGTTGACGTCGTAGTAGCTTCGGATTTTTCCGGACTCGAAATCGCGGACGAAGGGCCGGATCCGATCGAGGGCGCTGGCGCGGCCGTCGGTCCATTGAAACGGGCCCATGTAGCCGAACCGGCTGGAGACGGAGCGGATGAACGTGCTCGAGTCGTCGAGCGGCAGCGTAGCTACGTTGCGCGCGAAGTGATCGAACAGGTTGTCCTGGAACAGGTACTGCTCGACGTTCGACACGTAAAACGCAGCGATGGTGGCGCCGCGCTCCCGGATGTACCGGCCTACCGCGCGCAGCGCCTTCGGACCCGCGAAGTTGCCGACCACCGGGACGATGAGATTCCGCTCCTGGAGACTCTTCAGCAAACGGAAGTTGTCTTCGGACGCGAGATAGCCGTGATTTTCGCCGTCCCAGTCGGTCTGCAGCATCAGCTCTTCATACGTCGGAAAGTTGCCGCCGTAGCCGCGACCGCCGAGCCCGTTCGGCGAGGTCGAATACCGGAGCCCCGGGCCCTCCCAGAAAAACGCCCAGTAGATGTTCTCGAGCTGCTCGACGTCGCCCGCCGACATGGTGAACCCGTGCCGCTTCATCAGGTGATGCTCGACCGCGTTCAGGTTTTCCGCGTAGTACTCCTTGCTCGTTTCCACGCGATCGTAGGCGCTGAAGAGCTCGGTGACGGTTGAGCGCGCGCTGAGACCGGCCGGGCGCGGTTTGGAGAAGAGCCGGGACAGGAACTCGGCGCGATCAGCGGACAACTCGATCAGCGCCTTGTACATCAGGTGCTCGAGCAGGTTGCCGCGACGGATGTCGACGATGAAGGCCATCCGCGGCCGGACCGCGAGGATGTACGTGAAATTCTGATCTGGCGCGACGCCGAGGTACACGCCTCCGGGGCGGACCGAGCGCTTGAGCGAGGGGACGACGTACTGAAACGTATGCTCGTTCGAGACCAGATTCTCGGATCGGAAAAAGCCGTTCGGCTCGGAGAGGTCAGTGCTGAGGCGCCAGAATTCCTGGTCGGTGAGCCGCGCAGGCAGCGGCGCCGTGCCCCGCTGAGGGTCCGGCGCAACCGACAGTCCCGCAAAGCTGGCGGCCAGGACCAGTACGGGAACGATGACCCGACGCGTAAGAACTGTCACCGCACGTTGCCGCGGCTCGTGATGCTCGCGTACGTCTGGATTTTACCCTCGCTGACGTCCTTCAGGAGCAGCTGGATTGGATCGAGGACGTTTTGCCCGCGGGCCGACCGGATGAACGTGCTGCGCTCGTCCGTCGGCAGCGTCGCCACATTCGTGTAAAAGGCCTGCCACACACCATTTTGAAAGAGATACTGCTCGACGTTCGACGTGTAATACGCGGCCACGACCGCGCCCTGGTCGGCCACGTACCGGCCGATGGCCCTCAACGCCTTGGGACCCGCGAAATCCCCCACGACCGGGACGATCAGGTTCTTCTGCTCGAGCGCGCGCACGACGCCGTAGTTCTCCTCGGACGCCAGGAACGCGTGGTGCTGCCCGTCCAGATCCATCGCCATCTGGAGCTCGCCGTACGTCGGCATGTTCCGGCCGCCGCGGCCCTGGCTCGAGGCGTACGTCAGGCTGGGGCCATATTGAAAGAACATCCCGAAGATCGCCTGAAACTGCAGCTGGTCGTCAGTCGTGAGGTCGAACCCGTGGGCTTTCGTCAGATGGTCCCAGATCGCCCGCTGGCTGTCCTTGTACATGCCGAGGTCCGGTTCAGCGTCGGGATCGGCATAGGCGGCAAACAGCTCCTCGACCGTGGAGGTCTTCGACAACGACGGCGCGCGCTTCCGGGAAAACAGCCGTGAGACGAACTCCGCGCGGTCGGCCGAGAGCTCGATGATCGCTTTGTACATCAGGTGCGCGATCAGGTTGCCGCGGCGGATGTCCAGGATGAACGCCATGCGCGGCTCGAGCGCCGCGATGTAGGTGAAATTCTGTTCGGGCGCGACGCCCAGGTACACGCCGCCGCGCGGAAACTGCCGCAGCGCCGGCACGACGTTCTGAAACGGACGCTCGTTCGACACGAGGTTGTCCGACTGGAAGTAGCCGCCCGGCTCGGAGAACTCGACGATGAGCCGCCAGAACTCGCGGTCCGTGAGTTTCAGAGGCAGACGCCCGCTCTGCGTGTCGCGGGCGAGACCGACGGCGTACGCGGCCAGGCAGACCGCCAGCGCAAACGTCAAGGTCAGCGGGGAGAGCAACCGGCGCCGAGCGATCATGCGTTAGTGCAACGAAGATACGGGCGCGGGTGCGCCGCAGTTCTTGACTTCGTCGGCCATCGGGTAGAGGGCCGAGCGGGGACCTGGAATGGCGGGCACCGTGTACGGACGCGGTGGCGCCGAACCCGGCGGCACGGGCTGCGGGACGACGATGTACGGAATCGGGCGGCTCATGGCAATCCCGGCGCCGCCCGGCCGGATGAACACGCTCGACTCCTCCAGCGGCAGCGTCGCCACATTCCGGCAGAACGCCGTGGTCTTGCCATCCTGCCGGAGATATTGCTCGACGTTCGAAAGATAGAACGCGGTGACCATCGCCGCGCGCTGCTTGAGGTAGCTGCCGACGGCGCGGATGGCCTTGGGGCCGCCGAAGTCGCCGACCACCGGGACGATCAGGTTGCGCAATTCGAGATCCCTCACCAGGAGGTACCTGTCCTCGGTTGCCAGATAGCTCAGCCCTTCACCCTCGCGATCCACCTGCGTCATCAGCGTGGCATACGAGACGCCGCGGCCCCCGCGGCCGACACCGCCGCCCGCGTTCGTCGACCACGTGATCGCAGGCCCGGCCACATAGAAGGCCTTGTAGATCGCGTCGAGCCCCGACACATCATCGGACGAAAGCGGAAGCGAGTGCTTCTTCGTGAGCACCTCCAGCGCCGCGTGGAGGTTCTCCTGGTACATCTCCTCTGGTCCGGCGGGCGCGTCCCAGTACGCCTGGAACAAGTCGACGGCCGTCGAAGACGCCGTCAGACCCTCCGGCCGTTTCCTTGTGAACAGCCGCGCGAGAAAATCCGCCCGATCGGGCGAGGTCTCGAAGAGTGCCTTGTACATCAGGTGCAGGAGCAGATTCCCGCGGCGGATGTCGATGATGAACGCGATCTTCGGC
>JBLNGH010000644.1:0-3311 GCA_050264575.1 Acidobacteriota bacterium | reverse complement strand
CGGCACGATCAAGAGTCAGATGGAAAAGTTCTAGGGCCGTGTTCGCTTCCATGCAGCCTGACGAAAACGGCTTAGCGGTTTCGCATCAGAGGAAGGCCGCGCCGTGGTGGGGGCAGACCGGGGTCAGACCGGGGTCAGACCAGGGTCAGACCAGGGTCAGACCACGAACCCCAGGGGTCTGACCCCGGTCTGACCCCACCACCGCAGCTACACCGAAATCGAAACCGCTCTAGCTCTCCCGCAGCGTGCGCATCGGATCGATCCGCATCGCGCTGAGGGTAGGGATGAGATGCGCGCCCGTCGCAGCCCCCAGGAGAACCGCGAACGCTGAGAGCCAGGCGACTGGATCTGCCGGATTCACGCCGTACAAAACGCGGCCGAGGACGATGGCCGCCATGGCCGCCAGGACCACGCCCACGAGCCCGCCGGCGATCACGAGCGCGCCGCCCTGGCGCAGGATCATCCGGAGCACGTCACCCCGGTCGGCGCCCAGCGCGACGCGAATGCCGATTTCCTTTCGCCGCTGACTGACCGCGAACGCGACGACGCCATAAAGCCCGATGGCGGCAAGGAGCGTCCCCAATCCGCCAAAGCCTGCCGCCAGCATCGAACCGACGCGCGTCGGCAGAAGCGTGGCGGCAAACGTCCGCTCCATCGTCGTCTGATTGATGAACACGAGACGCGGCTCCATGGACAGAAGCTCACGCCGAATCGCGCTCAGAATCACGTCCGGGTCGCCGGACGTCCGCGCGATCAATGTGTTGTACGAAGCCGGTCGCTGCGCGGCAGAGAAATGCACATAAGGCGTCGGGGGTTCCGAGACCGACCGCACCTTGTAGTCTGCGGACACGCCGACGATCTCGTACCGCCGATTACTTCCGGCGAGCGTGATCGTGCGGCCAACGGCCGAACTGTCCGGCCAGTACGTGCGCGCCATCGTCTCGCTCACGATTGCGACCAGCGGCGTGCCCTCCCGATCGGCGCCGGTGAAATCGCGTCCGCGCAGAATCCGCGTGCCGAGTGTCGCGAAGTAACCCGGTGAGACGGCGACATTGTGCAGGATCTCGCCGC
This sequence comes from Acidobacteriota bacterium, assembly GCA_050264575.1. Lineage (GTDB taxonomy): Bacteria > Acidobacteriota > Vicinamibacteria > Vicinamibacterales > SCN-69-37 > DASQFI01. The sequence goes on along the minus strand of JBLNGH010000644.1, from coordinate 2,240 downwards.
GTTGTCCGGCTGCGTAACTCCGGCCGTCGATGTGAAATTCGTTTGTCGAGTAGTTGATCTCCAGCGGCACGCGCGGTGTCGCCAGCGAGACGTTGATTACACCGGGAAGGCTGCGCACGCGCGTGAGCGCCTGATCCCAGAACTGCCGGCCGCGCTCGGCCGGGTATCGCACCATGTCGGTGTCGAACGAGACGAGCGTCAATCCGCGCGTGTCGAACCCGAGATCCGCCCTCCACGACGCCGCCAGGCTCCGCAGCAGCAAGCCGGCGACAACGAGCAGGACGATGGTCAGCGCCATCTGGCCCGCGACGAGCACTTCACGCACGCCCCAACGGCGAATCCGCGATCCGCCGCTCGCGGCCGGTCCCCTGAGCACCGACACGAGCGACAGCGCCGACGTCTTGACGGCGGGACTCACGCTCGCCACGAGTCCTGAGATCACGGCTGCGGCAAGCGCGAATGTCACGACGCGGCCGTTGATGGTCAGATCGAGCGGCAGGTCGCTGATGGGAAGCTCGATGGAGACCAGAAACCTGGTCATCGCGGCCGCGACGATCACCGCCACGAGGATCCCCGCCGCGCCGATCACGACGCCTTCGACGAGAAGCTGCTGAATCAGACGCCGGCGCGACGCACCCAGCGCCGCGCGCAACCCGAGCTCCCGCTCGCGCGCGGATGCGCGGGCCAGCAGGAGACCGGCGACATTCGCGCAGGCAATCAGCAGCACGCTGCCCACGATGAGCATGACCCCGGAGCCGCCGGCAATAAGTGGTCCGCCCGCTTCAGGAACGAACATCCGGACTTCAGACGTAGGCACGGCGCTCATCGCCCGATCTTTGTTGGTGTCGACGTGCGCGGCCGCCAGCCGCGATCCGATGATCTGGACGTTCGCCGCCGCCGCGCTGAACTGAACGCCGGGCTTCAGGCGACCCTTGACGAACATCCATCGATAGCCGCGGCGCTCGAGCCGCGTCGTGCCCGGCCCCGGAACCGCATCGATGATGCCCGCGGGCTCGACGTCGTCTACGCGGGAGACCGGGACCCACAGCTCCGGCGTGAGCAGTGGAACCACGCCGGTGAACGACGCGGGGGCGACGCCGACAATCGTGTACGGCTCGCCGCGCAGGTGCACCGTGCGGCCAACGACATCCGGTGCGGCGCCAAACTCGCGCTCGTACATGCGGTGCGAGAGCACCACCACTCTCGCCGCTCCCGGCGCATCGTCGTCCGGATTGAGCAGCCGGCCCCGCTCAGGACTGATTCCAAGGAGCTGAAAGTAATTGGAGGTGACGACCTGACCGAGGACGAGCCGCGACCGATCGCCGAGGCTGAGCGCGGCAAACATCGGGCTGTAGCCGATCATGTCGGTGAAGACCGAATTCGTCGCTTTGAGATCGAGGTAGTCGGGGTACGAGTTCGTGGCGTGTACGTCGCCGTCGCCGCCGGTCGTGAACACGTCGACGAGCGTCTCGGGACTGGCGACTGGCAGCGGGCGCAGCAGCAACGCATCCACCAGGGCAAACATCCCGGCGTTCACGCCGACGCCCAGGCCGAGCGAAAGAATCGCGACGGTTGCGAAGCCCGGCGATCGCGCGAGCCAGCGCAGGGCGTATCTGATGTCTTTGATCAAGGAGCTCATGCCGATGCCTCGCTGGGAATCGAGGCCATGAGGCTATGAGGCTACGAGGCGCTGAGCAAGCGTTTTTGTGGCGTTCCCGGCCATACAAAAAAAAGAGCGGGTCAGATCCCACCGGGACCTGACCCGCTCGCCGACTCAGGATGACTAGCCGCAGGAGCTCACGCGAAACTTGACGGTCGTGGCCTTGAGCACCCGAAGTACTTCCCCTTCAGTCGATGATTCTGAAGAAGAAGCCGAGGCCGGGGGCGTTCCGAGAGTACCGGTGATTTCCACTTCCTGCGTGACGTGCGGTTCGAGTTTCACTTTCGGCGTTGCCGCGACAACTTTGAGCGCGATGCGGTCCTTGTCCTTCTGTCCCTTCTGCTGGGCATTCAACAACACGAAGTTGTCTGCCGCCGTTCCCGCGCTGAGGCAGCCGATGTAGGTCACAGGCTTGACGTCCTGCGCGGCGGCCGAATCCGACGGTCCCGCTGGATTCTGTTGTGCAGATAGGGTTGCGGCGCTGATGATCGCGGTGCCGAGAATGATTCCGAGTGTTCGATACATGTTCACGAAGGGTCCTCCATGGGTGAGCCAATGTCTTCTAACGACGCGAAGACGT
>JBLNGH010000643.1:0-7623 GCA_050264575.1 Acidobacteriota bacterium | reverse complement strand
CGGCGGCAGACATTGCTCGAAGGCGAGACGTCAGCTCAGCCCGGCCGCCGAACGGCGTACACGGAACGAGACGAACGGAAAACGGCGCCATGGTACCCGGTTTGGCCATCGAGTACAAGATGGGGCTGTCTGAAGACGTATCGGTTCCGGGGTTCCGAGGTTCCGGGGTTCTCAAAATCCGCGTTCCTAATTCCCCGATCGCGCGGCCTAAGAACTCCTTAACCTGCTCTTGAGAACCTCGTAACTCCGGAACTTCGGAACCCCGGAACCGACAGGGCTCGTACTATAATCGCGCCACTTGGAACAAACGCTCCCTGATCTACAGGCGCAAATCGATCAGCTCAGCCTTGCGCTTCGTCAGTGGCGAGAGACGCAGGACATGTTGCTGCCGATGGAGCAGCGTCTCTCCGCGCTCACCGAGCGCTGCGCCGAAATTCTGAATCGCTGGAGCGAACACGATCAGCGGCACGCCGACGCGATCAAGCAACTCGAAGGCAAGCTCAACGACTGGAGCGCAATCGAGCAGCGCCTGGAGCAGGATTCGCTGCAGCGCATCCGTGAGTTCGAGGGGACGATCGAGCACGAGTGGTCGCAGCTGCGGCAGATGCACGCGGAGCCGGTCAAGCAGCTGCGCGAGCAGACGGCGACGCTCGGCGAAACGTGCGTGGCGGCCGCGAATCTCGCGCTGCGCGGATTCGAACGCGCCGAATCCCGGTTCGCGGCGCTCGAAGCCGATCTGCAGGAGCGGCTGTCGCAGCTGTCGCATGACGTGCAGACCGCGATCGCCGATCTCAGACACGACAGACCGGCGCTGAAAGCGGCGCCGTTTCCGCTCGAAGGCGTGATGCGCATTCACGACGAGATGCGTGACTCGACCGGCGACGCCGCGGCTGCGCTTCCGCCTGCCCCCGCCGCGCCGCCGCCCGTCGAGACCCCGGCCGCGCCCGAGACGAAGCCGGCCGCCCAGCATCCCGAAGCGTCGGCCGCGCTCACCGTTCGCATGGAGTCGCTCGAGCGCGAGGTCACGCACACGAATCAGGAAGTCAGAGACAGCGTCAGCAAGGCCGAGCAGATGCAGCGGGGATGGCGGCTGCTCTTCGGCATCGCGGCCGGCGCCATTTTGATCGCGGCGCTCATCGGGTTGAACGTGATGAGCCGCGTCAACGCGCGGTTGAACGAGGCGGCGACGCGCGTCGCGGCCGCAGAAAAACAGGCCCAGGCGGCCTCCGACGCGGCGACGAAGGAAATCGCGTCCACCCGAGTCGAGGCGGACAAGCAGATTGCCGAAGCGCACGCGACCGCGCTGCGCGCGCAAATCGTGAGCAACGTCCTCGCCGCGCCGGATCTCGTCCGCTTCAGCCTCGGCAGCGCGGACAGCGCGGGCCGCGCCTCCGCGCAGGTGCTGTGGAGCCGGTCGCGCGGCATGGTGGTGAGCACGTCGCGGCTGGCGGCGGCGCCGGCCGGATCCGCGTATCAGGTGTGGCTGCTGAGCAACGGCGCGCCGATCGGCGTGGGTACAATCTCACCGGATACCGCCGGCCGCGCCACGCTCTCACTCGACACGCTTCCCGATCTGCCGCCCGTGGTGACCGGCATCATCGTGACGGTCGAGCCGGCTGCGGGCAGCGCCGCGCCGTCAGGAACCGTCGTGCTCACGCGGCGTGCGCCGCAATAAGAACGCCCGCCAGTGAGTGTCACGCTCGCCCAAATCCTCAGCCTCTCCGGATCCCTCGACGATACGCCGGGGTTCGATTCGGCGCGCGAGCGCTTCCGGCGCTTCCTCCTCGAGCAGGCCACCGATCCGCACAGCATTCGATCGCTCATCGAACAGGGGCAGCATCTTCCGGGCGAACAGCACCATCGCGCGGTTCAGGATCTCGTCGTGCTCCTCGGCAAGTTCATCGGATTCGACGTCACGTTCGGCGCCTACGCGCCGCCGAACTTCTCCCTCAAGCATCACGGGCACTGGCGCTCGCGCCTGCGCCTGCATGTCGTCATCGAGGTGAGAAGCGATCCCGCGGCGCCGTCCGCGCTCGACGCGCTGCTCCACTCGGTCGCCGCGCAGGCCGCGACGGCGCGCGTGTCGAGCTGGCGATTCGTCGGCTTGTGCGTCGTGACGCCGCTCTTCGCCAGCCGTCACAAGATCGAGGAGGCGCTCGCCGCCGCCAAGCCTGTGTTTCCGGTCGGCGTCGTCGCGCTGCGCGCGCTGCTGCTCCTCGCCGACCTCGTGAGCGCGGGCCGCGTCAGTCACGAAGACGTCGTCCGGCTGCTCGAGTCGAATCTGCCGGTCGACTACAGCGTCGAGCTGCTCGACCGGCTCACGGCCAAGCGCGGCGCCGCCGCGCCGGCGAACGTCATCGCGGCCGACGGCACGGCCTACTGGCTGGCGACGGTCGCGCCCGACTACGCCACGACTCCCGAGCAGTTGCTCGAGCTCGTCGTCAGCCGGCGGCACATTTTCGGCGTGGCCGACGCGGGCGCGGCGCCCGAAACCGCGCGCAGCGGCGACTGGATCTGCTTCTACATTCCAGGCAAAGGGGTCGTCGGCCGCGCCCGCGTGCTCTCGCTCGCCAGCAGCGCGACGGGGGTTCGCGACGCGCATCGATTCCGACAGCTGCTGCACCTCGACGACCTCGAGCTGCAGCTCCACACGCCGATTGCGCTCGATTTCGAGACGCAGCTGCGGCTGCGCACCGCGACCGCGACGTCAGGACGGCAGACGCAAACGCTCGTGCGCATTTCGCACGAGAGTTTCGTGGCGATGACGGAGCCGCCGTCGAAAGAGGCGGAGAGGATGAACGCGTGAAAGCCTTCTCGATCTATCTCTGCATATTCGCGCTGACCCGCGTCATCCCATCGCCCTTCACGATGGCGGTCTGGCGGCGCTCGCCGAGCTGCGGATGACGGAAGACGATCTCGTGCTCGCCGAGCGGCAGCGAGAAATTGGCCAACGGCGTTTCGCCGACCATCGTCCCGCCAATCCAGACTTCTGCCCACGGCACGGCGTTGATGCTGACGCGCCCGTTCGGTGGCGTCACGCTGAGCGACGTGGTCTGGCCGGGTCGTACCTCGACGCTCTGGCGTGAACGGTACGCGAACTTTTCGTTGACGACTTCGAGGTCGTGCCGTCCAACCGCCATCGCCAGTGCGCCAGCCGTCGTGCCAATCAATCTGCCGTCTTCGAGAATCTGCAGATCGAGCGGCGAGTTCACCCTCACGCCGCCCAGCGAAGATGCGGACGGAGTGGCAGCGCCAGCCGGCTTCGCGTCGGTCTTGGGTTTGGCATCCGGCGCCGGGATGATCGGCGGCGGCACCAGCGACGCGATACGTGATTCGTCCGAGAGCGAGCCGAGGACGCGAATCGATCGATTCGCGGCGGCGGCGTCGAGCTTGTAGGGCGTCACGCCAACCGAACGGCCGTCCACGAGTACCTCGAGGCCCGGTTGCGCGGATTCGATCGTGATCGTGCCGCTGGCCGGCAGCGCCGTGGCGCGGCGCGCATACAGCAAACCGCCGATGAACAATCCCTCGCCGACCGCAAACGCCGCGACGGCCAGGGTCAACCATCGGATGTCGAGTTTTCCGGCTGGCGGCGGCGCAGCCTTCGCGGGAACGACCGGCCGGGGCTGAAACGGTGGCGGCGCACTAAGCGGGTCGATGAGAGGCTCCTCGATCTGACGCGCCGCTGGCATCTGCGATGCGGTGATCTCCTCGAACGTCGCGTGGGCGTGTGCGTGAGCCGTGCGCCCTTTTGGATAAGGCCATTTGGCGGTAGACATGTTCGTCTCCCTTGTTGAAGCACTGGGCCGCCCGTTTCGCTGCAACGTGATCATTCGGCGAGTGTCGGATCGCGCCCGAATGTCGTTCGGAAGTCCCGCGAGCGCGTCGCGCGCGTCTCCGGCTGATGCGAACGTGCGGGCGCCCAGCTGAAGCGCCTGTTCCAGCCACATACGCAGCTGCGGAGCCCATGAGGATCCGCGGCCGGCAATTCTCGGGAAGTCGTCGAGCAACGTCGAGACGTTGTGGGGATAGTCGCGCGGATCCACGCGGCGGCCCAGCGTCAGCGAAAGCGCAATCAATCCGAGTTGCACGACGTCCGCCCGCTCGTTGAACTGCTGGCCGTGACCGTTCGAGCCCATTGGCACCGCCAACCCGAGCTCTCCCCGCAACCGACTGGGTGACAGCCCGAGCATCTCGACGGCCGGACCGAGCACGTGCTCGACGAGCACGAGGCGGCCTTCCGGAGTCACGATGATCCTTTCGGGCGTTAACAGACCGTGCGCCACCCCCTGGCCCTGCTGCTGCAGCGCCACGAGCGCCGGCGTGAGCTGCCGGATGAGCTCCAGCGCAAGTCCAGGTCCCCGTACCTCGCCGAGGACTTCCGACAGCCGCCGTCCGGGGACGTGATCCGAAATCAGCGCGAGGCCGTCGTTGTCGTCAAGCCACTTGACCGCGCGAACCCTCGCGATCGACGGATGCGTGAGTCCTTCCAGCTCCCGGATTCGCTCCCTCAGGGCGGGTTCGAACCCCGGCCGATCGATGAACTCTTTCTTGAATCGAAGCAACTCGAGCGACGCGGCCCCCGTGTTGTCGAACATCAGCAGCCGATCGCCCAGCCCGTCGGAATGGCCGGGCATATACCAGCTGGCGACAGACGCGTTCGGGGTGTGTTCGCGTACGGAGTGGTCCGAGAAGCTGGTTGGGCCGCGTCTCAATGTTCGTCTTTCTCAGGGAGCACGGATGCGCGTCAATTGTCCACAAAACGGCCCATTAGTACAAGGGCCGGCGCATCCATTCCGCGGCCTGATCCAGGACCTGATCGAGCGCGTCGCCGCCCGCCTTCTTTCTCGTCGTCAACGAGTGATCGCCGCCGGGCACCAGGTGGAGCGTGCTCTTCGGGAGTCGGGCGACGAGGGCCGTCATTTCGTCCGGCGATCCGAACGGGTCGCGCTCGCCGTGGAAGAACAACATCGGCTGGCGGATGTCCGGGAGATGGCGGTCGCGCATCTGTTGAGGCTTGCCAGGCGGATGGAGGGGGTAGCCGAAGAAGACGAGGCCGGCTGGAGGCGGGTCGAACGCGCCTTTGGCGGCCACTTGCGATGCGATTCGTCCACCCATCGATTTGCCGCCGGCAAACAGCGGCCCGGTTCGACCTGACGTGAGTTTGGCCCACGCGCTGCGATACGTTTCCTCGAGGACGTCCGCGCGATCGGGTGCGCTTTTCCCGGCATCCATGTACGAAAAATTGAACGTCACGACATGAATTCCCCGCGCCGCGAGCCCTCTTGCCAGGCGGACCATCCAGGGATGTTGTTCGCCGGCGCCGGCGCCATGGGCGAGGACCAGCGTCGGATTGTGGGGTTCTGCGGCCGGGTAATCACGCATGTGGTGAGTTTATAGAGAGCTGCGCGCGGCTTCCGGTGGCGGTCTTCCCGGCTTTCAGGCTTTCCAGCTTTCCCGCTGCTGACTTGCCTTGGCCAATCACTGAATGTAGATTAAGTGATATGAAGGATGCCTCGGCGCTGCTGCGCCTTCTGGGCGACGACACCCGGCTGCGCATGCTGCGCCTGTTGTCGCGCGAGGCGCTGAACGTGTCCGAAATGACGTCCGTGCTCGGACTCGCGCAGTCCGGCGTGTCCCGCCATCTCGGGCTGCTGCGTGAGGCCGGGCTCGTCGTCGAGGAACGCGCCGGCACGTATGCGTGGTATCGCGTCGCGCCCGATGCCGGCGCGACGAATGGCGCGCGGTCGCCGCTCTGGACCTGGCTCGGAGAGCAGTTCGAGCGCCGGACCGCTGAGACCCGTGCCGATGACGCCCGGCTCGAAGAGGTGAAGCGCTTGCGGCACGAGAGCTTCGCGCAGCACGGCGGCGGGGACGAGCGTCGGCAGCTGGTGCCGGGCCGGAGCTGGGCGGCGTGGTCTCGCGCGTTGGGGCTGCTGCTGCCATCGGTCGATGTCGCGGACCTCGGGTGCGGCGAGGGCTACCTGACGCTGGAAGCGGCCCGCTGGAGCCGCAGCGTCGTCGCGGTCGATCGGTCGAAGGACGTGCTCGATCGCGCGCAGGCGCTCGCGTCCCGCCGGAAGATCGACAACATCACCTGGAAGCAAGGTGACCTCGAGCAGCTGCCGATTGCCGATGCCTCGATCGACATCGCGCTCTTGTCTCAGGCGCTGCATCACGCCGAGCACCCGGCAAATGCCCTCCGCGAGGCCTGGCGGATTCTTCGCCCCGGTGGTCGCATGGTCATCCTGGATCTTCGAGAACATCACGAGAGTTGGGTGCGCGCGAAGCTCGGCGACCGATGGCTGGGGTTCCAGGACGAAGAGCTGCAGCAGCTGTTGACGTCGGTCGGGTTCTCCGACGTTACGGTGCGGGTCGGCGCCAGACGAACCGGCGATCCGTTCACGGTCCTGATCGCGGCGGGGACCAAGGATTCAGACGTAGGGCGGACTGATTTCCAAGTCCGCCAGAGTGAGCCGAAATCCGCTCGCACCACGAAATCGAGATCACGATGACGACGACTGCGACGATCACAACGCGAGAGCGGCTGGACCAATTGCTCACCGAGCGCATCCTGATTCTGGATGGCGCGATGGGCACCATGATCCAGCGTCAGAAGCTCACTGAAGCGGAGTTCCGCGGCGCGCGGTTTGCCGCCCATCCACGGGATCTGAAAGGCGACAACGACCTTCTCGTCCTCACTCGTCCGGACGTGATCGCCGGGATTCACCGTGAGTATCTCGAAGCCGGCGCTGACATCATCGAGACCAACACGTTCAATGCGAACGCGGTGTCTCAGGCGGACTACGAGCTCGAATCGGTCGTGTACGAGATCAATCTGGCTGCGGCGCGGCTCGCCCGCGAGGCCGCCGACGAATTCACCCGCCGCACACCCGGGCGTCCGCGATTCGTCGCCGGATCGATCGGACCCGCGAACCGGACGCTTTCGATTTCGCCGGACGTCAACAACGCGGCGTTTCGCGCCATCACGTTCGATCAACTGAAGGACGCGTACGCGGAACAGGTCCGCGGGCTCATCGACGGCGGCGTCGACCTGCTGCTTCTCGAGACGATCTTCGACACGCTCAACGCCAAGGCCGGCATCGTCGCCATCCAGGAGGTCGAGGAAGAGAAGGACGTGCACCTGCCGCTGATGATCTCGGTCACGGTCACCGATCGGAGCGGCCGCACGCTGTCGGGACAGACGCTCGACGCCTTCTATCTGTCGATTGAGCACGCGCGGCCGTGGTGCGTGGGGATGAACTGCGCGCTCGGCGCGCGCGAGATGCGGCCGTACCTGGCCGAGCTCTCGCGTCTGGCCGGCTGCTGGGTCAGCGCGTATCCGAACGCGGGACTCCCGAATGCGTTCGGCGAGTACGACGAGCACGCCAGCGAAACGGGCGCGCTGCTGCGCGACTTTGCCGAGAGCGGCTTCGTGAACATCCTGGGCGGCTGCTGCGGCACGACGCCCGATCACATCGCCGCCGTGGCGACCGCGACGCGCGGCGTGCGGGGCCGGGACGGGTTAGATTTCCACAGATTTCCACAGGTGGGGGACGGAGGTCGCGCCGATCTGCCGCGACCTCCGTCCCTTCCCAGTGGACATCTGTGGAAATCTAACCC
>JBLNGH010000642.1:0-8753 GCA_050264575.1 Acidobacteriota bacterium | reverse complement strand
GACGTCGGCTTCGAGAGTGCCGAGCGGCGGCGATGTTCCCTTCGGTTGTCCGGCAAGCCAGTCGTTCAGCGCCGATGAGATGCGGACGTCGGCTGTAGAGGCGTCCCGCCGGGACACAATGGTCGCCGCCGCCAGCCGCGCGGCAAAGACCGCGAAGTCGAGTGGCTCGGCGGCCAGTCGATCGAGCTCCTGAAGTGCGGCGCGCTCATCGGCCTGAGGATTCTGGAGGTCCGCAAGAATCAGCGCGCGCTCGAGTGCGGCACGATGGACCAGCGTTCGGGTTTCGGCCTCGAGTGGGGTTCCGCGCACAGCCGCTGCGGCGCGGTCCAGCACCTTCTTGGCCTCGTCGAAGCGGCCTTTCCCGATGAGCCAACGTCCCTGTTCGACGAGGCCGCCCGCGGGCCGTCCCGCCGATCGCTCGAGCTGCACAATACGCGCAGGCAAAGTTTCTTTCGCGATGGTCATGTCGGCTGGAATCGCAAAAGGTTCGTCGCCGGGCAGCCTTCGCTGCTGTGCCTGGAACCGATACTGCACGCCGAAGTCGTCGTCCCAGTCTTCGAGTGCCTGCCGCGCGTGCGTCAGAGCGATGTCCGCACGGCCGAGTCCGGCGAAGGCTTCAGCTGCGTACGCGCGCCCGAGCACGCGCGCCACCGGCAAGTCGCTGCGCGCCGGCGCGTCATCGAATGCCGCGGCCGCTCGATTGAGATCGCCAACGGCGGTCCAGGACTGCCCGAGCCGCAGAGCGGCAACCCACGCCCACGGGCTCTGCGGGTACGCGGTCAGATACCGCTGATACGCATCGCGCGCGGCAGGATAGTCACGTTCGAAGAAGTGCAGCGATGCCGCCGTGGCGAGCGCGCGCCTTGAGTACGGTTCGACTTTGGCCGCCTGCAGTTTGTCGAGCGTGGCAAACGCCTTCGCGAGCATCTCCTCGCGATTGACCGAGTCCTGGAACAGCTGGCGGATGTAGAACGCCGCACGGAAAGATTCCAATTCGCCGGGATTGATCTTCCCGCCGGCGAGATCGGTCAGCAGCCGCTCAACTCCGGCGATCCGCTCGCCGCGCAGCGCGAACAGGTCACCCATCTTCGTGGAAATGACGTATCCGACACCGTTCTCCGCCGGTCGCGAATCGAGCACAAAGTGAGTCCGGACGAACTCTTCATAAGTCTTGAGCATCACCTCTATGTTCTCGAGGGAGTACTTCGGCTGGTACGAATAGAAGCCGCTGATTAGTTGCGGCGCCTGGTCCGTCCATTCGCATTTTGGGTACCTGCCGCTCTCGAGCTCCTTTGACAGATCGACGACCTGCAGGAAGCGCTGAGTCGGATCCGAGCCCGGCGTTTCGAGGCGCAGGCCAGATGCGTTGTGCGCTAGATCGAATGCTTTCTGATAGAGCGCCTTGGCAGCAACTGCCGTCCCGGGATGGCGCCGCGCAAAACCCTCGAGCGCGTCGAGCCGCGACCGGTCGAGCCGGCCGGCCGAAATCAGATCGACTTCGGTCAACAATGCCGCTTCCGTGCCGGCGTAGGTTCGGACGAACTCGTCGAGCCGGTCCGGCCAGGGCCGCCGCGGGTTCCCCCGGTCGAGTCCGGCTTCAAACGACACGAGGATTCGCGCTGCCGTCGCCGCATCTTCACGCGGGAGACGCTCGAGCTGCCGTTTGGCAAGTCCGACGATCTCCGCAAGCTCGGCGGCGTACGGCTGCGACTGATCCATCGTGTAGCTCGTCGTCGACAGTCCCTTGAATGCCCGCGCGATTTGGTCCGGATGGCGCTCGACGAATTGGCGCAAGTGCTTGAGCGATTCAGCCGGCTGACCCGCGCCGGCCAGAAGACGAGCCGCCTCCGGGTCATCGATATTCCTCGCACTCGCCTGCGCCTGCTTCGAGGCCAGGCCCGCGCTGACCAGCATGAGTACCGAGGCGTCGAACGTCGGATACTCCGCCGCGTCGATGGAACGCGCGGTTTGTGACGCGCGCACACCATTGGAGGCTGGGTTTGCGAATACGAGACTAATCGCCAAGATGCTGCCGACGATGGCAGGACAAGCTCTCGCAGTCATGACTACGGTTTTTGACACCAGAACCAGCTGGATGGTCGGCGCTTGCCTTGGGCCTTGGGCCTTGGGCCTTGGGCCTTGGGCCTTGGGCCTTTGTTACGGTAGCGGGAAGCTTCGGGGAACTTTCACGACGTACGTGCCGGCGATCTTGTCGTGCCAGGCCTGCCCTTCCCGATCGCGAAGGATCCAGAGAAAGCCGAGCCCGAGCGCGCCAATCGAAAACAGCGAGGAGAGCCCACGGACGAGGGCATCGACGAAGCGCAGCGGCGCGCCGTCGACACGCACCACGCGCAGGTTGCAGATGATCCCCCCGACCGTCGTGCCCTTCCACGCCCAGAACGCGACGAAGTACGCGAACAGGATCAAGGGCGCCGGCCCGTCGTCTCGCATCCGATCGAGAACGAGCTGCAGGCCGATCAGCACCAGCACGATGTCGAGGACTGCGGCGGCGAGTCGATCGAGGAAGGTCGCGCGCGGGAAAGCGGTCAGGTCCGATGTGGCGTCCGGCGGCGCCCGCGGGGGCTCCGCATGAACTTCGGCGCTCGCGGACGGCGGTGTCACGTCTGCGTCTGGAATCGCGGCTAGCGGGACAGCGACAATTGGAGTCCCCGTCGGCTCGCCTGACGGCGGCCTCGGCGTAACCGGCGGCTCGGGAACCGGCGGAGTCTTCGGCGCGGCCGGACGTTCGCGCCGCAGTCCCGCCATGAACGTGAGCGACGCGGCGCCGAGCCCGAACACGCCGACCATCGCCCACGTGATGAGTCCAATCACGGGAACCATGTACAGCAGCACCAGGACCGCGAACCCGATGAGAAACGAACGGACGCCCTCAATCGGCGTCTCGACCGGATCCTGCCGCGTGATGCTGCGCCCGATCCAGCGCGCCACGCCCACACGACCGACGATCCACGCGACGAAGACCGCGCACAGAAAGAACGGCACGATGGCGATGCCGATCACCGACGCGGCGAGGAGCACCGAGATCGGCCCCGTGAGCAGCAGCACGATCAGGCCGGTGATGAATGTACTGAACGGCTTGTGGGCGAGCGTTTCCGCGCACGTGCCGACGGGGCCGTGGAGCAACAGGTTGATCGCCAGCGACACGATCAGAAAGATCAGGACCACGCCCCACATCCAGCCGAGGCTGGGCACGAGCGGCCGGCCCCACAACAGGCCGCGCGTGAGCCAGGGCACGACAGCCCGCACCTGATCGCCCAGCCAGGGCGCGCCGATCACGAAGTACTCGTGGCCGGGCGCGAACCCGATCGGCGCGTCCACGACTCCGCCGACGACGATCAGATCGCCGCGGATGGTCGTGCCTTGCACCATCGTCGCGTCTCCGGCGACCACGACCAGCGACCCGCGCACGACGGCCGTATTGGCCAGCCGCGCCGACCCGAGCACGACGATGAGATCGCCGTCGATCTCGCCGTTGATCGTGGCGTTGCCGGACACGACGACCACGTTGCGCGCTTCGCGCCCGGCCGGAAGGACGTAGTCCTGCCAGACGCGAAGCACCGGGCTGCTGGAGTACGTGATCTGGTACGTCTGCGCCGCCGACGTGCCGGCGAACGCGCCGGTCCACAACAGCGACAAGACAGCCACAGATAACAATCGTCTGGTTGTCATAGACGTGAGGCCCCTCCCAGGACCACACTCCGGAGCGCGGCGCCCAACATCGCGCACGCCGCGCCCATCGTCGCCAACAGCACGAGCATGCCAACGACCACTGGCTGCGCGACGCGCCAGATGGTGTCGGCGGCAGAGACGATGGCTTCTGTCTCGCGGATGACGCCCCCGAGCCGTGACGATGTGTCAGCGGAGAGATTCGACGCGAGCGCGACAATCGTGGCGGCGCCGACGGGCCAGAAATTCGCCGCGCCAAGAATGATCAGGAGCATCGCCGCAAGCGACGAGATTTGCCAGACGAGCGGCCAGGTGAACCACCCGCCGGAAGTCCTCGGTCTCGTGGCGTGGACCGCGATCATGACGCGCGGCAGGAGCGTGCGGGGCGCGCGCGGTCCGGGCAGCGCCTTGAGCTCGCGATCGATCAGGCGTTCGAGGTCAGGATCAAAGTTCATCGCACGTCACAAGCCAAGGCCAAAGGCCGAAGGCCATAGGCCAAAGAAAAACCGGAGACCTTCACATCCCATCGAGCGCGCCTTTGAGCGCCAGACGGCCGCGGTGGATGTCCGTCTTCACTTTCGCCAGCGCGACGCGGAGTGTTTTCGCGATGTCGAGATAGCTCATCTGCTCGAAGTGAAACAGCACGAGCGGCACGCGCTGGTGATCCGGCAACTGGTGGAGCGCCTGCTCGAGCCGCCGATTCGTCTCAGCTCGTTCGAGATGAGCAAGCGGTGAGATCCCGGATGCAACCGCGACGTGCTCGATGTCCATGTCTCGCTCGTCGGCTCCCTGCCCGCTCGTGATTTCGCTGAACAGCCGCCACCGCGATCGATATCGCGTGAGGTGGTTCAGACAGGCGTTTCGCGTGACGGTCTTGAGCCAGCCCGGTGCCGCGGGACTGTCTCTGATTTGATCGAAACGCTGAAACGCTTTCAGAAACAGGACCTGGGCGACATCCTCGGCCTCGGTCCGGCTGCCGAGCAGCCGGACAGCCGTCGCGAAGACCAGGTCCTGGTATTCCAGGACGAACGCCTCGAACCGGTCGGATGAGGACTGAACGTCAGTCGTGGAATGCTCCACGGACGGTGACGACGGAACGTCCGCCCTCACGTCCGGCCCGCGTTTGGGGGAGAAACCCGGCAGGCGGAGGAAAGTTTCAGTTCGGATGGACACTGGAAGCCTGAAAGCCCGAAAGCCTGAAAGCTTGGCAAGGGAGACGAATGGGCAGGCGGAATGTTCCCGCGGAAGGCGAAGGAGTACGTAGGGCGGACTGGTTCCCAAGTCCGCCGGGCGCCGGCGTCGGACGTTGGGCGGACTTAGAGTTCAGTCCGCCCTACGTACGTCTCGCGCTCCAACGCCGGTCGGCAGCGCCTGAAGTGTGGAATCACGTCCTGGGCGAAGCGTTCCATCTCCTCGTACTGCGGACTGAACTGCAGGAGCAGCAGATCCACTCCGGCGTCTTCGAACGCGCGAATCCGTTCGATGACCTGCTCCGGCGTCCCGGCCAGGCCGCTGCGCAGACCGCGATTCGACACCGAATAGTCCTCCAGGCTGACGCGCTGCTCGAGCTGCGTGTTGCCGATCCACTCCTGGTAGTTCGAATATCCCTTCGCGCTCTGCCGGACGTCGACGATGCGATCGATCTCGCGGCGCACCTCGGCTTCGGTCGACCGGAGGACGACGTAGCCGGCGCTGCCGAAGATCATCGGCGGAAGGCCGGTCGCCTCGCGCCGCGCGCGCAGGTCGGCGACCTTCCGGCCGATGACGTCGGGTGGATCGCCATGCGTCAACCACGCGTCGCACTTCGCGGCGATCAATGCCTTGGCCGCGGGCGATTCCCCGCCGGCGTAAATCGTCGGGCGCGGCCGCCGGACGGGCTTGGGTTCGAGCACCGTCTGCTCGACCGTGTAGTACTTGCCCTGGTGAGAAAACAGCGGTGATCGCCAGAGACCGTCGACGACGTCGAGCCACTCGGCGGTGCGGGCGTACCGGTCGTCGTGCTGGTCGAACGGCACGCCGTACATCCGCGCCTCCGACGCCCACCACGACGAGACGACGTTCAACGACAGCCGGCCGTTGCTGATGTGATCGATGTTGGCCGCCTGCTTGGCGAGGAGCGCCGGCGCATGAAACGTCGGCCGCACCGCGACCATGATCTCGAGCTGCTCCGTCACGGCCGAGAGTGCCGCCGCGGTGCTCCATGCGTCGAGCGACGGCGCCTGGACCCCTTTGATGTCGTTCAGGTTCAGCTCGGCGACGAGCGTGAGGTCGAACCCGATCTGCTCGCTCCGCTGCGCGAGCCGCCTGACGTACTTCCACGTCGCCTCCATCGACTCATCGTCGACGTTGCGGAGCCACCCGCCGAAGACCGGAAGCCAGTATCCGAAGCGCATTAGAGCACCCCCGCGGGCTGAACGACGGCAGCAAGCTCGGCCTCGAGCCAGTCCGCCAGAGACACAAATGGATCGAAGGCGATGATGCGCGGCGCGTCGGCGACGAAGTTCGAGAGCGCGTTGATGTCGTAGAAGTACGGCCGGTCGTCCCGGCTGTCGATCATGTACTCGACGCCGCCGAGCTCGATGCCTGCCGCCGCGGTGATGCGCTCGACGGCCTGGATGATCTCGGGCGGCGGCGTGTGGCCTTCCACCCGCAGGTTGTTCTTCGGCGCGTCGACGGGGCACGCCGGCCGCGCGAGCTCCGCGCCGTCCACGCTCTGGCAGACGTCAGCCGGGCACAGATTGAAGCTGTCGCCGGGCGTGTAGATCCGGATGGCGTACAGATACCGGCCGTTCAACACTTCGACGCGGACGATCCGCCCGCTCTCGGGAGTCACGCACTCCTGTACGAGCGCAGTGCCGTCAATGCCGAGGTCGAGCGCGCCGTCTTCCGCAACGCGCTCGAGCGCTTCCGGCGAGTCGAAGCGCCGGATCCCGGCGCCGCTTCCGCCGATGTTCGGCTTGACGATGATCGGAAACCGGAGTCCAGAGGCCGCAGCCGGCGCCTGCGTCGGATGATGAATCACTCGGGCGCGCGGATACGGCAATCCCAGTTCTTCGAGGAGAGTGAGCTGGTACGCCTTTGAGATCTCGGTGCGCCACGCGGCGGCGCCGTTGATGACGCGGACACCGAGCCGCTCGAGGTGCGCAAGGTACTGCAGCGTGTAGAAGATGAGATGACCGCGGCCCCGGAGGTAGGCCGACGGGCTCATGCGATTGAAGACGACCGGATACGGCGACGTTTGGCCGGACGGATCGTATCGATGAGCATCCGCATGAACGGCCTCGTACGGCACGCCACGCCGATCCAGCTCCGCGAAGAGCGGCCGGTACCAATCCGGATGTTCGTAGTAGATGCCGAGAACGCCTGCTGTCGAGCTGGTCATGTCACAACCCTCGTGGACAAAAAAAAAGACCCTTCTCGGGGAGAAGGGCCTCAGCCTGAACAATGAGTGCTTCGCGAACTATCTGGATCTAGCTACGCGCACAGGCCGTCCCAATCTCCCCGGACGGGGAGCTGCAACAGACGCAGGGACAGCAACCGAGCACGAACATTCAAGGCATCGTAGCGGTGGGACAACGGACAAGTCAACTGCATCGATCCATCGATCGATCGGTTTATCGATCTATTGAAGAGCTTTATGGCGGCGCAGCTCGGTGAGCCGGGATTCACTGGTGAGCCCGAATCCCACCGTGCTGCGCATTACAAAGCGAGGAACAGAATCATGACGACATCCTTGCTCATCGTCGGACTGCTCGCGATACCGCCAGCGGTCAACGAACCCCCACAGCCCGAGAATCCGCAGGTCGCAGTGCAGTCGATACGACGGCTCCTCGGGCCGGATGCCTTCCAAGCCGATTCCGCGACTCGCCTGAAACTGGAATTTCGACCCGAAGCCGGCGAGTTCTCCACGCTCGGCTCAACGGCAGATCGAGCGACGCACATCCCCAGCCGGCCGGCGGTTCAAAGTCACCGGCGCTCCATCACACGGAAGATCATCGGGGCAGCAGTCGGCGCGTTCGGCGGGTTCTTTCTCGGCGGTTACGCAGGCGCGGCGATCGAGGGAGATCGGTGCGGCTGTGATGATCCCGGGTTGCAAGGATTTCTGATTGGCGCACCGATCGGCGCCGTCGCGGGCGGCATATTCGGCGCATGGATCGTGAAGTGACTGCCGTCGCGACCCGTTCACTCCTCCCGGAGGATCCGTGCGACATCCATCCGCGCCGCGGCGATCGCCGGCTTCAGGCTGACGGCCAGCGCGAGTCCCAGGATCGTTGCTGACACGGCGACCAGCGTCGTCGGGTCGAAGGGTTGTACCTCAAAGAGGAATGATCTGATCGTGCCGGCGCCCAGCCATGCCAGACCCAGTCCGACCAGAATCCCGAGGCCGACCAGCCGCACGGTCTGCAGAAGCAGCAGTCCGCCAAGCGCCGATCTCGTGGCGCCGAGGGCGGCGCGAATACCCATCTCGCGCTGCCGGATGGCCGCGATCGATTCGGCAAGTACGTACGCGCCGAGAATCGTCAGGAGCACGGCGATGGCGCCAAGCACGCCGAGCACGAGGGCGCCGAACTGCTGCGGACCCATCTGCCGGCCGATCTGTTCCTGCAGCGTCAGCATCGGCGGCGGAGCGACGGCCGGGTCGATGGCGCGGATGGCGTTCTGCACTTCACCGGCGGCCGTCGCGACGTCTGCTGCCGCCCGCACGAGAATGGTCGCGCTTCTCGAGCCCGGCTTCTGGGGGGCCGGGTAGTACACCGCCAATGGCTGGCGCGCTGCGACGTTGATGACGACGTCGGGCACGACCCCAACGACCTCGGCGACAGCGACGGGTTGTCCGGCTGCCCTGGAGATTTCGGTGAGCTTGTGACCGATCGGATTGCCGCCATCGGCAATCAACCGGCCGAACGATTCACTCACGATGATGACGAGCGGCGAGGTGACGGTATCGTCAGGTGAGAAATCGCGGCCGGACAGGATTCGCATACCCATCGTCTTGAAGTACCGGTCATCAACCGCGTTGTACGCGACCGTGGATGGCATCTGACGGGGCTGTCCGTCGATTCTGA
>JBLNGH010000641.1:0-6292 GCA_050264575.1 Acidobacteriota bacterium | reverse complement strand
GGCCTCCATTTTTCGCAACGCACTGCCAGGTCAGAGTTTCTCAGTTCTCAGGTGTTGTGTTACTCTACCGCCAATTACTCCTGCATCGCAGGACAAATGAAACGCTACGACGCCCTGGGCGAATTCGAACAGTCCGTGCTCCTGGCCATCGCTCACTTGGGCGATGCCGCGTACGGCGTGACCGTACGGCGCGAAATCGAGCGACGGACCGCGCGATCCGTGGCCGTGGGCGCCCTCTACACGGCGCTCGACCGGCTCGAACGCAAGGGCTACGTTTCGTCGTCGATGTCCGACCCGACGCCGGAACGCGGCGGCCGGTCGAAGCGACACTTTCACTTGCGCGCGGCCGGCGCACACGCGCTGCGTCAAGCGCGTGAGCGGATGAACCGGATGTGGGAAGGCGTTCCGGAGAACCTGAAATCGTGAATCGGCAATCGTCGCCGCCGCCTCTGGCCGTGTGGCTGATTCACGTGTCGACCATCGAGGGCGATCGACAGGCGGTGATCGGGGATCTGATCGAGGAGTTCCACTTCCTGGAGCAGACGCGCGGCGGACCAACAGCTCGCCGCTGGTTCTGGCGTCAGACTGTGACGTCGCTGCTGCCGAACCTCCGCCGACGTGTTCGGAAACCTCGCCTCCTTGGCTTCCGGGCTCCCGAGCTTCCAGGCTTCCCGGTTCCCAAGCTTTCCGGCTTTCAGGCTTTCGAGCTTTCCGGCTTTCAGGCTTCGCTAAAGGAACGTGTCATGACCTCACTCTGGCAGGACGTACGCTTCGGCTGGCGGACGATTCGCCGCCGCCCCGTCGTCACCGGCGTCGCCGTGCTCTCCCTCGCCGTCGGCATCTCGATGTCGGCAGTCGTCTTCAGCCTGCTCGACGCCGCGGTGCTGTCGCCGCTCGCGGTCAAGGACCCGCGCACGCTGGCGCTGGTGCTCAACCGTCGCGGGCCCGACGATGTGAACCACAACTTCTCGTATCCGGACTTCGCCGATTACCGCGCGGGGCAGCGGACCTTCGTCGATCTCGTCGCATACAGCAACCTGGATGCGACTGTGCGTCCGGCGGGAAGTGTGGCGGAGGTCGTCCACGGGGAGCTCGTATCCAGCAGTTTTTTCTCCACGATCGGACCGCGCCTGATCGCCGGCCGCGGCATCGTGGATGCCGACGATCGGCCAGGCGCGCCAGGTGTTCTCGTGCTGAACGAAGTGCTGTGGCGTCGCCTGTTTGGCGACCCGCGGTCATTTCAGCCGAAGCCGCTGCTCGTGAACGATCACGAGTTCACCATCGTCGGCGTCGTCGAGTCATCGTTCCACGGCATGACGATTGGCAGCAACGCGCGCCTGTGGGGGCCTGTCAGTCAGCAGCTGGTGCTTGACCCGGCCGGAGGACGCGATTTGCTGCCCCGCCGTGGCACGAGCTGGCTGACCGTGATGGGCCGCCTGAAGGCGGACGCGACGTTCGATACCGCAGCTGCAGATCTGAACCGGATCGAAGCGGCACTGGCACCCGTGGTCAAGCGGCAGGAGAAACGCCAGCTGTTCGTGCGGCCGGGCGAGCAGGGGGACTCGTCGCTGCCCACGACGTCGGCCTCGCCGTTGACGCTGCTGCTGGGCGCCGCGCTGCTCGTGCTGCTCGTCGCGTGCGCGAATGTCGCCAATCTGCTGCTCGCGCGGGCGACCGACCGCGGCCGCGAGATCGCCGTGCGCACGGCGCTCGGCGCCAGCCGCGCGCGAATCAGCCGGCTGCTGCTCGTCGAGACGCTGCTGCTCGGCACGGCCGGATCGGCACTGGGTCTCGTCGCGGCCGTCTGGCTCGCCGGGCTCGCGGTCCCGCTCCTTTCGAACTTCGGCCGGGCCGTGACGCTCGACGTGGGCCTCAACTGGCGTGTGCTGGCGTTTGCGATCGGCACCGGCGTCGGCGCCACCGTCCTCGCGGGATTCGCGCCGGTCTTCAATGTGGCGCGGTCGCGGCCGGGACGATCGCTCGGCGAAGGCGGCCGAGGCGCATCGGTCGGACCGGCGGGGACGCGACTCCGGCGCGGTCTCGTCATCCTGCAGTTTGCGCTCTCCGTCGCGCTGATTGTCGCCGCCGGATTGCTCGTGCGGACGCTCATGAACCTGCGAGCCATCCCGACTGGACTGGATCTCCACCACGTCGCGCTGCTGTCGGTCGATCCGGAGGCCGCGCAGTACAAGGCGCCCCAGATCCGGCAGTACTACGCGAACGCCGAGGCAGAGCTCAGACGCGTCCCCGGCGTCACTGCTGCTGGATACGGCCGGGTGATTCCCATCGGATTCGGCGGCTCGCGCACGAGCATCACGGTGCCGGGGTATCAGCCCGCCCCGAGCGAGGATATGGAAATCAACTACAACACGGTTTCGGCCGGCTACTTCGACGCGCTCGGCATTTCGATCGTCGCCGGCCGCGCGTTGAGCGAGGGCGACATCGAGGGCCGGCCGCTCGTCGCGGTGGTCAACGAGACGATGGCGAAACGTTACTGGCCCAACCGTCCGCCTGTCGGTCAGATCTTTCATGAGGGCGCTTTGACCGATCCGCCCATCGAGGTGGTCGGCGTGGCGCGTGACGTGAAATACCGCATGCTCCGGGAAGAGGCCAGACCAAGTTTCTACCGGCCGGTCAATCAGCGCCGGCCCGTTGGCGGGGTCCTGCACGTGCGCACCGCCGGTGACCCCGCACGCCTCATGGACACACTGCGAAAAACACTGGCGGCCGTCGACCCGGCCGTACCGGTCGCCGAGGCCCTCACTCTGCGGCAGCAGGTCGACGCCAACGTCAACGACGAGCGTGTGGCCATGACGATTGGACTCACACTGGCCCTGGCGGCCCTGCTGCTCGCCGCAGTGGGACTGTATGGAGCGATGTCCTATGCAGTCGGCCAGCGGACGCGCGAGATCGGCGTGCGGATGGCGCTTGGCGCGGTGCCGCGCGACGTGCGTCGCCTGGTGCTCGGCGACGGACTGCGCTTGGCGGTGCTCGGCAGCGCGGCGGGCCTCGCGATCGGGATCGGACTCGGACGAATGATTCAGGATCGCTTGTACGGCGTCACACCGGCCGACGTCACGAGTCTCGCCGCTGCAGTCATGGGCCTGTCGGCCGTCGCGCTGGTCGCGAGCTGGGTACCGGCGAGGCGCGCAGCCCGCGTCGATCCGGTCGACGCGCTCCGGACGGAGTAAGTTCCGCGGCGCGCTCAACCTCTCTATAGTTGGCCGGGCGTCTTCGACGTCCCGGCCATGGCGGACTGGACTACCGAGTACTTCGAGCGCGGCTACGGCCAACGATGGGGCTTGCGCGCCCCCTCCGATCAGGTCCGGCTGGAAGCCGACGGCTTGTCCAGGCTCCTCCAGCTTTCGCCGGTCTCGCGCGTCATCGACATCGGGTGCGGCCACGGACGGCACGCGATCGCTCTCGCGGAACGCGGATCGAACGTCATCGGCCTCGACGGCGCCGCCGCTCTTCTGAACCGGGCGCGACAGCTTGCAGCCGGACTTCAGAGACAAATCCGCTGGGTCCGCGGTGACATGCGGTGGCTGCCATTTCGATCCGAATGCGCCGACGCTGCAGTCGTGATGGACGCGTTCGGATTCTTCGACACGGAACAGGAGCATGAGGCCGTCTTGCGGGAAGCCGCCCGGGTTGTGACGATCGGCGGACGGCTGGCATTGAAAGTCGTGAATGGCGGTCTCGTCCTCGACGACTTCCGGGAGTCCGAGCGGGAAGAACGGGACGGTGTCGTAGTTTCGGTCTCGAACAGGTTGACGTTCGACCCGCCTCGACTCATCCAGAGAATCAGCGTCAGCGGAAGCCGCGGCCACGGCGACTACGAACGACGTCAGCGCTTGTATCGAGTCGGGGAGTTGTCCGCCGCGCTCACACACGCCGGGTTCGCCATCGACGGCGTCTTCGCAGGTCCGGGCGGCACGCCATTCGACGCGGCGGGGTCAGCGTCGATGTGGATCATCGCCCGGCGATCGGGTTAGGCGGGAACGTCCTGCACGGACCACCACAGCAGCCCGATCCAGAAGATCTGCAGGAGCGTGCGAAACGGCAGCGGCGTGTGCGGCCGGCCGGCGATGGTGTGGCCGGTTCTCGACGCGTAGACGTTCGCCGGGAACAGCAGTACGAGCAGCGCCATCAGTCCGTAGGCTGCCAGTCGGTTGAATCCGGGCATCATGAGTCCGATCGCGCCCGCGAATTCCGCGAGACCCGTGATGCTGACGAGCGCGCCGGGATACGGGAGTTTCGGCGGCACCATCGCGACGAGATCCGCGCGCGGGCCGGTGAAGTGCGCGACGCCGGTGAAGACGAACATCAGCGCCAGCCCGGCTCGCGTCGCCGCCTGCCAGTCGTCGAGCGGCAGCCACCACAGCGCGCCGATCCCGCGGGCCAGCGCGATGCCGGCGATCATCACGTACAGCGGGATCATAGGAAACTTGCTCGGATGTGGGCCGGGGCTTGAGCCCCGGCGACCGGCGGCCCTGAAGGGCCGCCCTACACAAAACAAACCTTCACACTACATCGAACACGACTCTCGGCGGTGTCGTGTCGCTCAACCGCGCGTAATACGTCTCGACGGTCACGCTGTGGAACATCTCGCGCAAACGCGCCGCGGCCCGCCGGAGATCGCCAATCTGACGCTCTTTGAAGTCGAGCGTCACCGGCCCGATTTTCCTCGCCTTGTACCAGGCACAGTCCTGGTGCGCGACAGCGACGATGCGTTTGGTGCCGTGCGCTTCGACGAGGCTCTCGAGCCGGCGGCGCAGGAAGTTGAAGTCTTTCGGGACGAGGTCGACGAGCGTCAGCGGCTCGATCCCGCCAGGCACCGCCACGAAGTCGGTGCGCGGGCCGGCGTTCAGATGGACGCGCGCGAATTCCTGGAAGTGCGGGTACCAGCGGCCGTCGACGCACGTGATGATGGTCGTCTGCGGCCGCTGCGGGTCCCAGGCCAGCGAGCTTTCGTAGGCGCTTGGCGCCACGTCAGCTCTGCCCGATCTTGCGTTCCGCCTCGGCGGCGCTGGCGTCGGCGCGCGCCTGCATCAGCCGCGCGATGTCGATGCCGAACTGATCCTTGAGCATCGCGAGCATCGCGGTCATGCCGCCGCCGACGGTGTTCATGACCTTGCCGACGCCGCCCGATCCGCCCGACCCGTTGCCCATCTCGATGATGTTGATCTTGTCGATCCCCGCCAGCTGCGTCGCGAACGCCTGCGCCAGCTCCGGCATCTTCTCCACGACCAGGTTGATGACCGCCGCCTCGTTGAAGTTCTTCCACGCCTCCGCTTTTCGCTGCAGACCCTCGGCTTCGGCCAGCAACTTTTTCTTGATGACTTCGGCCTCGGCTTCGCCGACGGCGAGCACCTTCGCGGCTTCCGCCCTGCCGACCCGCTCGATTTTCGCGGCCTCGCCTGCGCCTTCGTACTCGAGCTCTTTCTGCGTCGCTTCCGCGCGAATGACAGTCGCCTGCTTCTCGCCTTCCGCGCGCAGAATGGCCGCCTGCCGCTCGGCCTCCGCCGGCTTCACGACGGTCGCCTGCAGCTCCTTCTCCTTACGCGCGGCTTCCTGCTCCTGGACGAGCACTTCCTGCTGCTTGCGGATCTGTTCGATCCGCGTTTCCTGCTCCGTGACGCGCTGGCGCGCGATCGCGGTGGCGAGCGGGCCGGCCTGGTCGGCTTCCTTTTGCTTGGCCTGCACCGCGGCGTCGAATTCGGCCTGTCTCGATTCCTTGTCCCGAAGCGACTGCGCGATCGCGACGTCCGCTTCGTATCGCTTCGTCTTGCCTTCCTGATCCGCCATGGCCGACTTGATCATGGCGTCGCGCGTGGCGAGCGCCTCGCCGACAATGGCGTCGCGCTTCACTTCCGCGGTGCGCTTCTTGCCGAGGGCGTCGAGGTACCCCTGCTCGTCGCTGATTTGCTGGATCGTCAGGATGTCGATGTTGACGCCCATCTTCTTCAGATCGACGGCCGCCTCGTCGGTCATCTTCTGCGCGAACGCCTGGCGATCGGCGTTGATTTCCTCGACCGTCAGCGTGCCGAGAATCGCGCGCAGGTGGCCTTCGAGCGTCTGGAAGATGACGCCCTTGATTTGCTCGGTGCTCATGCCGAGAAATCGCTCGGCGGCGCCACGGAGCGACATGTCGTCGCCGGCGATCTTGACGTTCGCGACCGCCTCGACGGTGACTGCGACACCTTCTTTGGTGTAGGCGCGCTGAATGCGCAGCGGAATCGAAATGATGTTCAGCGAGAGGTAGGCGACCTGCTCGAGCAAAGGCACCCGC
>JBLNGH010000640.1:0-8187 GCA_050264575.1 Acidobacteriota bacterium | reverse complement strand
AGCCGGCCGAGATCAGCACCGTGTCGGTGCGAAGCCGCAACGAGACCGTCTCGACGTCGAACGGTTGCGAGTCTCCGACCAGACGGCTCGCGACGGAGATCAAGGTGCCGTCCCGGAGCGGGCGGCCGTCGATGGTGTCGAACGTGATGCTTTGAAACGTCACGGCGAACGACGCGCGCCCCGCGCCGGATGTGAGCGACCGGTCGACGAAGAACGATCCGAAGCTGTCGCTCGATCGCATGGTCGCGCCGAGCGTGCGGTTCAGCCGATAGCTGAATCCGCTCGACGACGGGCCGACGGGAAGCGCGCCGAGCTCCGCGACCAGGAACCCGGAAATCGTGTCGGCGGTCGCGGCGGCCGCCTGCGCGTCCTGAACGAAATCCTCCGTCGGGATCGAGCGGTTGGTCAGGAGAAATGTCAGGACGTCGCGAACGGACTGCTGTGCAAACGCGCGCCCGGGCGACGCGACGGCGATCACGAATGCGGCGATCCCCGCTGCGCAGCGAAATCTCGAGGGCCTCATGGTCCGTCTCGGCATTTCAGTTCTGCTGGACCGTGAACGTCTTGCCCGCGATCCGGATCGTTCCCTTGCGCGACGCGCCGGGGTTTGCGGCGACGCTGTACGTCACGGTGCCGTTGCCACTACCGCTGCCTCCCGCGGTCACCGTGATCCACGAATCCTGGCTCACGGCCGTCCAGGAACAGCCGGCGGGCATCGTGACGGAAACGGTGCCGGAGCCGCCGCTTTTCGCGATGGTCTGGGTCGTCGGGTTGATGGTGGACGCGCACGGCACGCCGTCCTGGTCCACCGTGAACGTCTTTCCCGCGACCGTCATCGTGCCCTGGCGCGACGTGCCGGCAGGATTTGCTGCGACGTTGTACCGGACCTCGCCGTCGTCGACGCCGATCTGCCCGGACACGACGGTAAGCCAGTTCGCGTTGCTGATGGCGGTCCAGGCGCATCCGGCTTGCGTCGTGACATCGATTCTCTGGTTGGTCGCGGCGTCCTCATTGAAGGTCTTACTCGTCGGGTTGATCGTGTACGTACAGTTGGGTCCCGGCACCACTGCTGCCTGGTTGACCGTGTACGTCTTCCCGGCAACGGTGACCGTGCCGACACGCGCCGGTCCGAGGTTCGGCGCGATCGTGATCGCCACGTTCCCGTTGCCGCTGCCGCTCGCCCCGCTCGTGACGGAAATCCAGCTGTCATTGCTCGCAGCCAACCACGAACAACTCGCGGTCGTTGAGACGGCGATCGTGCCGGTTCCGCCCAGCGCCCCGATCGACTGGCTCGCCGGGTTGATCGAATAGCTGCAGGTGGGCGGCGGCGGAGGGGCGGCTGCCTGCGTGACGACGAGCGTGTGACCTGCGATCGTCAGGCGTCCGGTGCGCGCGGCGCCCGCGTTGGCCGCAACCGTGAAAGTCACGGAGGCGCCGCCGGCACCCGTAATTGGAGAAGCCGTGATCCACCCGACGTCGCTCGTCGCACTCCACGAACATCCCGCCGCCGTTTGTACGAGCGCAGCCGACGATCCCCCGGCCGCGGTCGCTGAAAAGCTCGTCGGCGAAATCGCATACGCACACCCGGGGGTCGGCGGTATGGGTGTTGGCGTTGGCGTCGGTGTTGGCGTCTGCGGCGGAGGCGGCGTTGGTGTCG
The DNA here is from genome assembly GCA_050264575.1 of Acidobacteriota bacterium. Taxonomy (GTDB): domain Bacteria; phylum Acidobacteriota; class Vicinamibacteria; order Vicinamibacterales; family SCN-69-37; genus DASQFI01. The sequence goes on along the minus strand of JBLNGH010000640.1, from coordinate 6,530 downwards.
ACGCAGTACCAGCCTGAGTGACACCAAACGCCATGCCGGCGATCGTGAGACTTCCGTTTCTCGAATTGGGTCCGCCGTTGGGGTCCGCCCCGAGCGTGACCGTTCCGTCGCGGGTGCCTGAGCCACCGGACTTGACGGTGATCCACCGGTCGTTGCTCGTGGCGGTCCAGGCGCACCCGACGACCGCCGAGACCTTCACGTTCCAATCACCACCATCGACCCCGAGCGTCTGATCGCGCGGAGAGAGATCGAATCGGCACGGCGCCGGGTCCTGATGCAGAGCAATCGGGTCGTCGTTGACGACGAGGCTGCCTTGACGCGCGATCGCGTCCGGATTGGCGGCCACCGTGAAGTCGATCTTCCCGCTTCCTTGCCCCGAGGCCGGGGTGAGGCCCGAAATCCAGCCGACGGACGACGTCGCATTCCAGGCGCACTCGCGCTGCGCTGTTACGGTGACACTGCCTTTTCCACCGGCCGGGCCGATTGTTTCTGACGACAGGGCCGTCGTCAGTTGACACTTAAGTGGTGTAGGTCCGGTGCTGGTCGTGGAAGAAGCGCCGCACGCGTAGCCCGCGGCGATGTACATGAGCAGGAGAGCAGGAGCGACGAAGGACGCGTGAAAGACTCCACGCCCTCTCCGCAGGTCAGGGTGTCCGCAGAGTTCGCGTCTGACCATTTCGTCAGAACGGGGCGACACGCTTCAAGCTCCACTGCAAGCAGAATCGCGCGACCCACTTCTTGGCTATTCCGGAGGAGCGGTCGCACAATGAGATGCGGGAGAGATCAGCAATTCCAGGGCCAATCACAAGATGCACGGGACACGCCGGATGATCGATCGATCTTCCTCTTCAGACGCGTACAGCCACGAAGACCGGATCCGGTTTGCCCACTTGAAGAAGGTAGGAGCCAGATCGCGTCGTTTGCCGCGCCGACAAAAGGCTGCATCGATGCTGACTTTGGATCGCCGCACGCACGAGAGTGGGGTCGAGGTCGATCGGTGATCAATGGTGTTGAGTTGACCTTGAGGCTGGCGATTGTGCGGCCACGACGGATAGAGCTCAGGCCACATCCGGTTGCGGTAATAACTCTTCAACTTCCCGTAATGTCTCAAATGACGGGCAGACGGCGCCTCGACCGAGGCTGCGGGCGCACTCCGAATCATGTTGTCCTGTCAATGGCTTGACGACATAATGTAGCCTCCTTTTTTTGGCGCCCTGACCGCTTTAGATGAATTGTCCTCACTGTGGCGGCACGACGTCCGCGCCTGACGGCCGCTGTACGATCTGCGGCAAGACGGTGACGGAGCCCGAGGCGGCCGACGCCGCCACGATACTGGCTCCTCCGCCGCCCCCGAAACCGCCAGCTTCGACGCCGCCCGAACCGCCCGACGACAAGACGGTCCTCGGGCCGCCGTCACATCTGAAGCGACCTTCTGATCCGGGCGTTGGGACCGGCGTCTGGTCCCGCGTCGCCGGTGCACCGCCGGAGGCTTTCGAAGCGACTCGCCTCGGCGGCGCCGGCGAGGCTGACGCGACGATGGCTGCGCCGCCAGGCGCGCGCGGGACGCATCACGCGGGTACGCCGCCGTTCCCTGCGACGCCGCAGCCGCGCACGCCGCCATCGATCGCCGGCGGCGCGGTGAAATCCGTTGGCGGCGCCACGAGCGCGCTCGGGGGTCCGATGGGCGGTCAGCCTTTCGGGCCGCGGTATCACCTGGTTCGACTGCTCGGCACGGGCGGTATGGGCGCCGTGTATCAGGCCTGGGATCAGGAGCTTGGGGTCGTGGTGGCAATCAAGGTCATCCGGCCCGAAGCGATGGAAGATCCCGACGCGGCGCGCGAGCTCGAACGCCGCTTCAAGCGCGAGCTGCTGCTCGCGCGGAACGTAACGCACAAGAACGTGGTGCGCATCCACGATCTCGGCGAGGTCGAGGGCGTCAAGTACATCACGATGCCCTACGTCCACGGCTCGGACCTGGGTACGATCCTCAAGCGCGAACACAAGCTTCCCATCGGGCGCGCACTCAGCATCGCGAAGCAGATCGCCTCTGGTCTCGTTGCCGCGCATGACGCGGGCGTCGTGCATCGCGATCTCAAACCCGCGAATATCCTGCTCGACGACGACGAACACGCGCTGATCACGGATTTCGGCATCGCGCGATCGACGTCGGGCACCGCGGGCGGCACCGTCGTCGGCACCGTCGTGGGCACGCTCGATTACATGGCGCCCGAGCAGGCGCGCGGCCACACCGTCGATCACCGCGCCGACATCTATGCGTTCGGCTTGATTCTGTCCGACATGCTCATAGGCCGCCGCCAGACCGGCCATGGCGGCGAAAGCTCGCTCGCGGCGTTGATGAACCGGATGACGACCGTGCCGCCGCCGCTGCGATCCGTCGATCCCAACATCCCGCAGGCGGTCTCCGACGTCGTCTCGCGATGCATCGCGCTCGATCCCGAGCAGCGCTACGCGAAAACGAAGGAGCTGCTCAGGGATCTCGAGAGCCTCGACCAGCACGGCCATCCGACCGATGGGACGACAGCCGCGGCGACGCACGCGTGGACGCAGCCGCTGCCGACGCACACGTTTCCGGGACAAACATTTCCGGGACAGATTCCGGGACAGACGTACCCGGGACAGACGATGCCCGGACAGACGGTGCCCGGGCAGACGATGCCGGGGATACAGATTCCGGCGCCCGCGGCGCGTCCGTCGAGGACGCGTTTCTGGTTATTGATCGCGGCAGCCGTCTTCGGATTGGCGCTGGGAGCGGGTGCGTTCGTCTTCCGGCAACAGTTGTTCGGCGGCGGGGGCCGTCCGGCAGTCGCGACGCGATCGGTGTCGATTGTCATCCTGCCGTTCCGGAACGTCTCGGGCGATCGTTCGCTCGATTATCTGGGGCAGACGATTGCCGATCAGCTTCGCACGCAGATCGGTCAGTCGAAGTCGCTCCGCACCGTGGGGTCCGCCGCAATCGCGCAGATGCTGAGCGATCTCAACATCGCGCCGGACACGCAGTTGGATCCGGCGAGAACGGAGCAGATCGCCAAGAACAACAGCGCTGACATCGTGATCGTCGGTCAATTCACGAAGTTTGGTCCCCAGATCCAGATCACCGCCAATCTGCAGGACTTGCCCAACCAGACCTCGAAGCCTGTTCAGGAAACCGCCGCGAATGAGGCCGTGCTGTTGGGAACCATCGAGAAGCTGGCGGCCTTGCTTCGCAACGAATTGGCGCTTGCGCCGGACGATCTGAAGGCCGCGACCGCATCATCGTACCGACCATCGTCGAAATCACTTGCGGCGCTCCAGAAGTACACGGAAGGTCTTGGACTGATGCGCGAAGGGAAACTGCTCGAAGCGATCAAAGCCTTCACCGCGTCGATCCAGGAAGACAAAGACTTCGCGCTCGCCCACGCCAGGCTGGCGCTGACGTACGCCGCGCTGGGCCAGGCGCCGGACGCCGAGCGCTATGCGCGCACCGCGAGAGATCTCAGCGGCTCCGTGAGCGAGCCCGAGCGGCTCATGGTGCTCGCGACGTACGCGCGCGTCATGAAGAACCGTGCGGAGGCCGTAAGCTTCTACGACAAGCTCGCCGCGCTTCTGCCGGGGAGCGATGAAGTGCTGGCGGATCTGGCCGCGGCCCTCGAAGAAAACGCGGATTTCGACAAAGCCTTCGATGCCTACACGAAGCTGATCAGCCGTGACGCGAACAACATCGACGCGCTCATCGGCGTCGGGCGTCTGGAGGTCAAGCGCGATCGCGCGCAGCCGGCGCTGGATCCGTTGAACAAGGCGCTGATAATCGCCATTTCGCGGAACAACCAGGAAGGCATTGCGACCGCGCACGAGTGGATCGGCGTGTCGTACCGGATTCTCAACAACGCCGATCAGGCGCTGTCTCACTTCAAGAGCGCACTTGACATTGCGCGCAAGCTCGGCCGCCAGCGCATGGTTGCCGAGATCATCCTCGAGATGGGGAAGGTTCAGGCGAATCTGGGCAAGTTCGATCTGGCGCTGAAGCAGTACCAGGAATCGCTGGCGATCCGCGAACAGATGAAAGACCAGCAGGGGATTGGCGACACGTACATCGATTTCGGCAATCTGTACGCCAACCAGGGCCAGCTCGATCGGGCCCTCACGTACTTCAAGGACTCGCTCCGGATTCAGCGCGACCAGCGCAACGTCAACTACGAGGGGATGCTGCTGTCGAACATCGGCGCGATTGACTTCCTCAAGGGCGACTATCAGGAGGCCCTGACGTACTACGAGCAGGCGCTGGCGGTCGGCAAGAACATCAACAGCCCTGGGTACAGGGGCAACGCCACGTACAACGTCGGCGAGACGCACATTCGTCTCGGGAATTACGACAAAGCGGAGAAGAGCTTCCTCGACGCGCTGGAGCTGCGGCGGCAGGCGAAAGACGATCGGGGTGAGGCGCAGGTTCGATCGAGCACGGCCAAGCTGTTCGGGTATCTGGGCCGGTTCGACGCGGCGTTGAACACGGCCAAACAGGCGTACGACGCCATGCAGCGAACGCCGGAAAAGACCGACTGGACGATCGTGCTGACCCAGGAGTACGGCGCGGCGCTCGGCAACGTGGGGCAGACGGCGGACGCCGCCAAAAAACTCGACGCGGCCGCGGCGCTGGCTCGCGAGCTGAAAATCGACCAGCTTCTGGCCGAAGTCCTGAACTATCAGGGCGACTTGTATTTTCGTCTCGGTGACTACAAGCGCGCGCGGCAGTACTACGATCAGGCGCTGCAGGTGTCGACGAAGGTGGGCGATCCGGCCCGCACCACGTTGTCGAAAGTGCATCAGAGCATGACCGCGGCGAAAGAGGGCGGCGCGGGCGCCGAGTTGAGCAAGCTCTCTGACGAAGCCGGCAAGTGGGGGTTCAAGCCTGAGTCGGCGTCGGCGTTGATCGTCCTCGGCGAGTCGCTGGTGACGGCGAAGAAGTATCCGCAGGCGCGAACGGAGCTCGAGCGCGCGCTCGCGGACAGTGAGCGCGTCGGCCTGCGCGTGCAGCAGGCGCAGAGCCACTATTGGCTTTCGCAGGCGCTCAGTGGTGCCGGTGATGCGTCAGGCGCCGCGCAGCACCTTCGCGAGGCAAAACGGATTCTCGACGACATCAAGAAGGACGCCGGGAAGCAGAACGTCGATGCCATCGTCAAGCGCGCCGACCTCGCGCCTATCGCCTCCGCCAAGTAGCGCGGATTGAGTGCCAAATCCGCGATTCCTGCGCGGATTGATTTCCACAATTCGGGATCGCCGTACACGAAACGAGCCGGGCCAATCGGCCCGGCTCGTTGTGTATCCAGTAGAGATCCGTTCGACCTAGCCCCCGCAGTTCGAACCGTTCGGGCAGACGAAGTAGCTGCGTCCCGTTGGCGGGAAGAAGCCCGGGTTCTGCGTGGCGGGGTTCGCGGACGGCACGTTGACGGACGTCACCGCGAAGAAGTACGGGTTGGCGGCGTCAGGGACGAATGGCGGATTGGTCAGATCCACCGTCGACTGATAGCGTCCGGGCTGGCCGTTCACCGGCGTGAAGCATCCCAGCGAGTTGCCAGGCGTATCGCAGTAGATGACGAGCGTGTGGTTGCTGCCGGTGCCGGCGATGGCCAGTGTGATGTTGTTCCCGTTCGCCGTGGCGCCGTCGAGCGGTACGCCAGTGCACACGCCGTTGACTCTCGGACCGGTCTTGGCTTCGACGATTACCTTGATCGAGGAGCCGCCGTTCTGACCGGTGCCGTCGGGCTTGATGACATCCGCGCAGCCGCCACCCGATCCGGTTGTCGACGTCAGACGCTGCACCGGGCTGTAATCGTTCGGCGTGCCGGTCCCGAACGACGGCCAGTCGATCACGGCGGTCGTCGCGTCGATGAAGAACTGATTCGCTAATACACCGGTGTTGACCGAGTCGGGATCGCGCATGATCCGCGGGTTGCCCTTGGGAGCCGGACCGTACGCCGTCACGTCGAAGTTTGCTGACGGCGGGTTCGTCAGGTTCATGATGATCTCGCTCAGGATGTCGAAGGTTCCCGGCACGAACTCCTCCTGGAACGGACAACTGGTCGCCGTGCATACCGGCATATCTTTCACCCGGTAGAAGGCGCAGCGGTACCTCTCGCGGATCGGATCGCTCGGGACGCTCGGATCGTTGAAGAACGGCACGCATTGGGCCGGAGTCTCCCTGAAGCGGCAGTCGAAATCGCTGGAATCGCCCGAATTGTTCGACTCGCACGACAGGCTTGTTGACTGCGGCGTGAAGCTCACGGCCGCCACGATCGGCGACTGATTGGCCTTGACATTGATGCGAAGCCGCCACGTGCTGTAGCTATAGAACTGCGTCCCAGTGGCGGTCGGATTGCCGAACGGCGCCGTCACGTCCTTGAGGACTGTCGAGCCTGTCGGGTTCGACAGGATCAGCGGCACGACCTGCGTCTGCGGCTCGCCCATCACGCAGAGACCGCCGAGCGCGCTGTTGCCCGCTCCCGTAACGATCGGGAAACCGGAATCTGGCGCGCTCG
>JBLNGH010000639.1:0-7299 GCA_050264575.1 Acidobacteriota bacterium | reverse complement strand
GGCGCCCTTCGCGGGTCGATCGCCGCGGGCCGCACGCCGCATCGACCGGTGAAGGATGAGCTGCGTCAGAATCTCATCGCGCGGCTCGGCTCAGGACGGCCGCTGTTTCCCGGCATCATCGGCTTCGACGACACCGTCGTTCCGCAGGTCATCAACGCGATTCTCTCCCGTCACAATTTCATCCTGCTCGGCCTGCGCGGCCAGGCGAAGACGCGTCTCCTTCGCGCGCTCGTCGAGCTGCTCGACGAGGAAATTCCCGTCATTCCGGAGTGCGAGATCCACGACGATCCCATCGCACCGCTCTGTGCCGCCTGCCGCGCGCGTCTGGCGACCGAAGGCGACGATCTGGCGATCGCATGGCTGCCGCGCGAACGGCGATACGTCGAGAAGCTCGCGACGCCCGACGTGACCATCGCCGACATGATCGGCGACATCGATCCGATCAAAGCCGTCCAGTCCGGCCGCCAGCTCGGCGACGAGCTGACGATGCACTACGGGCTGCTGCCGCGGGCGAACCGCGGGCTCTTCGCGATCAACGAGCTGCCCGACCTGGCGAGCAAGGTGCAGGTCGGCCTCTTCAACATCCTTCAGGAAGGCGACGTCCAGATCAAAGGCTATCCGGTCCGGCTCCGGCTCGACGTCGCGCTCGTGTTCACCGCGAACCCGGAGGATTACACCGCGCGCGGCAAGATCATCACGCCGCTCAAAGACCGCATCGGCTCGGAGATCCGGACGCACTATCCGCGCAGCCGCCACGAGGCGATGACCATCACGGCGCAGGAAGCGTGGGTCCAGCGGCACGGTCCGGGTGTGACGACGCTGCCGGTGGAGATCCCGGACTTCGTGCGGGAGGTCGTCGAGGAGGTCGCGTTTCAGGCGCGGACGGATCAGAAAGTCGACAAGCGGTCCGGCGTGAGCCAGCGGCTCCCGATCACCGCGCTCGAGAACGTCGTCTCGAACGCCGAGCGGCGGGCGCTCGCCGGCGGCGAATCGATCGTCGTGCCGCGGGTGAGCGACGTCTACGCGTCGCTGCCGTCGCTCACCGGAAAGATCGAGCTCGAATACGAAGGCGAGCTGCGCGGCGCGGAGCAGGTCGCGCGGGAGATCGTCCGCGCGGCGATTGCGACCGTTTTCGACGGCCGCGCGGTGCAGACCGACACGCGTCCCGTCATCGCCTGGTTCGAGCGCGGCGGCACCATCGACCTGTCGGACACGTCACCGGCGGCGCAGCTCCTCGGCATGGTCGATTCGATCGACGGCTTCCAGCGGGTGGTCCGCGCTCTCGGCACGGGCGATCGCACGTCCGACGAGGCGCGGGCGGCCGTCGCCGACTTCATCCTCGAAGGGCTCTGCGCGCTGAAGAAGATCAGCCGGACGGATGCCGGTCAGCTGCACGCGTCGCCGGGACCGCCCACGGCGCGCGAGCGGGTGGACGACCGCACGATTCAGTCGCTCATGGACGAGGACGAAGCGCCGGTGAAGGGAAAGAAGAAATACTTTAACTAGAACTCTGTAGGTTCCGAGGTTCCGAGGTTCCGAGGTTCCGAGGTTCCGAGGTTCCGAGGTTCCGGGGTTCTCTCGATGAAATATCGCTACAGTCGTTACATCGCCGATTTGGCCAACGAGATCGACCTCGAGTCGCTCGTCACGCGGTTGTCCGACTTGCTGCTGGCCAGCGGGTTCAACACGCCGTGGGATCCGCGCAGCGACGACGACCGGACCATGCAGGCGCTGCACGACGCCATTCTCGACGCGCTGCTGAACGGCGGCGTGCTGTCCGACGAGATGCTCGAGCGGCTCATGAACGGCCAGATGGACGAGTCGAGCCGCAGCGACGCCGCGGGCCGCCAGCGGGGACGCGACCAGCTCGAGGAGCTGGTCCAGCAGATCATCGAGAAGCTGACCGAGCAGGGCTACATCACGATGGCCGGTCCGCCGACCCGGCAACGGTTCGACGGACCGGGCGGCGAGGAGGCCGTCAACTCCCGCTTCGAAGTCACCGACAAGGCGCTCGACTTTCTCGGCTATCGCGCGCTCCGCGATCTCCTGGGATCGGCGGGCCGAAGCAGCGCCGGCCGCCACGACACGCGCGAGCTCGACAGCGGCATCGAAGCCGGCGGCCCGCCGCGCCAATATCTGTTCGGCGACACGTTGAATCTCGATGCGGCGGCGACGGTGCTGAGCGCGGTGCAACGGCAGTTCAAGACCTCGGGCGTCGTTTCTGCGGGCAATCGCGCAAAAAACGACGCCCGAGGTCTTAAGCTGACCTACGAAGATCTGATGATCGCGCAGGGCGACTATCAGAGCTCGTGCGCCACGTGTCTGCTGCTCGACTGCAGCCACAGCATGGTGCTCTACGGCGAAGATCGCTTCACGCCCGCCAAGCGGGTCGCGATGGCGTTGTCGAACCTCATCCGCCATCAATTCCCGGGCGACGCGCTGTCAGCGGTCCTGTTTCACGATTCCGCGGAAGAAGTGCCGATCAGTCAGCTCGGCCGCGTGCGCGTCGGGCCTTACTACACGAACACGCGGGAAGGGCTCAGGCTCGCGCGTCGCGTCCTCGATCGGCAGCGCAAAGACATGCGGCAGATCATCATGATCACCGACGGCAAGCCGTCGGCGGTCACGCGTCCGGACGGCCGGATCTACCGCAACGCGTTCGGCCTCGATCCGTTCGTCCTGCGCGAGACGTTCGCCGAAGTCGCCGCCTGCCGCCGGTCGGGCATCATGATCAACACGTTCATGCTCGCGCGCGATTACGATTTGGTGGCGTTCGTCCGGCGGGTCGCCCGCATCTGCCGCGGCAAGGCCTATTTCACGACCCCCTACACGCTCGGCCAGTACGTCCTCATGGACTTTCTCTCGAACAAGACGCGCACAGTGCACTGAGCTGACCTGAGGCTTGGGCCTCATAGCCTTCGCGCCTCCGCGCCTCGGCGCACTTATGACCTCATACGCTCGTCCAACTGTCCGCTCTGCCCGTCACCAGACACTTGCTCCGGAACTCCCTACCCCGTATGCTCGCCATCAGCAGCAATAGGCGGGCAGCCCGGCCTTCCCGTTGTTTGCGATTGAGGAGCGTGGCGACGCTCAGGAGGAAGTGCATCATGTCCCGAAAGCTGGGTCTCATTGGGATCCTGCTCGTGTTGTCGGTGGCTGTGACGACCCCCGCGTGGGCGCAGGTCCAGACCGGCAGCATCTTCGTGAAGGCCACCGACGAACAAGGGGCGTCGGTGCCTGGTGCCACCGTGACTCTGACGAGTCCGATTCTGCCGCAGGCCTTGGTCGGGGTAACGGACTCCACCGGCTCATACCGATTCCCGTCACTCGGGGTCGGCACCTACGCCGTCAAGGTTGCACTTGCCGGCTTCCAGACCGTCACCCGCGAAGGCGTTGTCGTACTGCAGGGACAGACGGCCACGCTCGAGTTCCCGCTGAAAGTCAGCACGGTGTCCGAGGAAGTCACCGTCAAAGGCGAGACACCGGTGGTCGATGCCAAGAGTGCCAACATCAATGTGAACCTCGACAAGGCGCTGCTCGACACGACACCGGGCGGCAAAGACATCTGGAGCATCCTCGAATACAAGGCGCCGGGCGTCATCTTCGACACGCCGGACGTCGGCGGGAACCAGGGCGGGTTGCAGCGCGGCATGACGTCACGCGGGACGCCGAACGCGCAGAACACGCAGATGCTGAACGGCGTCAACGTGAACGACCCGGCCGCGCAGGGCTTCTCGATGATCTACTACACGCCGACGACGTTCGAGAACATCCAGATTTCGAGCGGGGCTCAGGACATCTCGGTCGGCACCGCCGGCATCTTCATCAACATGGTGACGAAGAGCGGGACGAATCGCATGCAGGCGATGGGACTCCAGACCTACCAGGGTCAGGAAACCCAGTGGGACAACATCGATCAAACGTTGAAAGAAGCGGGGTTCCGCGCCGAGGCGGCGGCGGTGGACTTCATCACCAATACGAACGGGCAGCTCGGCGGGCCGATCAAGAGGAACAAGCTCTTCTTCTTCGCGTCGGGCAACTACCAGTCGACGCACGTCAACGTGCCGGGCTTCCCGGCAGTCACCTCGCTGCCGGTGCTCCTCGGCAACACGAGCCAGCAGGACACGACGGACATCGGCGCGGGCGCGGCCAAGCTGACGTATCAGGCGAACACGAGCAACCGCTTCGAGGGTTATCTCGAGCGTCAGCAGTACGACAAACCGAACCGCGGCGCCAATGCGACGACCACGCAGGATTCGGACTCGAAGGAGTATGACTTCTTCAACGTCGCGCAGATCGCCTGGAACACGGTGCTGACCGATCGCATGTTCGTCGACACGAAGCTGAGCTACAACAACACGAAGTTCCCGCTGTCGCAGAAGACGAACCTGCAGCCGCTCACCGACGCGGCCCAGAACAACACGTTGCTGCGCAACAGGAACAGCACGGCAATCATGTTCCGGCGCCGTCTGCAGTTCGTGTCGAACCTCCAGTACTACGTGCCGCAGCTCCTCGGCGGACGGCACGAGTTCAAGATCGGGTTCGACAACGGCTACACGCCGGAGGACGTCGATACCTACCGGGTGGACAATGTGAACCTCACGTACCGCAGCAGTGCGGTCGGGAGCAACCCCGCGGGCCCGGTGAGCGTCCAGATCTTCAACTCACCGCTCCACGTCGAGCGCGCGGTCATGACCTCGGCAATCTACGGTCAGGATTCCTACGCGATTGGCCGGCTCACGGTCATCGGCGGCATCCGCTGGGAGCGCATCGAAGGATATCTGCCCGCGCAGACCACGGGCGACAGCGAATACTTCCCCGACGGACTGGTGTTCACCGGCGTGACCATCAACGGCGTCGTGCAGAACTACACCGTGAGGAAATCTTTCCCGGAGGTCCGCGAGAACCCGCTGTGGCACAACTTCGCGCCGCGCTTCAACGCGACCTATGACTTGAACGGGAACGGCCGCACGGTCATCAAGGCGTCGTGGGGCAGGTACCTGGATCAGATCAACACCGGTACGCCTCCGAACCCGAATGCAAGCATCAACCAGACGTACGTCTGGAACGACCTCGACGGCGACTTGAACTTCGACCGCGGAAATGCCGTGTGGGACGGGCTCAAGTACGTCGGCGGCGAATTCGGCGCGCAGCAGGGCGGCACCGGCGGGCTGGCGGTCGCGATCTTCGATCCGACGTTGCGTCGCCCGTTCCGCGAGGAGACGACCGTCGGAGTCGACCGCGAGCTGTTTCCGAACATCCGCGGCGGTGTCACCTACATCCATCGCCGCTCGCGCGACGTGCAGGGCACGGTTGATCAAAGCATGGATCAGTGGCCGTCGCTGTATACACAAGTGAGCGTCACCGAGCCCGGACGCGACGGCTGCTTCGGCACCGAGACGACCGGCAGCTGTTTGAACGTGAGCAATGCGGCCGCCGACAACCGTCCAATTGGCGTCTACAGCCTCAATCCTGGCGCCGTCCTGTCGCAGGTGACGGTCAACGACGACCGGCTCGCGACCTTCTATGACGGCATCGAACTGACCGTCGAGAAGCGATACAGCCATGGATGGACCGTGCTCGGCGGGTACACGTACTCGCACACGAAGCAGGATCTGGTGAGCCTGAACAATCCCAATAACGTCTTCGTCAACGCCGAGGGCGAAAGTGGCGGCAGACGGCACCAGTTGAAGATCAACGGCTCGTACACGCTGCCGTATCAGATCGTCACAGGTGTGGAATACCGCGTGCAGTCAGGCTTGCCGATTACGCGAACGCTGAACGTCCAGCAGTGCACGACGGCCATCACGACGAACTGCGTGAACCAGAACAATCTGTCGGTGAACGCCGAGCCGCGCGGAACGGTGCTGCTCCCGGTGCTCGGGACCCTCGACGTGCGGGCCGGACGGTTCTTCACGTTCGGCGGCAAGCACCGCCTCGAGACGACGATGGACGTGTACAACCTGACGAACGCGAACACGACCTTCGACGTCAGGACCGGAACGGGCCGGACGAACGTCCGCTTCGCGAACGACCCGGCGCAGCCGCAGGTCGGAATCCAGACGTTCCTCTCGCCGACCGGCGTGCTCGGACCGCGGATCATCCGCTTCAACATCACGTACTGGTTCCAGTAAGCGCCAGTCCGTGCGGGAAGAGCGAAGGGCCGGCCCACGGGCCGGCCCTTGGCGTGTACGACCTCCGTCCCCAATCACCCTCAACCTGTGGAAAAAACCCCCGTCCCCCGTCGGGTCGCGATCTCGCGAATCACTCTCTGGCCGTGAAAACGGCCGTTTTCGATGAAGATGCGGCCGCTCTGCCGCCCCGCGATGACGGCGCCGGCAAGAAACAGATTCGGCACCGTCGTCTCGAATGTCTCGGGATCGTGCACGGGCGCTCCTTCGGCTTCGTCGATTTCTGCCCCCGCCATCCGCAGCAGCGTCGTGTCGGACCGGTATCCGGTCAGGAGCAACACCGCGTCAGCCGGTTCGACCGTCTGCGCAGCGCGCTCGGGTGGAATCTCCGGGCCGGCGGGCGCCAGCACGACTTCCGTCGGCCGGATTTCAATGACGCGGGTCAGGAACCTCGCTTCGATCGCGCCGTCCTTGATCCGATTCTCGATGTCGGGCTTGACCCAGTACTTGATCGACTCGCCGAGCGCGGCGCGGCGATGAACGATCAGGACGGACGCACCCGCGCGGTACAAATCGAGCGCGGCCTCCGCCGCCGAGTTCTTGCCGCCGACGATCACGACCCGCCGGCGATAGAACTCGTAGGGTTCCTTGTAGTAGTGGGAGACGTGCGGCAGATGCTCGCCTGGAATGCCGAGCTCGTTGGCGACGTCGTACGCGCCCGTCGCCAGCACGACCGCCGGGGCGGTCCAGTCGCGATGCGGCGCGTGCGCGCGCTGCGAGCGGACGTGAAAGGTCCCGTCCGGCGTGACGGTCAACCCCACGACCGGCTCGTACTGCGCAACGTCGAGATCGAACGCGTCCGTCACCTTGCGGTAGTAGCGCAGCGCCTCCGCCCGCGTCGGCTTCTCGTACGGACTGACGAACGGCACGCCGCCGATCTCGAGCAGCTCCGGCGTCGTGAAGAACACCATGTGCGTCGGGTAGTGGACGAGCGAGTTGACGAGCGCGCTCTGCTCGAGGACCTGATACCGGAGTCCGTGCTGCTTCGCGGCGATGGCGGCGGCCAGGCCCGCCGGCCCGCCGCCGATGATGATGACGTCAAGGGACACGAGAGACATCGTACGTCAGAGACGAGCGCGGTTCATGGTCATCGCGGGGAGTAATCGAT
>JBLNGH010000638.1:0-4644 GCA_050264575.1 Acidobacteriota bacterium | reverse complement strand
GCCCGGCAATATTTGTTCGGACTGTCTTCGGGTGTGTAACGAGATCCTTTCATGAATCGTGAAGGTCAGTTCATGACCTTCACTTCATGTCCTTCGACTTCTGCCTGCCCTTCATGCGTGCGAAGCACACTGCGGACGATCGCCTGGGGCCGCTGATTCACGGTGAGGAACATCCGGCCCAGATATTCGCCGATGATCCCCAGCAGCACGAGCTGAGTGCCGGAAAATACCAGCAAGGCGGCCATGATCGATCCCCACCCGACCTGCGGCCCCTGATTCGTGAACCACCAGTACACGACCACGCTCAAACCGATGAGGCCGCAAACGGCCAGCGTCAACCCCAATAACGTCGCGACGCGAAGCGGCAGGACGGAAAAGTTCACCCACGCGCTCAACCACAGGCGGATCAGTCTGCGAAACGTGTAGGTGCTGTGTCCCGCCTGCCGCGGCAGGTGCTGCACCTCGAGCGATCCGATTCGCTGCGTCACCTGCAGCAGCAACCCGTCGACGTAGGGATACGGCCCGGCATAGTTCACCACCGCCCGCGCGGCAAACGCGCTGACGCACCGGAAGCTCGACAGATAGAACCCGGGCGGCTTGTCCACGGCCCAGTCGGTCATCCGGTTGGTGAACCAGCTCCCGAGGTTGCGCCAGGCTGAGTGTTCCTTGTGTTTGTAATGGCCGAACACGACGTCCAGCCCCGTTTGCCTGGCGTGCCGCCACAACCGCACCGCCTCGGCCGGCGGATTCTGACCGTCGTCGTCGAGATTGACGATGTGCGCGCCACGGGCGTGGCGCCAGCCGGTCAGCACGGCGTTGTGCTCGCCGAAGTTCCGCGCGTGCTCGACGAACGTGATCGGGACCCTGGCCCGCCGCACCAGATCGCGGCACACTTCGCTGGTCCGGTCGCTGCTCCCGTCGTTCACCAGGACGATTTCGTGCCCGCCTTCAATCTGGAATCCCTCGATGTCCCGGACCAGGTCGGCAATCGTATCGGCGCTTTGGAAAAGCGGGATGACGAAGCTCAGGGCTGGATTCATCGTGCTCACAAGGAAAGTCACGTGATTTGACGTGGTAGGCTGCGCGCCAACTGGAGTTTACAAGGGCGCGCGCGACGATACCACGTCAAGTCCAGTGACTTTCCGGGCCTAAGAGTAGATCGGAGGCGCCTTCCCCCGACAGGGCCCGGACCCCGTTACAATCTGGCATGCGTCGCGTCTGGATCATGCTGGCGTTGGCGGCGATGATCGCCGCACCGGCGTCGGCGCAGCGGTGGTACGGGCAGCGCATCCCACGTCCTGCGCCGTACGACGGCCGTTTCACGTTCGTGCGGCTCTTTTACGCGGACTACCCCGGCTGGTCGTACGACTGGCCGGAGACCGAGGAAAATCTGGGCCGGCTGCTGCCCGAGATTACCGCGATCACCACGCACCCGGCCGCCGGCAACATCTTCCGGATGGACGATCCGGAGCTGCTCAAATACCCAATCGCCTACCTTTCAGAGCCGGGCTACTGGTTTCCCAGCGAGCGGGAGGCGCTGGGCTTGAGGACGTACCTCGAGAAAGGCGGCTTTCTGATCGTCGACGACTTTCACTTCGACAACGAGTGGAGGGTCTTCGAACGCGCGATGCGCCAGGTGCTGCCGGCCGCAAAAATCGAGCGTCTCGATCTGTCACATCCTGTGTTCGATTCGTTCTTCAAGATCAAGTCGCTCGACGTGCCATACCCCGGGCGTCTGGGCGAGATGGGGCTGATGGGAGAGTTCTACGGCATTCACGACGAGAATCATCCGTCGCGCCGACTCATGGTCGTGATCAACTACAACATGGACATCGGCGACTACATGGAATGGTCGGCGACAGGGTTGTACGCGGTCGACCCCACCAATGAAGCCTACAAGTTCTGCATCAACTATCTGATTTACGGCCTGACGCACTGAATCCGTCTTGGCCACAACCGGTTTGGGCACGAGAACTGCACCTGTCACGGCCCGTCGGGTGAGGAGCGCACTGAACTTGCACGAGGTGAGGCCCTTAGAGGGTCCGACAGCCCTGGAAAGTCCGGGCGAATTGGTCAAAAAGTCTGTCTTTTGGCGAACTATGGGTGCGCCCGTCCCGACAACATCCCTGACGGCCGGCACGACCCGGCCGGAGTCCGCGACGCGGCGGCTGACCGCCGGCGTTCTCCTTCTGGCGGTAATCGTCACCCTTCAGTGGTATGTGGGCGCCTTTCGCGGCGAGCAGGGCATCTACTCCGACGACGCCGCGCATTTCATGAACGGGCTGCTCGTCAGGGATTACGTCGCCGAGGGACTGGGACAGAATCCGATTGCCTTCGCGCAGGAGTATTACGTCTCGTATCCGAAGATCGCGCCGGGGATGTGGCCGCCGCTCTTCCACGTCAGCCTGGGTCTCTTCCTGCTGCCCCACTGGCCGCCGCACGGCGCGGCATTGGTGCTGCTCGCCTTGACGGCCGCGTGGACGGCGTGGCGCCTGTACCGCATGGTGACGCTGTTCACGAAGGGGACCACCGGGCTCATCGCCTCGCTGCTCTTCGTGAGCACGCCGATCGTGGTCGCCTTGACGACGAGCATCATGCTGGACGTCGTCGTCGCGGCGTTCGCGATCGAAGCCGCGTACTGGCTCGCTGTCTTCGTCCGGTCGTCGAACTGGCGGCACGGGGCGCTCTTCGGCCTGTTTACGGCGATGGCGTGTCTGACGAAAGGCAACGGCCTGTCGCTGGTGTTCGTCCCGCTCGTCGCGATCATTCTCACCGGCCGGTACGATCTGCTCCGCCGTTGGGGACTCTACCTCGCCGCGGCGATCGTGCTGGCGCTGGCGTTCCCCCCGCTTCTGGTGACGTATCGTCTGGACGCGGCCATCGGCGACTTCGGGCCTGTCACGCTCTCGACTGTGATCACCCGGATCGGGTACTACTGCGATTCCCTCTGGACGCAGCTTGGACCGGCCGCTACGGCGTTGGCGATCGTCGGTCTCGTCCAGGCCATCCGCCGCGGCCGTGTGTGGCGCGAAGACGCGCCGCTGCCGATCGCGCAGGTCCTGACGGCGCTCATCGCGGGCTCGTTCATCTTTCACCTCTTCAATCCGCACACGCTGGCGTCCGGACGCTACATGACCCTGACGATTGCGCCGATCTACGGCCTCGTCGTGATCGGGATCGGCGCGCTCACCCGCCTCGTCGCGTCACCGACGCGACGCCAGGCCGTGTACGGCGCGCTCCTCGGCGTCCTGGTGGTCACGACGTTCTTCGCGCGTCCGGCGCTCGCGATTCGAAAGCCGTTCGGGTACAGGGCGGTGATGGACTACCTCGACAATCAAGGCGCGCTCGCAGGACGGCGCATGCTCATCGTGAGCGATGAAAGCGGCGAAGGCGCGCTCGTCACCGACGTCGCGATTCGCCAGCTCCATCCCCGACCGATTGTCGTGCGCGGATCGAAGCTGCTCGCGTCCGACAACTGGAACGGCTACAACCTGAGCCTGCGGTACAGCTCCGTGCAGGCGGTCATGCAGGAGATGGAGGACCTGCACCTCGATTATTTCCTGCTCGATTCCTCGGCTGATGCGATGCGGCTGCCGTATTGGGCCATGATGAAGGATCTGGTCGAGTCGCACGAGGATCGGCTGCAGGTCGAGTACTTCAACAGCGTGGACGCGCGCAATGGTCCGACCCGGCCGCTGGCGCTGTACCGGCTGAAGTACCGCTCACCGGGCCCTCCCAAACCGCTCCGCGTCGATCTGTCGCCTTCGGTCGGTCAGTTCCTGAAGCGCTGACGCGACACGCCGCGGCTGCGGCGCGAGCCGCCGGGATCTACACTCGTCGGCGTGAAGGCGATCGTCAACGGCCGTGTCTGGACCGCAAATCCCGATCAGCCATGGGCCGAGGCGATCGCGATGCGAGACGATCGAATCCTGGCCGTCGGCTCGAACGCCGAGATTCGCGAGCTGGCGGGCGGCGCACCGAAAGTCGACGCACGCGGGGGCCTGGTCACCCCGGGGTTCATTGATTCCCACATTCACCTGCTCGCGGGCGGGTTCCGGCTGACATCGGTCGCGCTGCGGAATGTGACCAGCCGGCGCGAGCTGGCCGCCGCGCTGGAATCATTTGCCGCCGGCATTCCCGCGGGCGACTGGATCACGGGCGGCGACTGGGATCACGAAGCCTGGGGCGGCGAACTGCCGTCGCGCGCCTGGATCGACGCGGCGACGCCGCGACATCCCGTGTGGATCAGCCGCGCGGACGGCCACATGGCGCTCGCCAACTCGCTGGCGCTCGGTCTCGCCGGCGTGTCGCGTGAGACGCCGGACATCGACGGCGGGACCATCGTTCGCGACGGCCGTGGCGAACCGGCCGGCCTGCTCAAAGACAACGCGATGGCCCTCGTGGATCGCGTCGTGAAACGACCCGAGGCCGGCCTGGAGGATCGCGCCCTCGATGCCGCGATGCGCTACATCGCCGCGCGCGGCGTGACGTCCGTTCACCATATGGGCTCGGTTCCGCAATCGGCGAAGTGGACCGACCTCGCGGCCTTTCGACGGGCGCACCACGCGGGCCGGTTGCGGACGCGGATCTACGCGTCCGTTCCGCTGTCGGGCTGGCGGGAGCTCGCCGCCCTGGTGGCCTCGC
>JBLNGH010000637.1:0-2998 GCA_050264575.1 Acidobacteriota bacterium | reverse complement strand
AACCTGATCTCGACAGCACTCGATCCGGCCGAGACGTCCCACGCGGCGCCCGGCGCGCCTGACACCTTCGTGCGGCCGCTCTCGGTCTTCGTGACCAGACCGCCCGTGACGCCGGTAAGCGTGATGGCGCTCGATGCCGTCTCCACGTCGACATTGCCTGCTCCCGTCAAGACGGCGTCGACCGCGCCGCTCGCCGTGCGCGCGCGGAGCGAGCCGGCGAGGCCACGCGCCCTGATCGCGCTGCTCGACGTCGTAATCGACGTCGCGCCCTTGACACCGTCAGCCGTCACGGCGCCGGACCCGGTGGTCACGTCGGCGTCTCCGCCCAGCCTCGAGATCGAGATTGAGGCGGATTGTGTTTTGACCGAAACCGCGCCGTTTACGTCGCGGATCGCGGTCGCCCCTGAATCGCTTTCGCTGATCACGCGCGTATCGGGCGGCACCCGCACCTCATAGCTCAGCGTGAGCGCGCGGTCCTGGTCGGCGTTGACGGGTGGCCGCAGGCGGACGACGCCACCCGCGTACTCAACCGGCGGATTCCCGGTGAGTTGTCGGGCCAACTCGGCCGGGTTCGCCGGTACGTCAAAACCCCACTGCAATGTGACTGTACCTTTGATGTCGACGCGTCCCGGATCGCCGACGCTTACGTCGATCTTGCCGCGGACTGTCCGGACATCGAGCGTTGTGCGGCCCCGGACCTCGTACCACCGATCGAAAAAGAAACGCTGCGCCTCCGCGGGCGTTGCCGTCGTCACGAGACCGGCGACGACGAAGAAACAGAGAAACAGCGATCGGAGGGTCATGCGTCAGTGTAGCCTCGGGCGGCGTGAGGTAAAGCTCGACGGGCCTCATGTCGAAGATCCGGACATGATGTTCAAGACCGCCTCCCTGGCTGTTCTCAGCCTGACCGCTCTCGGAACCCTGATCAATCTCTACATCGTCCGGCGGCTTCGGTTGCGCCGGAGTCCCAGCGACCAGCGGCGCGCCCGACGGGAATGATCTATTTGATCGATCCCACGAGTTGTCGATTCTGATCGCGGATCTCGGAGGTTTTCGCGTCGTAGTGCGCGGCCAGGAAGACTCCGTTTGCCCCGCGGATTGGCTGCCGGGTCGGGCCGACGGCGACCCTGGGGTACGCGGACGTGTTGACTCGTTTTCTCTGCGTCAGCACGTTGTTCTCGATCGCCCGCACGAGGACACGCATGACCTCTGCCTCGGTGGGTTCCCGCGGAAATATGACCTCGAGCTTCACCGCACTGTCGCTCGAGTCGGTCGGGTTCTGACTCGTCAGCGGTCCGACAGTGTACTCGGGCAGCTTGACAATTGGCTCAGGCGGGGCGGCAGGTCGATTGCTGGGCGGCTTGATCGCGCCGGCCTTCGGGTCGTAGTTCAGTGTTGCCGATCCATCGGGCAGCGGCAGCGGTCCTTCCTTGTTGAACCAGGCGGTCGCCAGCATCTCGTAATCGACCCTCACGGTCTTGACGGTCGTGTTGATGCACGTCTCGAGAATGGCCTTGGCTTCCGCCGACGACGGCCGCTTCTGCGTAAACGTCACGTAAAGATTGTCGCTGGGACTTCGGGCTTCGCCGGGGACGAACCGCGCCGTGTACTGAAACGCACTGCCCTTGGCCGGGCAATCGATGCGACGTTCGGAAGAGGGCCGGCTGAGGCCGCCACGTCCCGGACCGCAGGCGACAGCCAGCGCGGTCAGCGCGAGTGCAAGCGCCCCAGTAGATCTCATGCTTATCACGAAATTCTGGTCGCCCCCGCCAGCGGGCCTTGGGACGAAGGTCCGCGCCGAACTCGATCGGTCCTTGTAGCCTATCGCCCGGACTTTGGTAAGTAAAGCAGCTACCCGCCGCGCTTGAAGAACTGGACGGCGCGCTCGTGTTTCTTGGCCGCGGCGAGCGTGCGGAACGTGCCGAGATTTCGCCGGCGACCCGTGCGCGGATTCCGCTTTCGCGAATACAGTCGATAGCCCCCCGCTTTCAGCTTGCGGATCATGTCGGCCTCCCTCTGCTCTATCACGTTGCAAGGGAGGTGCCGGTTTCCGCCAGCGCGCGGCGGGCGGCAAAATACCCGCACATGCCGTGAACGCTGACACCCGGCGGCGTCGCCGCTGAACAGAGGTACACGCCTTTCAGCGGGGTCGAATAGCGCAGCCAGATCGATCGCGCGATGAGCTGCCGCAGATCGTTCACGCCGGCGGCGATGTCACCGCCGGCCAAGTTGGGATTGTCGGACTCGATTGTCGCCGGATCTCTGATCGCGCGCGCCAGCACGCGATCGCGGAACCCGGGCGCGAACCGCTCGATTTGATCTTCGATCCGCGACAGCATGTCCGTCGCCGAGCCGTGCGGCAGGTGACAGTACGCCCAGGCGATGTGCTTTCCCGCCGGCGCACGCGTTGGATCGATCAGGGTTGGCTGGACGAGCAGCACGAACGGCCGCTCCGTCGCCGTGCCGCTCCACGCGTCGCGTTCGGATCGGGCGATCTCCTCCAGCGTCCCACCCAGATGGACCGTGCCGGCGCGCCGGCATTCCGCCGCGTGCCAGGGGATCGGACCGTCCAGCGCCCAGTCCACCTTGAAGGTCCCCATCCCGTACCGATAGCGCTCGAGCCAGCTCCGATAATGCACAGGCAGGCGCTCGCCGGCGATCGTCAGGAATGGACGAGGCGAGAGATCGAACAGGGTCGCGCCCGCCGGAGGCAGATCGCGGAGCGACGTGATGCGCGTGCCCGTGACGACTTCCCCGCCGAAACGGCGCAGGTGGGCGGCCAGCGCATTCGAGAGGCTCTGCGCGCCGCCACGCGGAATCATCCATCCCGCACGGTGCGCGAGCGCGCCGAGCACGAGCGCGAACGCCGCAGACGGCGATCGATCGAGCGGCAGCATGCCGTGCGCGGCAATCCCCGCGAACAGCGCCCGGGTCCGGCTCTCCACGAAGCGTCCTCGCACGAGCGCCTCTGCGGATCGCAACGCCAGCCTTCCGAAGC
>JBLNGH010000636.1:0-2517 GCA_050264575.1 Acidobacteriota bacterium | reverse complement strand
ACGCGTTGCGTCGCTCGCCGTGAACCTGTTTGGCGGAAACGGATTCGTGAAGGAGTACCCGGTCGAGAAACTGTATCGCGACGCGAAGATCGGCCAGATTTACGAAGGTACGTCGAATCTGCAGCTTCAGACGATCGCGAAGCAGATTCTCAGCTGAAGATCAGCCGGAAAGCCGGGACGCTAGGCAGCCAGGAAGGCTCGCTTCCAGGCTTCCAAGCGTCCGGGCTTACCCCAGAATCGCCTCAGCAATGATCATCCGCTGCACTTCCGACGTCCCCTGATAGATCTCCGCCGCCCGCACGTCACGAAAGAGCCGTTCGATTGTCGAGCCGCGGCGATAGCCCGCGGACGCGAGAATCTGCATCGCGCGGTCGGCGGCGCGATGGGCGGCTTCCGACGCCTGCAGCTTGGCCATCGACGATTCGACCGACGCGCGCGGCTGGCGGTCCCGGCCGTCGGCCGCCCGCCAGGTGAGTACCCGCGCGGCCTCGAGCTCGGTCGCGAGATCGGCCAGCTGGAACTGGATCGCCTGAAAGTCGCCGAGCGGCTGGCCGAAGACGATGCGCTGCCGTGAGTAGGCCAGCGCTTCTTCGAGCGCGGCCTGGCCGACGCCGAGCGCCTGCGCCGCGATCGCCACCCGGCCGCCTTCGAGCGCGCGCATCGCGACGCGAAATCCGCGGCCGGCCTCCCCCAGCTGCGCGGCCGCATCGACCCGCACGCCGTCGAGCTCGAGGTCCATGCAGCCGAGCCCGCGGACGCCGAGCGAATCCGAAGCCGTCTTCCGCAGACCGGCGCTGTCCATCGGCACGAGAAACGCCGTGATCGTCCGCGCTTGCGCGGACGGCTCGACTTTGGCGAACACGATCGCGACGTCGGCGGCCTCGGCGTTGGCGACCCACACCTTGCGTCCCGACAGAACGTATCCGGTCCCGTCGCGGCGCGCGATGGTCCGCTGGTTGGCGGCGTCCGAGCCGGCCTGCTCCTCCGAGAGCGCGAACGCGCCAATCGCCTGACCCGACGCGAGCTTCGCCAGCCACTGCTGATGCTGCCGCGGGGTGCCGAATTCGAAAAGTGGCTCGGCCACGAGCGAGTTGTTGACCGTCAGGATGACGGCGAGCGTGGCGCTCGAGAGCGCCAGCGCTTCGACCGCCAGCGCGTAGCTCACGTAGTCGCGCCCGGCGCCGCCGTGCGCCTGCGGAATCGTGACGCCTGCCAGCCCGAGCACCGCGGCCTCGTGGACCAGCTCGCGCGGAAACACACCGGTGGCGTCGATGTCGGCCGCGCGCGGCGCCACGCGCTCGCGTGCGAATTGCCGGACGCGGGCGGCAAACGACTCCTGATCGGCGTTGAACGAAAAATCCACCGGGTGATTATAGAAATTGTGGAAATGCCGCGCGTAGCCGGCCGGCCGTTTGCGGCAATTCCTCCGGCAGCACCCGCATCTCGCCGACGACCGACATGAAATTCGTATCGCCGTTCCACCGCGGGACGACGTGGAGATGCAGGTGTCCGAGCACTCCCGCGCCGGCCGGCTTCCCCAGATTCAGTCCCATGTTGAAGCCGTGCGGATGGTAGACGCCGGCCAGCACGCGCTCGGCCGTCTGGGTCAGCGCCATGAGCTCCGTCAGTTCCGGCGGCTCGAGATCGGCGAGCCACTCGACGTGCCGGTTCGGCACGACCATCAGGTGGCCGTTGTTGTACGGAAACTTGTTCAGGATGACGAACGCGCGGCCCGAGCGGTGAACGATCAGCGGATCGGACGCGGCCAGCGCGTCGCAGAAAATGCAGCCCTGGGTCGCTGAGGTGCCGGCCTCGGTCACGTACTCCAGTCTCCAGGGGGTCCACAAACGCTGCATGAATCGATCTATCGGATTATCGATCTATCGATCGATTTAAGAACGTTCTTGTCACGTCAAGAGACGGTGCACGTAAGCTTTTCAATAGATCGATAGACCGATGACCCGATAGATCGATTTCAGCCGTTCTCCTGTCCGTGCCCTTCGTCAGCGGCTTTATTGATGAGGTCCTTCAGCTCCTTGCCGGGCTTGAAGTACGGCACCTTCTTCGGCGGCACGTCGACCTTGTCGCCCGTCTTCGGATTGCGGCCTTTGCGCGGCTCGCGCCGCCGGAGCCGGAAGCTGCCGAAGCCGCGCAGCTCGATCTTCTCGCCGCGATGCAGCGCGTCGACGATGCTCTTGAAGACCGTGTCGACGATGACCTCGGAGTGCTTCTTGGTCAGGTCGGAGACGCGCGAAACCTCTTCGACGAGCTCAGCTTTCGTCATGAAAGTAAGTCGCGCATCTGAAGATCTGAAGATCTGGGGACCTGGGGGAGGACCATAAAGCTCTCAAATCCCCAGATCACCACGTCACCATTGCAAGCGTCACTTGATGTTCTTGAAGTGATCGCCCAGCGTAACTTCCGGCCGGCCGGTGGACTCGGCGTACGCTTCCCAGTCGGCGCGGAACTCCTCGTCCTTCAGCGCGCGAATGCTCAGGCCGATTTTCCGCTCCTCGG
>JBLNGH010000635.1:0-10094 GCA_050264575.1 Acidobacteriota bacterium | reverse complement strand
GTCGCGATGGTCACCGGCACCGATCCGGAGGAAGCCGGCGAGCTGCTGCGTCAGGCGAAGTGGAACACCAAGGCCGCGATCGTCATGAAGAATGCCGGCGTCTCGTACGCGCAGGCGCTCCGGCGTCTGCGGAAAGCCGACGACTCCGTGCGCGAAGCCATCGGCGAGGATCTCGAGCCGCGGTTGAAGAAAGTCCTGAAGAAATGACCTCGGAGGTCATTTCTTCCCCGCAGCCTCCCCATCCAGCACCACGAGCGCATTCGGATGAAGCTGCAGGAGCGACGCGGGCACCTGCGTCGTGACAGGGCCGGTGAGCGCGCGATCCACGATTCTCGCCTTGTGCCGGCCGAACGCGAGGAGCAGCACGCCGCGCGCGTTCAGAATCGTTCCAATCCCCATTGAGAGTGCGTATGTCGGGACGTCGCGGCTTCGTCCGCCGAATTGATCAGAGTTCGCGCGACGGCTTTCCGGCCGCAGGCGTACGCGGTGTGTGCGCGCCGCAAGCCGGTCGCCCGGTTCGTTGAACCCGACATGCCCGTTCCGCCCGATGCCGACGATCGCGAGATCGAGACCGCCCACCGACGCGAGCTTCCGTTCGTAGGAATCGACCTCACGGCGCCAATCGCGGGCCGCGCCGTTCAACGCAAACGTCCGCGCGCGATCGACGTTCACGTGATCGAGCAGATGCTGTCGTAACAGCGCGTGATAGCTGCGCGGATCCGCCGGCGGCAGCCCTGCGAATTCGTCGAGCCCGAACGTCGCCGCACGGCCGAAATCCGCCTCTCCCGCGCGATGTCGAGCGACGAGCGCAGCATACAGCGACAGCGGAGTCCGGCCGGCCGGCAGCGCCAGGACGAGATCCGGCGTCGCCGACAGCAGTTGAGCGATCCAGGAAGCTGCCGCTGACGCGGCAGCCGCTTCCGTCTCGAGAATGGCGACGCGCGGCATCAGACGGCGTCGATGTACGTCGGAATCGCCGGACGTCCTGCGGCGAGCGCCAGGGCCAGCCGGGCCGCGCCGACTGCCGGTTCGACCTCGAGCACGCGCACGTCTGCGTGCGGCAGCGCGCGGTTGATGTTCGCGATGACCAGTGAGCGAAGGACGTCGATGCCGCGCAGGATGCCGCCGGCGAGAACCACCGGACAACGGTCCAGCGAGAGACGCTTGGCCACGGAGGCCACAGCGCCGGCCAGTTCCACAGCGCCGGCGTCGATGATCTGGCGCGCCAGCGAATCGCCTTCGACCGCCGCCGCGCCAACGACGATGGCCAGCGACGCGATGGCTGTCGGCTTCAGGCCCGCGTGGTAGACCTCCCACACGAGATCCTGCGGCCGGGTGACGTGATAGTGCGCCAGCACGCGCGCCGTCAGCGACGTCGGGCGGCCGCGCCCGTCGGCCGCGCGGACCACCGCGCGAAGCGCCTGACGGCCAATCCAGTACCCGCTGCCCTCGTCACCGAGCACGTATCCCCAGCCGCCGGCGCGGGCCGCACGCCCATGCGCGTCCCGTCCGTACGCGATCGATCCGGTCCCGGCGACGACCACGACGCCCTCCCCCCCGGGCACGCCGGCCTCGAGCGCGATCAACGCGTCGTTGACGACGAATGGCTGGGCACGGTGACCGATGCGGACCAGAATGCCCCGGATGACGTCGGCGTCGCGCGGACGATCGACACCCGCCATCCCCAGACAGATCGCCTCGGGCCGGCCGGTCCTGTTGGCCAGCGCCGCGTCGATCACCTGGTGCAGGACCTTTTCGACTTCGAGCTCACCCGACGCCTGGAGGTTCGCGCCGGGACCGCGCGTTTCGGCCAGCACGCGCGTCTGGTCGTCGACGAGCTGACAGACGGTCTTCGTGCCGCCGGCGTCGATGCCGAGCACCTCCACGCGGGACAGCCTATCGCAAAGACCTCGGGTTTCGTTTTCGGTTCGGCGTTAACCGAGGACCCGGTGCGGGCTCCGAAAACGAAACCCGAGGTCTTCGCGATCTACGATCTCTCATTCGCATGTCGCGCTTCCCCGCTGCCCGGCGTGTCATCGTCTCTGGGCTCGACGCCCGCGCGTACCCCGCTGCCGTGATCGAGGTCGGCCGGCTCTCGGCGCCTGTCTGGCGTGAACCCTTCGGCCGGCTCACCTACGACCCGGACGCGCCTTCGTGCGAACCCACGACGATTTTCGATCTCGCGTCGCTCACCAAGGTGATCGCGACGACGTCGATCGCGATGCGGCTCGTGGCCAGGAAGACGATCGAGCTCGATGCGCCGGCGGCGCCGTTCGTTCCGGAATTCACTCGCGGCGATCGCGGATCGATCTCGATTCGTCATCTGCTCACTCACTCGTCGGGCTTGCCCGCGCACGCGCGTCTCTGGGAGACGGCGAGCGGCCGCGACGCGTTCGCGCGCGCCATCGCCGAACTCCGGCTCGAGCGGCTGCCGGGCGCGCAGTCGGTCTACTCGGATCCGGGCTTCATGCTGCTCGGGTTCGCGCTCGAACATGCCGCGCGCACGACGCTCGACGAGATGTTTCAACCTCTTGCCGGCGAGCTCGGTGACATCTGGTTCCGGCCGGCCGCCGCGCTCCTCGATCGCATCGCGCCGACCGAACAGGATCCCTGGCGGGGCCGTCTGCTTCGGGGCGAGGTCCACGACGAGAATGCGGCCGCGCTCGGCGGCGTCGCCGCGCACGCGGGTCTCTTCGGCACCGCCGCCGCGGTCGGCACGTTCGCGCGTCTCGTGCTGCGCACGTTCCGCGAATCGACACCGCTTGGATCGCCGGAGCTCATGCGCGAGTTCGCGACACGCAGTCGCGTGCCGAACAGCTCGCGCGCCCTCGGCTGGGACACCATGCTCCCGACCTCGTCCTGTGGAACACGTCTCTCCCCCACCGCGATTGGGCACACGGGCTTCACGGGGACGTCGCTGTGGATCGATGTCGAGCGGGATCTATATGTGGTCTTTCTGACGAATCGAGTTCACCCGACGCGCGACAACAACGCGCTCGCCGGGCTGCGGCCGAAGGTCCACGACGCCGTGGTGAGTGATCTGGAATTGTGAGGCGGTGATGTTGTGATGTGGTGACGTGGTGATTGGGAACCGACAAGCGCCTTTCAATTCACCACATCACCAATTCACCACATCACAATTTCAATTTACGAACCGGCTCCGCGGCCCGGTCCGCCGATCGGCCCCATCGGAGGCGGCGCGGACAGCCCGCCGCGACCGGGCGCCCCAATGCCGCGACCCGGCGCGCCGCCACGCGCGGGGCCGGCTGGACCGCCCTCGCGTCCTGGACCGCCGCGGCCGTCGCCGCGTCCCGCTCCCGGCTGGCCTGGCAGCGTCGGCTGGCGACCCATGCGAGCCACCATCAGCGCCGCGTCGAACTGCCAGAGATTGTGCTGCTGTTGGCCGTTGTAAATCCGGATTGACGTGGCCTGGCTCGTGCTGCGCACGCCGGTGATGCCGCCCGTCAGGCCCGGCTGACCGACGGATGGCATGCCGGTGGCTCCGCGCCCTGGCGCCGCTCCACCGGGCACACCTCCCGGTACGCCGCTGCGACCGGGGACACCACCCTGACCCGTCTGGAAAGTGCCCGGGCCACTCGTTCCGGGCGCCGTAAGGCCGACGGTCTGAAAATCCTTGCCCGTGACGGGATCGAGCCACCGTTTGCGCAGGAACCGCTGCGTGACGAGTTGATCGAGCTCGAGCGGATACGAGTTGTTCTTGATCTGATAGAGCGCGATCGCGCGCGCGTACTGCTCGCCGCGAAAGATCAGCTCGATCTCTTTTTCGCGCATTGCCTGCTGCCGCCAGGCCGGAAGCGCGGCGCCCATCCAGACGGCGGCCACGGCCATCGCCACGAGCAGCGCGACCATGATGTACCCACGATCATCCGATCGTCGCGGTGGATTCCACGCGCCGTCATCCAAGGACTTCATGACCGTCTTCTCTCTCACCGGCCGGTTGGTGCGGTCGCCGTCAGCGTGATATCGATCGTGCTCGAGGCGGACCCGGAAAACGCCGTCACTTTGGCGGTCCCGGCCACTCCGTCGCCGAAAAGCGTCACCGTCACCTGGCCGTCTTTGGTTTTGGCCTCCGGCGGCTCGATATGCCCGAGGGTCGTGATGAAGCTCACCACGGTGTCGTCTTTCACGGGCGGGCCCACGCCCTTCGTGACGGCTCCTCCATTGGTGCCGGAACTGAAGCCACCCCGCAGAAGAAGCGCCGAGATGGCCGTGAACCCGTTGGAAGGGATACTCGCGGCCGACGCGAGCGTGATGCCGGTTCCGGTCGGTGCGACGAACGGCGAATCCTCACAGCCGCCGAAGAACATCGCTGAGAGGACGACACCAGCGCCACATGTGGCGCGAACGATCCAGCCGCCGAACCTGGTGTGGCGCACGATGATCAGTCCCATTCCGAGTAGCGCCGGCCGTCGGTTGCGGTACCTTCGGCGCCGCTCTTGACGTCGTAGATCCCCATCTGGTTCGACAATTGCCCCGGCTGCGGATCGGCGGTGGTTGTCGTCCAGCTGTCCGCAGAGTTCGTGAACGGGTCGCGCGGAATCGCGCGCAGATAGCTCTCGGACACGAGCGTCTGCAGGGTCTCCGGATACTTCCCCTTGTCCGCGTAGTACTGGTCGATGGCGTCGCGCATCAGAAAGAGATCGGAATTGAGCGCCGCCTCTTTGGCGTACAAAATCGAATTCCGGTACTGGGTCAACGCCATTGCCGCGAGGATCATCACGATCGAGATCACGATCATCAACTCGATCAACGTCCACCCAGCATCTGACGCCTGCAACGGTGATCTGGTGATGTGGTGACGTGGTGATTTGGTGCTTCGCATGATCGTCACCAGTCGCGGTACTTCGTGCCGTCCAGCCCGATCCCCTCGGCTTTGGAGTACACGTCCCAGACGCTCTGTCCGCCCCACACCTTGGAATCCGGCGGATCCTGGTACGCGCGCAACCCCCACTCCGCACGGCCGGTCATCGGATCGATCGGAATTCGCCGCAGAAACTTGAACTTTTTCCCGGTCGTGTCGTTCGCGACCGCGACGCCTTCGACCAGCTGCTCGAGCGACGCGGGATAGTGCTCACTCGCGAAGTTCAGATCGAACTGCGCGATGCGACCGGCATCGGCGTAGTCCTTGAACTTGTCGATCGCGAGCCGCATTTCCCGCAACGTGAAATGCAGATCCTTCTCCCGCTGCCGCTTGATCGACACGCGCACGATCGGAAGCGCGGCCGACGCGAGGATGAGCATCACCGCCGTCGCGACGATCAGCTCGACGAACGTGAAACCGGGTGCCGATTTACGTGCCCACTT
The DNA here is from genome assembly GCA_050264575.1 of Acidobacteriota bacterium. GTDB lineage: Bacteria > Acidobacteriota > Vicinamibacteria > Vicinamibacterales > SCN-69-37 > DASQFI01. Next base: position 4,769 of record JBLNGH010000635.1, on the reverse strand, counting down.
CATACAGAGTTACCTGAATCTGAGATCTTCTGATCTGAGGACCTGGGGATTTGAGAGCTTTCTGGTTTGAGACAAGCAAGCTCTTGAATCCTCAGATCCCCAGATCACCAGCTCACACGATCATAATTGCACGTCACTTGACAGTGACGCTCGCGGCCACCATTTGGACGTCCACCTTCTGGCCCGTCGTGGTCGTCAACACGCCGGTGATGCCAATCGCCGACGTCCCCGCCTTCACCGCCTCGAACGAAATGCCGGCAATGACGCCCGATCCGCTGGCGCCGGGGCGCTCGAACGGCCGCGCGATCGCAATCTCGACGCGGCCCGCGGCGGCATCGATCTTCGGTACGAAGGACGTCGTCACGCCGCCTTGCTGCATGTGCGCCCCCTGCGACACGTTGACCGCCCGCAGGACCGCCGGGTCGTAGGTCACCGTCAGTGAGACGATGCCGATCGCCTGAGAGACGTTCTCGATCGTGATGGGCACCGTGTACGGCGCCCCGACCTGGAACGCCGCGGACGGCGCGGCGACGACGACGCGCCCCTGGGAGGGCGGCGTTTCGACTCCGGGCGTCACCGGCTGAATCGGAACGACGCCCGGCGCCCGCGGTGGCGGCTGTCCGCCTGGTGGCGTCTGGCCGCCTGCGACCGGCACTGGCTGGCCCGGTGGCGGCGCCTGCTGGACGCCCGGCGGCGCGAGCGCCGGTGGCGGCGGCGCGTCGGGCGAAATGAGCGGCGGCACCGACCCGGTCCCGAAGTTCTGGCCGACGCCGACGAACATCGGCTTGAAGTCGTTCACGGTCAGCTCGTGCGTCCGGATGATGCGCGGCGTGATGACCATCACAACGTCCGTCTGCTCGAGGTTGCGCTGCGTGTTGCCGAAAATCGATCGCAGCAGCGGCAGGCTCGTGATGCCCGGAAATCCCGTTGCCGCGTGCGTGTCCGATTCGGCGAGCAGCCCCGCGAGCAGGTTCGATTCCCCGTCACGCAGCCGCAACGTCGTCATCGCGTTGCGCGTGACAATCGTCGGGAAGGTCTGGCCGCCGACTTCGAGGTTGGCGCCGAGCCCGCTCTTTTCGAGCGTCAGGTTCTCCAGGATGATTTCGTCCTGGTACGTCACGCGCGGCGTGAAGAGCAGGTTGACGCCGACGGACTGGTAGTCGACCTGCGTCGTCGGGATATTCGCAATACCGCCCCCGGCGGCCGACTGGAACGTCGTTCTCGGGATCGGCACCAGGTCGCCGAGCCGCAACTGGACCGACGTGCCGTCGCGGCCTCGCACCTGCGGGCGCGCGAGCACCTTCGTCCGCGAGTCCTGCTCGAGAAACTGCACCAGCGCGGTCGGCACCGTGACGTAGAAGTCGTTGGCGCCGATCCCCTGCTTGATCGTGTTGAGGTTGATGGGCGGCGGAGTAATCGGCGGCAACACGCCGGGCGTCGTCTGCGGCGCGACTTCGGGAGAGTACGCGAATCCGAGCGCCCACTGGTTGAGATCGAGACCGACCTGCTTCAGGAACTTGCGATCGACTTCGAGAATCTCCGCCTCGATCATCACTTCGGCCCGCGGCTTGTCGAGCGTTTTCAGGATGTTGTCGATCACCTGGAGCACGGGCAGCGACGCCTTGATGACGAGCATGTTTGCGTTCTTGGCGACCTGGATCTGCGGCCGGGTGCCCACCGAGCCCTGCGAGAGCATCTGATTGAGCAGCGCGGACGTCTCCCCCGCATCCGCGTGCGACAGCATGAACGACTGGACGTACTGATCTTCGTAGGTCTGTCGATTCTGCGGTGTATCCGCGTACACGAAGATCGTGTTCTGCCCGATGATCTTGTACGTCAGCCGGTTGGACGTCATGATCTGGCCGAGCGCCTCTTCGACCGACAGGTTCCGGATCTCGAAGGGGAACGGACGATCGACGATACCCTGCGTCTGCTGTTCGTAGGTGACGCCGATGCCGGTGATGTTCGAAATCTGTCCCAGGAGATCGCGGATCGAGCCGGTGCTCCTCAGGTACGGGATCGGCGTCCGCGGATCGAGACGCGGAAGCCCTGCCTGCGCCTGTTGCCTCAACTCCTCAATCCTCGGCTTCGGTCGCGCGGCATCGAGCTGATCGCGGATTCTCCGCCCGAGCTCTTCGGCTTTCGTCGAGGCGAGCGTGTTGCCCGGGTCGAGTGACGCGGCGAGCTTGTATTCGGCCATCGCGCCAGAGAGCTGCTCTTCCTTCTCCAAGTCTTTCGCGCGTTTCAGATGCTCGTTGGAGGCATTGCGCAGCGCGCGCTCGAGCGCCACCTTGACGTCGATGCGGTTCGGATCCTCTTTGAGCGCCTCGCGGAAGTACGCGACCGCCGTGTCCCAGTCGCCTTTGAACGCCGCCGACTCCGCTTTGTGCAGCGTGGACGCGCAGCCGGTCGCAAGCGCGAGGATGAGTCCCACGACGACCGCGCGAGCTGGTGATCTCACTACACGCTCCTTTTGAAGACCTCGGGTTTGCTTTTCGGTCTGTTCGTCCGAAAAAAGAAACCCGAGGTCTTTACCCTCCGAGGATCAGCGTCCGCTGACCGCTCCCGTCGAGATACGAAATGACGACCGACTGCCCGGCGATCTTGACGATCTTGTATCGGCCATCGACGACCATCCCTTCGACGGCCGTGTAGATCACTCCCGTGGCCGGATCTTTCAGACCGGCCTGCCGCCTGCCGTCCGGGCCGTCCATGATCACCACCAGCTTCAGTTGAATCGGCGGCGGCCATGGCGGTTTCGGCGGCGGTGGCGGTGCCTGGGCGATCTGGGGTGCGGGATCGACCGGCTTCGGCGGCGCGGGCCGCGCGCCGAACGCAAACGGATTCCGCGTGACTTCCGGTGCGTCGGGCACGGGCTCGAGCGATCCGAGCTTGAGCGCTTCGGGCAACAGACCCGATGGCGCCGCAGCATTAGCGGGTTGCCCCGGCCGCGCCTGGGGATTTGACGTCACGGGCCTGTTGACAGCCGGCCCGTTGACGACCGGTGCTCCGGCAGACGACGCCGGCAGCACGTACCGCCACACCACGAACGAAAGCACGACGAGCAGCAGACCGAGCAGCGTCAGTTGACGGGTTCGCTGCGGCCCGGCAGGTGGAAGAATGTTCACTTCGTCAGCGCTCCGCCCGGCGTGCGCGGCAGGAAATACGTCGCCAGCTTCAATTCGAGCTCGAGCAGATCGCCGCCGCGCAAGTTCTCGAGCTGCGATAACCCGACTTCCTCGATGATGACGAACTCTTCAGCCGTTTCGACGTCGTACAGGAACTTCCGGATGTTCGTGTAGTCGCCGACCAGCTTGGCGTTCGCGGACCACCGCTTCAAACGGCTGTCGCGGACGTCTTCGACTTTTCCGGTCCCGCGACTGAAATCGACGCCCGACTCCTTCGCCACGCGATCGAGCCACGAGTACGTCAGCTGACTGGCGGCCTGCGGATCGTGCGGCAGCACATCGGCGTAGAACTTCTGCAGCTCCGCTTCGGCGCGCTCCTTTCCCGTTTGCGCGGCCTTCGCGTTCATTTCGAGCTTCGTCGCCTGACCCCGCGACGCGGCGGCGTCGAGCTCGGCATCCTTGAGACCCGCGACGCTCCGCTCCATCGGAAACACGATCAGCGCCAGCACGGCCATGTTTGCGCCGAGAAAGACCATCAGCGGGAGCACGATCGCGCGCCGCTCGATGAAGATCCGCCGCCACAGACTCACGGCCGCGCTCCGCGTTTCGAGCTCAGAGGCTTGGGCTTCACCTGTGCCGGCACCCCGGTCGGCGGCAGGAAGCCCGCCATGAGCGTCACGGTGTCCGTGTCGTCGTCGTTCCGCTGGGTTTCCCGCGAGACGACGTCATAGAACTGTCCCGTGCCGGCCAGCGCCTCGGCAAACGCGGTCAGATCACCCGACGCCCTCACCTTGACCTGCATCACGATCTGGAACTCGCCGTTGTCGACACGAGGTGAGACGTTGAGCAGCCGCGCGTCCCGCGGCAGCGTCTTCTCGATCAGGCCGAAAAAACTCGTCCAGGAGAACGTGCGCTGATCGATCAAGGTGTTCGCTTCGTGGGTCTCACCCACGAGCTGCTGCAGGTGCGACCGATCGACCGTGCGCTGCACGGCGTTGGCCTGCCCGCTGATGCGCGTGGCCTCGCTCCGATCCCGATTGATCCGGCCGTTCAGCGCCATCCGCTCCCGCGACAGCGAAATCAGCTCGCCGGCGTTGAAGACCGTCAGGAAGAACGCGACCATGGCAACGAGCACGAACGCCAGGGACACCAGCCGCTCGTTGTAGAAGGGGCGGGTCGAGAGATTGCCTTTGAGCATCTGACCTCAGGCGGCCTTCCGGTCTCGGAGGAGCACGCCGACCGGCGCGGCAAGCATGTCTAGAAGATCTTCGGTCGCGTGGACCCGATCCCGCAGTTCTGCACCCGGCCGGATATCTACCACTTCGGCGGGAACCCCAAGCCGATCGCTGATTTCCCGCCGGGCCTGCTCGGCGTCGGCGCCAACCAGGGTCCCGCCACAGAGCCAGACCCTCGAAAACCGGGACCCGCCCAGCCGGTCCTCGTGGTACATGGCCGTCTGGTGCACCAGGACGCTGAGCGGCTCCTCGTCCACGGTCAGCCGGTGCCGGTAGAACATCAGGTGGTGGCCCCGCATGATGGCCAGCGTGGTCGCCTCGGGGGCCATCGACACCAGCAGCCAGTCCCCCGCCGGCGCGGAGCCCGCGGCGACGACCGCGTTGATCACGTTGAAGTTGGACAGAT
>JBLNGH010000634.1:0-3589 GCA_050264575.1 Acidobacteriota bacterium | reverse complement strand
TATCGCGTCCACGACATACTCCTCGTTTCCAGCCTCTACGACGCCTTCATCCTGACCGAGGACGGCCAGCTCAGCGAAGGCGTGCTCAGCGGATTTCTCAGCCTCGACACGCATCACGCACCGCGCGTCCAGCATGCCGCTTCCGCCCAGGAGGCGCTCAGGCTGGCGCGCGGTGACGGCGGATACGACCTCATCATCTCAGCGGTGAAGGTCGGCGACACGAGCGTGGTGGAGTTGGCGCGCGAGCTGGGCCGCGAGGGCACGCACATCCCCATCATCGCGCTGGCCTACGACGCGCGCGATCTGACCGACAGCGCGGCGTTCGACTCCGCCGGCATCGATCGCGTGTTCCTCTGGCAGGGCGATGTCGGGATTCTGCCCGCCATCGTGAAGTACGTCGAGGATCGCCAGAACGTCGCCGCCGACACCGGCGAGATGGGCGTGCAGGCGATCATCCTGATAGAAGACAGCGTCCGGTACTACTCGTCGCTCCTGCCGGTGATCTACGCGGAGCTGATGCGCCACTCGCAGAGCCTCGTACCGGAGGGCATCAACCTCTCGCACAAGCTGATGCGCCTGCAGGCCAGGCCGAAGATTCTCCTGGCGAGCACGTTCGAGGAGGCGTGGGATTTCTTCACGGGATACGAGGAGAACGTCCTCGGCATCATCGCCGACATTGAATTCCCGAAGAACGGGAAGCCGTTCGCCGAAGCGGGCGTGGAGTTCGCCCGCCTCGTGCGGGAGCGGCGGTCGGACGTGCCGATCATGTTGCAGTCGAGCGTGCCCGACAACGAGACGCTTGCCACTACGGTCGGCGCTTCGTTCCTGCTCAAGGAGTCGCCGACGCTGCTGCATCAGCTCCAGCAATTCATGATCGACAATTTCGGCTTCGGCGACTTCGTCTTCCGGCTGTCCGACGGCACCATCGTCGGGCAGGCGCGCGACCTGCGCACCCTCGAGGAGCAGCTCCACCAGGTGCCCGCCGAGAGCCTCGCGTATCACGGCGAGCGCAATCACTTTTCCAAGTGGCTGAAGGCGCGCACGGAGTTCGCGCTCGCCCACCGCCTGCGCCCGCGGAAGGTCTCGGACTTCCCGACCATCGAGGACCTCAGGCAGGAGCTGATCGCGTCGATCGTGCTGTACCGGCGCCAGCAAGGGCGCGGAATCGTCGCCGATTTTGATCGGGTGGCCTTCGATCCGGCCGCCAGTTTCTGTCGTATCGGCGGCGGCTCGCTCGGCGGCAAGGGACGCGGCCTGGCATTCATCAGTTTCCTTCTCGAAGAGTACGGCGTGGCGTCGCGCTTCCGGGACGTCCACATCAGCGCGCCGCCGGCGGTCGTGCTCGGCGTCGACGTATTCGACCGCGTGCTCGATCGCGACAACCTGCGCGACTTCGCCATCGCCTCGACCGACGACGCCGAGATCCTCGATCGGTTCCTGGCAACGGGCTTTCCGGACGACGTCCTGCGCGATCTGACGGCGTATCTCGACCTCGCCCGGTACCCGCTCGCCGTGCGCTCGTCGAGCCTGCTCGAGGACTCGCCGTACCAACCGTTTGCAGGCATCTACGACACGTGCATGGTGCCCAACCAGCACGCCGACGCGAGCGTCCGTCTGGCGCAGTTGCGCACGGCCATCTGCCGCGTGTACGCCTCGACCTTCAGCCAACGCGCCAAGGCCTATCTCCGAACCTCACCGTACCGCCTCGAGGAAGAGAAGATGGCGACCATCATCCAGAAAGTCGCGGGGCTGACGCGAAATGGGCGGCACTATCCCGATCTGGCCGGCGTCGCGTGCTCGCACAACACCTATCCCGTGCCGCCGCTCGGCGCCCGCGACGGCATCGCGGCGATAGCGCTCGGCCTCGGCGCGACCGTCGTCGGCGGAGAGACGTGCTTCCGGTTCTCGCCCAGGCATCCGAGGCATGTCGTCCAGTTCTCGTCGGTTGACGACGTGCTGCGCAATTCCCAGCGCACGTTCTATGCGATTCGGCTGAGCGCCGAGGACGGCGCGGGTGACGACCGCAGTGCCCGGTTCGAGCTGGACCAGTGCGGCCTCGACACGGCCGAGCGCGACGGCGCGCTCGCGATGGTCGGGTCAACCTACTCGCCCGAGAACGACGCGGTGTTCGACGGCATCTCACGGCCGGGCGTCCGGCTCGTGAGCTTCGCGCCGATCCTCAAACATGGCGTGTTCCCGCTGGCTGAGATCCTCACGCTGCTGCTCGAAATCAGCGAGCGCAGCACCGGCGGCCCGGTCGAGATCGAGTTCGCCGCCAACATCTCCGTGCCGCGCGGCCAGCCGGCCGAGTTCGCGTTCCTGCAGATCCGGCCTCTGGCGCTCGCGCGGGAGTTCGCGGAGCTCGATCTCGGCGGCCACCACCCGTCCACGCTGCTCTGCGAGAGCGACTCGGTGCTCGGGCACGGCCGAATCGACGACATCCGTGACATCGTCGTCGTGGACTCACCCCGGTTCAGCGCGGCCCGCAGCCAGGAGATTGCACAGGAGATCGAACGCCTGAACGCCGCGCTCGTCAGGGCCCGCGTGCCGTACGTGCTGATCGTGGTCGGCCGGCTCGGATCCCACGAACCGACGTTAGGCGTGCCGGTGGCCTGGGAGCAGATCGCCGGCGCCCGCGTCGTCGTCGAGGCGGGGTTCAAGGACTTCAAGGTGACGCCGTCACAGGGATCGCACTTCTTCCAGCACCTCGTGACATCCGGCGTCGGCTACTTCACTGTCAACCCGGAGTCGGGCTGGGGGGCCGTCGATTGGGATTGGCTGGCCGCCCAGCCGGCGGTGAGCGCACGAGCCGGTGTGCGTCACGTGCGGCTCGCATCGCCCGTCATCGTGAAGATGAACGGTAAGGACCGGCAGGGCGTCATCGTCAAGCCGGAGACAGCGTGAGGCGCGCCAGCCTCGCTCTGCTCGCGAGTTCTGGCTGACGGACTTCGTCCCCCGCCGCTCCCCTCACGCGCTCACTCGCGCGAGTCCCTCACTCCCCGCTGCCGCCTCCGCCGATTGGTGACGAAATGGTCACGCCTCGGTGCGGTTGACGGAATACCGCAACGGCGACGCCACGAATCGGGTCCTCTGGGTCGAATAGACGAGACAAGCCAGTACGGGCGGATTTCGGCCATCTCCAGGTGATTGACGTCCTCGACTAAATCTGCCCGGCGCCCTTGAGCGCCCGAACGGCGAGCCAGCCCAGCACGATCACGACGACGACGAGCGCGGCCCAGATGACGAACGGATTCTGCTCGGTCCATGGTGCCGGATTGTCGTACGCCGCGTTCGTGACCATGGGCCCAAGCGCCGCGTCAGGAGCGCGGTCGAGCGTGGACGCATCGATGAGCCGCGGCATGTCGTACTGCGGCGCGGCCGCGCGGGGCTGACCGTAAATCAACGTGTACCTGCGGCCCGGCTCCTGGCGAAAGACGACCCGTCGCGGTGTCGCGAAGGCGGTCGGAGTCAGGTCCGGCAGGGCCGTGTCATTACCGTCGTAGACAGACACGCGCCATTCGGCGGCGCGGCGCTCGGGAAAAACGATCGACAGCGACTCGCGCGGCTTCCCGCCCTCGATAGTCCGGGA
>JBLNGH010000633.1:0-14728 GCA_050264575.1 Acidobacteriota bacterium | reverse complement strand
GCGGCCGCGTACTTCGGATGGTTCCGCGGCGGGTCCGCGTCCACGGCCGGGCCGGTGCTCATGAGCTCGCAGCGGCTGACCTTGCAGCAGGGGCTCGAGGCGTTTCCGAGCCTTTCTCCGGATGGCAAATGGCTGGTGTATTCCACCGCGGGCGATGTCTACCTTCAGAGCGTCGGCGGTCAGGGCGTGATCAACCTGACCAAGGATTCGCCTGCGGACGATTCACAGCCGGCCTTCTCGCCCGACGGCGACCGGATCGCGTTCGTCTCGACGCGCGAAGGCGGCGGCCTGTTTCTCATGGGCCGCACCGGCGAATCGGTGCGGCGCGTCGCCGATCTCGGGTTCAATCCGAAGTGGTCCCCGGACAGCAAGGAGATCGTCTACGCGACGGAGCCCGTCCAGGGCGAGCCGCACAATCGCAACACGCGCACGAGCACGCTCTGGGCGGTCAACATCACCACCGGCGCCAAGCGGCAGATCATCGATACCGACGCGGTTCAGCCGTCGTGGTCGCCGCACGGCACGCGCATCGCGTACTGGCGGATTCGCATCCCGAATCGAGGCCTGGGCCAGCGCGACATCTGGACGGTGCCCGCGGCCGGCGGTCAACCGACGCCCCTCACGGACGATGCGCCGCTCGACTGGAGCCCGGTCTGGTCGCCTGATGGAAAGTTCCTGTATTTCTCGAGCGATCGCGGCGGCAGCGTGAATCTCTGGCGTGTCCCGATCGATGAGGCGTCGGGGAAAACGCTCGGCCCGCCGGAACCCGTCACCACGCCCGCGGCGTTCGTGGGGCATTTCAGCTTTTCGGGCGACGGCACGCGGCTCGCGTTCGAATCGCGCGTCACCGACGCGAACGTTCGCAAGGCAACGGTGGATCTGTCGACGGAGTCGGTGCGCGCCGACCCGGTCGCGGTCACCAGCGGATCGAGGCCCTGGGTCTACGTTGACGTGTCGCCCGACGGCGAGTGGCTGGTGCTGGCGCCGCAGTTCATGAAAGAGGACCTGTACGTGACACGGATTGGCACCACGGAAATTCGACAGATCACGGACGATGCCGATCGCGATCGCATGCCGAGGTGGTCGCCTGACGGGAAGCTGATCGCGTTCTATTCCGATCGCGAGGATCCGAACTACAACCTGTGGACGATCCGGCCCGACAGCAGCGGCAAGCAACGCGTCAGCTTTGCTGCGGGTGGCGGCTACTATCCGAGCTGGTCCGTCGACGGCCATCGTCTTGCCGGATCGCAGGCCGCGGCGGCGGGCGGCGCGCTGTTTCTGATGGATCCCACGAAGCCGTGGAAGGACCAGACGGTGCAGACCATTCCGGTGCCGGCCGAAGGATTTCGCGCGTGGTCGTGGACGAGCGACGGCCGCTACATCCTCGGGCAGTTCGAGCGCGGCACGATCCAGGGCGGCGGGCTTCAGCTCTTTGCCGTGGAATCGCGCACGTTCGAGCGCCTGCGCGATTCGGGATCGATGCCGCAGTGGCTCAAAGACGATCGGCGATTCGTCTTCTTCGAAAACGACAAGCTGATGCTCATGGACGTGAAGTCCAAGCGCGTCAAGGAGCTCTGGTCGACGAAAGGGATTCCGATCCGTGCGCTGTCGGTGTGCCGCAAGGATGATTCCGTCTACTTCGTCCCGCTCCTCACCGACGGCGACATCTGGATGGCGACATTCGGCGCACCGAAGTAGGCCGACCCTTTAGGGTCGGCGCCGTTTGTCTCGTACTCGATTGCTCAGCGCCGGCGGGAGATCGGGATTCGCACCGCGCTCGGCGCATCGCCGCGCGATCTTGTTACGCTCGTTCTCCGCGAAGCTGCGCGGACCATCGCGATCGGCGGCGGCGTTGGCATCGTCGTGGCTGCGCTGGCGGTGCGCCTCACCGCCGGGCTCGTCCCGGGCCTGCCCTTTATAGACATGTTCGCGCTGGTTGCCGTGCCACTCGTGCTGGCCGTGGTGATCCTCGCGGCGTCCTATGTGCCAGCAAGGCGCGCTGGACGGGTCGATCCAATCGAGGCGCTGCGCGCCAACTGACTCACGCCCACTTCAGCCCGAGCGCTGTCGTCAGAAACTCGATCAGCGGTGCCGCGCGCTCGCACGTCGCGGTGTAGCGATCCAGAAAGTCATCCGAGACAACGTCGCTCTCCGAGAACTCGTCGAGGCAGTGCAGATCTTTGCGCTTCAGATCTTCGATGTACGGATGCGCCGCCTTGAAACCGGCCGGCGGCCGCTTGAGCCGATCGCCTTCGATCTCGATGCCGCTGTCGAGCACGGCCTGCCATGCCTTGGGCGCGTCGACAATGCGCTGGCGGATCTTCGTGAGCGCCGGCGTACCCGTGTGATAGACGCCTCCGCCGCCATAACACTCCTTTACCGAGAGCGAGAGGTAGAAGCCCGGCACGTTCTCGACCTTCCGGCGCGCCTCGTGCGGAAACCGCGCGGCGACGTGGGTCTTGAACGGGGACTTGTCCGCCGAGAACCGCGTGTCGCGGTAGATCCGGAACATCGAGCCGCCCATGCGGCGCGGATCGGCGACGTAACACCGGCTGATCGCACGAAGGCGGGCGCCGAAGTCGGCGATGAACGCGAGCATCGGCGTCTCGACGTCGGCGACGTAGCGATCCCGGTTGGCGGCAAACCACTCGCGATCGTTGTGCCGCTTGAGATCGCGCAAAAAAGCGAACAGCGCGGGTGTGAAGTGGGCGCGCACGCTACCAGACTACCCGGACGTCGTACTTTCGAAAGGCCGGATCCGCGCTGACAATCGTCAAGTCTTCGATCTGGGCCCCAGTTTTCCGGGTCGGCATTGGACTAGTTCAGCAACCAGTCTGTTCATTGCCGGGGCGCCGCGCGCCGGGCGGGGATCAGGGACGATCAATCCGCCGGGGTAGAATCGCGCGCAGAGGCGCCCCAGCCATGACCGCGGATTCTGTCCCTCCCGACGGCACTGGCGACCCAGGCGATACCCAGACGTATCTGACCGAAGCATCGTCCGAAGGGTCGCGCACCTTCGGCGCATACCGGCTTCTCCAACGCCTCGGCGAAGGCGGGATGGGCGAGGTCTGGCTCGCCCAGCAGATGCAGCCGCTGCAGCGGCAGGTGGCGATCAAAGTCGTCAAAGCCGGCATGGACTCGGCGCGCGTCGTGGCGCGCTTTGACGCGGAGCGTCAGGCGCTCGCGGTGATGGACCATCCCGCCATCGCGAAGGTCTTCGACGCAGGGACCACGCCCGCGGGCCGGCCCTACTTCGCGATGGAGTACGTGCGGGGCGAGTCGATCACGACCTATTGCGATCGTCAACGCCTGACGGTTCGTGAGCGGATCGAGCTGTTCATCCAGCTCTGCGACGGCGTGCAGCATGCGCACCAGAAAGGGATCATCCACCGCGACCTGAAACCCTCGAACGTGCTGGTCTCGATCACCGACGATCGTCCGGTGCCGCGCATCATCGATTTCGGCATCGCGAAAGCTGTCGCGCGGCCGTTGACCGAGCACTCGATGTTCACCGAGCTGGGCATGTTCGTCGGTACCCCCGAGTACATGAGCCCCGAACAGGCCGAGATGACGCCGCTCGACGTGGATACGCGCAGCGACGTGTACTCGCTCGGGTTGTTGCTGTACGAGCTGCTCGTCGGCACGCTGCCCTTCGACCGCGACGCCCTTCGGAAATCGCCGCTCGATGAAATGCGGCGGACGATTCGCGAAGTTGACGCGCCCCGCCCGAGTACGCGAATCACCAAGGATCGGTCTCGAACCGCCGACGTCGCGGCGCAGCGCCGGACCCAACCAGCGAGGCTGGCTGGTCTGCTCAAAGGCGATCTCGATTGGATCACCGTCAAGGCGCTCGAGAAGGATCGGACCCGCCGCTACGCGACCGCGAACGCGCTCGCCATGGATCTCCGGCGGCATCTTGCCAACGAGCCGGTCTCCGCCGGACCGCCGGGAGCGACGTATCGCACGGCCAAGTTCGTCCGGCGGCATCGCACCGCTGTTGCGGCGGGCGCCGGCCTCCTCGTCCTGCTGGCGTCATTTGCGGGCGTGATGGCCCTCCAGGCCCGGCGAATTGCCGAGGAGCGAGACCGCGCCAACCAGGAAGCCGCGACGGCCAAGCGCGTCTCAGAGTTTCTCGTCGGCTTGTTCAGGGTCTCCGACCCGAGCGAAGCCCGAGGCAACACGCTCACAGCCCGGGAGATTCTGGACCGCGGTGCGGCGCAATTGGCTGGAGGCCTGAGCGACCAGCCGCAGGTGCAGGCCCGGCTGCGGGCGACGATCGCCGACGTCTATATGAGCCTGGGTCTGTACGACGCGGCGCAACCCCTGTTTGAACAAGCGCTCCAGACACAGACTGCGATAGCCGGCCCAGACAGCCGCGAGAGGCTGGCGACGGCGCACAATCTCGCCAACCTCTATTGGTACCAGCGGAGGCACGACCTGGCAGAGCCGCTGTACCGGGACGTGGTGGAACGGCGTAGGCGTGCGCTCGGCGAGGACCACCCGGAGACACTTCAGGCCAATTTCGATCTCGCGAGCTTGTTCTTGCTCCAGAAGCGTTGGGACGACTACGAACGTCTTGGCAGGGACACGCTGGCGAGGCAGCGGCGAGTGCTCGGAGACGCGCACATGGACACCTTGGCCTCCCTGAACAATCTGCAATATTTCTACTACCAGCGCGGCCGCTACAGAGAAGCCGAGCCTCTCGCGATGGAGGTGTTTGAAGGCAGACGCCGCGCATTGGGCGACGATCATCCCGACACCCTTCGCGCGCTTCACAATGTCGCCACGATTTACGCGGCCTCGGACCGCTACAGTGACGCCGAGGCGACGTTCCTGAAAACGATTGCGGCGAAACGACGTGTGCTCGGCGACGAGCACCCCGACACGTGCATCAGCTTGTTGCGGCTTGCGTCGATGTACATGTCACAAAAACGCTATCAGGACGCCGAGCAGGCGACGTTGGCGGCGTACCAGGGATACACCAAACACCTCGGTGAGAATCACGCGAGTACCAAGAGCGCCGTCGAGCAACTGGCCAGGCTCTATGCCGAGTCCGGGCAGCCGGACCAGGCTGCGCGCTGGCGCGCGAAGTTGAACCAGAAGTAGCTCGACGAGCGTCAGCGCTTCGTCACCTCCGCCACCCAGATGTCCGCCTGGCGATCTTCGAGCGTGAAATAGAACTGACCCGCCTTGACGGCAAAGTCGGGGCGGATCGATCCGTGGGTGAGGTCGTTGAAACGCACCAGCGGCTTCGGCCGTCCGCCGGTAATCGGCACACTCCAGAGCGACGCGCGCAGGTCCGCATCATGGCTCTTGAAATACACGCTCTGACCATCGTCCGATCGGACGACGCTTTCAGCCCGCGGATCGTCCGGCGCCGCGGGCGCATACACGACCCGTACGGCCTTCGAGTCGACGTCGATGATCTCGATCACGCCCTGACGCGGGTAGAGAATCGAACGCGCCTCCAGCCACATCGCCTTGAACGACGTCCCGCGACGGATTGACAATGGCGATCCCCAGCTTCCAGATTGATCGCGGCGGACGATGAACAATCCTCGAGTCTCGCCGGCTTCGACGGACTGACTCCAGAACGAAAGGGCCCGGCCGTCAGGCGACCAGGACGGATACGATTCATGTGTCGCCGCGGCGGTCACCTGCTGCGCCGTTCCACCCTCGATCCTCTGGACGAAGATGTCGCGCGAGCCGGTACGCCACGAGTGGTACGCAACCTCGGCGCCGTCGGGCGACACATCCGGGCAGAAGTCGTCAGCCGGGTCGGTTGTCAGCCGCTCGACCGCCCCGCCGCCGATCGGCATGCGAAAGATCTCCGCGTTGAGGTGGAGATTGGAGTCGTAGAAGAGCCAACGGCCGTCCGGCGAGACCGCCATGGCCTCGATGATCTGATTCCCCGTGGTGACCACGCGGGCACTGGCGGTGTCCACCGGGCCGCGCGCCGGAATCGGCAGCGACCAGACATTTGCGCGCGCGCTGTACGTCACGTATGTGAGCCGCTCGCCCCGAGCGGAGAACGCGATCGAGTGTACGCCGAGACCGGTAGTCACCCGGCGCGGTTCACCTCGAGCGGTTCCGTCGTCTGCCACATCCATCACGTAGATATCGCGTGGCCCCTGGCGGTTCGAGACAAAAAACAACTGACGCCCGTCCGGCGACCAGACAGGACTCTGATTGAGCGTCGGGCCCTGAATGAGCGGGACGATTGGGCCGCCCCTCGCAGGCACGAGCACAATCGATGTCGGGGAGATGTTGCCGAATAAGAGTCCCGGCGCGTTGGCTGTTCGATTGTTGGATGCACACGCGATCCACTTGTCGTTCGGCGACCAGGAGCACGAGTGCGGCTCGCGCGCGGTCGCGAGGTGCCGTTCATCGCCGCCCGTGACGCCGATGGTCGACAAGGCGTCGTCCCGCACGATCAGAATCCGCTTGCCATCGGGCGCCCAGGCGGCCGCATCAACCGGTGCTGCCGCGACACGGCTGCCCTTGCCTCCCAATGCCGATGCCACGAACGCGCCCGCCAGTGTCAAATAGAGGATTTGGCTGCCGTCAGGCGACCAGCGCGGCTGATACTCCAGCGCCTGAGCTTCGTCCGAAAGTGCGATGGTCCGGCCGCCGCTGACGGGACGGATGAACACGCGCATGCTCGTCGCGGTGCCGGCCGCGTACGCGAGCAACCGGCCGTCCGGTGAGATCGCCGCATCGATTTCAAGCCCGTCATCGGCGGTCACCTGCGTCGTCGTTCCGAGCACGATGGGTGCGGCGGTGTGCGTCTCCGTTGGCGAAGGGACATTTCGAGGCCACAGCAACGCAACCGCCGCGACGGCGACCGCGGCAATCGCCACAGCCACCGCGATTGCGAACGGGCGTCGGCCCACTGAGCTCGCGGGCCGCTCCGGATGATGATCCGCCGTGGCCGGCGCTGACCCTGACAGCGTCTCGAGCGCGAACGCGACGTCGCGCGCGCTCTGAAACCGCTCCGACGGATCTTTCTCCAGACAGTGCCGGACGATGCGATCGAGCGCGGGGGAGAGATCGGCGCGCTGCTGCGACAGCTCCGGCGGATCCTCGCGCAGAATCGCCGTCATCGTCTCCGCCGCGGTGTCCCGCCGGAAGGCGCGCTGTCCCGTGAGCATTTCGTACAGCACCGCGCCGAAGGCAAAGAGGTCGGCGCGCGCGTCCACCACCTCGCCGCGGACCTGCTCCGGCGCCATGTACCCGACGGTCCCCATCACCACGCCGGGATCCGTGCCGGCGGCCACGGTTTCGGTCGCCCCGCTTGCCGACGGCAGATGCCGCGCCAGGCCGAAGTCCAGAATCTTGACGCGTCCGTCGCGGAGCAGGAACAGATTCTCGGGCTTCAGATCGCGATGAATGACCTGCTTGTCGTGCGCCGCCGCCAGGCCGCGCGCGATCTGCGCAGCCGTGTCGAGCGCCTTGCGCACGGGCAGGGCGCCGGCCTTCAGACGCTCGGCGAGCGTCTCGCCGACGAGCAGCTCCGTGACGACGAACATCTGACCGTCGTGGACGCCGGTGTCGTGAATCGCGAGGACGTTCGGATGCGACAGCGACGCGACCGCCTGTGCCTCACGCTCGAATCGAGCGCGCCGATCGGGATCGACGGCAAAGCCTGCCGGCAGGATCTTGATCGCGACGTCGCGGTTCAGCCGCGTGTCATGAGCGCGGTAAACCTCGCCCATTCCGCCCGCGCCGATGGGGCTGAGGATTTCGTACGGGCCTAAACGGGTTCCCGCGCTCAGGCCCATCGGTGCCCTTCGGAATGGGCGAGGTGAGTCTTCTTTAAGAAGCCGCGCGGGGCCCCACCCCCGCGCCAGGAGCCGCGCCTCGGCTCGCTGCCGCCTTCGCTTGGCAGCAGTTCACGCCAAGCTTCGGCGAGCTCCGCCGGAGCCTTCGGCGGAGGCGAGACTCGCTCGGCGCGGCCGCAGGCGCTCATTCCGCCCGCGCCGATGGGGCTGAGGATTTCGTACGGGCCTAAACGTGCACCGGTAGTCAGCGCCATCTATGAGTTCGGAGCGGTCGATTATAGACGCTGCGTGACGGACATGAAGAAGATCAAGAAACCTTCATGACCTTCATTCTCTTCATGTCCTTCATGTGTGCTTTGATCTGATGTGCGCTGATCTCGAGCCGGCGTTTGCCGGCGGCTGATTCATCGTGTTGGCTCGGTCTCGTCCTTCGGTCCGAGCCCGAACCCCTCCGCCATACGGTAGAGCGTACGGCGATCGATGCCGAGCACCTGCGCGGCGCGAGTGCGGTTGCCGCCGACGATGTCCAGAACGTGGCGGGCGTAGCGGCGCTCGAGCTCCTGCAGCGTCGGGAGATCCTCGAAGAGCGCCTCCGGCACGCTCTGACGCTTGCTGCCGCCGATTGGCGAGGGCAGATCCTCCGCCTCGATCGACGAGCCCCGTGAGAACAGCACCAGCCGCTCGATCACGTTCTCGAGCTGACGCACGTTTCCCGGCCAGTCGTACGTGATCAGCGCCTCCAGCGCGCCGTCGGACAACTCGACCTGCCGCTGCGCGCGCGCGCAGGCGCGTTCGAGGAACTTCTGCGACAGGAGCTTGATGTCGTCGCGCCGATCGCGCAGCGGCGCGACGCGAATGACGAGCACGCTGAGCCGGTAGAACAGATCCTTGCGGAACCGCTGATCGGCGACCGATCGTTCGAGGTCGGAATTCGTGGCCGCGAGCACACGATTGTCGACGCGGATGGTGCGGCTGCTCCCGACCGGCCGGATCTCGCCTTCCTCGAGGACGCGCAGGAGCTTGACCTGCAGCGACGGCGAGGTCTCGCCGATTTCGTCGAGAAAGATCGTGCCGCCGTGCGCCTGCTCGAAGAGTCCTTTCGCGTCGCCGACGGCGCCGGTGAACGCGCCACGCACGTGGCCGAACAGCTCCGACTCGAGCAGCGACTCCGCGATCGCGCCGCAGTTGACGGCGACGAATGGCCGCGCCGATCGCCGGCTGTTCTGGTGGATCGCGCGTGCCACGAGCTCTTTGCCGGTGCCGCTCTCGCCGACAATCAGGACCGGCACCTCGGACGCGGCCGCGCGCGCGATCTGGTTGTAGACGTCGACCATGGCCGCGCTGCGGCCGAGCAGTCCTGACGGCCCGTCGACGCGCGAGGGAGGCGGTGGCTCGGTCTTCACGTCGGGCTCGCCGAGCGCGCGTTCGACCATCGCCTTCATCTGGCCGATGTTGAACGGCTTGCTGATGTAATCGAACGCGCCCGCGCGGGCGGCGTCGATCGCCGTTTCGAGCGTGCCGAAGCCGCTGATCAGCAGCACCTGCCCGGAGGGGTTCGCCTGCTTGAATGCTTTCAGCACGTGCAGGCCGCTCAGGTCCGCGTTCAGATTGATGTCGGAGATCACCAGGTCGAACGGCTCGGATCGCGCCAGCCGCAGGGCGTCATCGGCTTCGTGCGCCAGCACGAATTGCCGATCATCGTGCTCGAGCAGCTCGGCGATGAACCGGCACGTTTCGCGATCGTCGTCGACAATCAAGATTCGTGACATGGCTAGGCTGAGGCCGCCGCGGCAGTCTTCGCGGCGGGTAGATCGATCGTAAACACCGTCCCGTGACCGGGCTCGCTCCGCACGCCGATGATGCCGCCGTGACTTTCGATCACGTCACGGGTGATGCTGAGTCCCAGCCCCGTACCCCGGCCCGGCGCCTTCGTCGTGACCCAGGGCTCGAAGACGCGAGCCAGCACCGTGGCCGGAATGCCGCTTCCCGAGTCGGCGACCACCAGCCGGACACCGCCGGACTGTTCGGACAGGGCAATGTCGAGCCGGCCGCCGGACGGCATCGCATCGAGGCTGTTGCTCACGAGATTGAGCAGCGCGAGCTCGAGCTGCGTCGGATCGGCTGAAATAGCCGGAAGCGATCCAGGCGCCTCCACCCGGACGTCGACATTGGCCGCGCGCAGCGCGGGCCGCGAGATTTCGCACACCTGATCCACGAGCGCCGCCACGTTGACGGTTTCCCGCTGTAGCGGCCGGCGCGCGTAATCGAGCATCGACCGCACGATGTCGGTGACCCGTCGGATCTGCGCGTCGATCGTCTGGAGCCGGTGAAGCGAGGTCTGACCCTGGTCTGACCCTGGTCTGACCCCGGTCTGACCCCAGTCTGACCCCGGTCTGACCCCGGCTTCTTCAATCATCAACTGGACGTATCCGGAAATCAGATTGAGCGGGGTCCCAATCTGGTGCGCGACATTGGCGGCCATCTGGCCGAGTGCCGCCAACTGCTCGGCCCGCGCCAGCGCCTCGCGCAGCGTGAGGACACGATGGTAGCTCTCGACGAGGTCCGTGTTCGTCTGGCGGAGCTCGCTTGTGGCGTCGTCAACGCGCGCCTGCAAGTCGGCCTGAAATCGTTCGACACGGGCCAGCATTTCATTCAATCCATGTGCGACCGCCCCCATCTCGTCGTCGCGGCCGATGTCGACGCGAACGCCCAGTTCGCCCGCCCCCGCCCGCTGCATCGCCTGACGGATTCCGGCGAGCGGAGCATGGACGAACCGCCGTGAGAGCAAATCGACGAGCAGGGTCAACACGACGATCGCCGGGACCGCGAACCAAATCGTCACTTCGCGCCCCCGGGATCGAAGTTGCTCGATTGATGCCAACGAAACTGTTACGGTGACCGCGCCCACGACGCGCCCCTGCTGAAGCAGCGGTGCGGCAAGCGTACGTTCACGCCCGTCCCCGCTCCAGGTCGGCTCGCCGCGTTCGACGGCCTGCCGCACGACCGGCAGCAGGTCGTCGGCCGTGCCCGACGAGGTGCGTGCCGCGACGGTGGGACCGTCCGGCTGAAGCATCACGATGGCGATATCGCGGATCGCGGGGCCGGCGCCGATGAAGTCGTGCAGCAGCGCGTGAAGCTGCGGGCCGCTGACGCGGGCCGGGCCGCGCCCTTCCAAATCGTCGGCAATCGCCTGGGCGGTCGAGCTCGCGGCGTCGAGAATGTCGCGCTGGACGCGGCTCTGGAACACGCTGATTTCGAGATAGCTCTCGATTCCGATCACGACGGCGACGACCACCGCGACCAGCAACGTCAATCGCGCCCGCAGCGACAGGCCAGTGCGACGCGCCATCGTCAACTCATGCTACCGCGGTTGACCTCGCGCCGCGCGCGACCCGCGTGGACACGACGTGTGGGCCGATTCATGCATGAGCGGCCGGCGTTCGCGTGGGCTCCTGCGCCACAGTGTGGCGGTTTTGTCCGACCGACACCCGCTGTACGCGCCCCGCGACCAGTCTCCGGGGCGGCAAGACGCTTGCAGGAGCAAAGAGCGGCAGCATGGGTCGATTGGTGCCCAAAGGAGATACGCCGCTATGAAGAAGGTTTTGTTCCCGCTCGCAATCATGTCGCTCGTGGCGCTTCCGGCGTTGGCCTCCGGGCAATCAACGTCGAAGCCTTCCGCGCCGGCGAAACAGGCGTCGGCGCATACGAAAGCCACTCCGCCTGCGAAAGCGCACACGGTTGGCGCTGAATTCGTGTCCTATGACGCAAAGACCAAAACCATCACGGTCAAGGACGATCAGGGTCAGACGTCGAGCGCGCGGCTTGAGGGCAAAGCCGTCAACGAAGTCGCGAAGCTCAAGACTGGGGAGAAAGTCATGCTCACCTATCGCGACAACTCCTCTGGTGAGCACATGGCAGTGACCAACATCCAACCGGCGAAGAGCACGAGCAAGAAGTAGGCCTGCCAACCCTGCCGCACGGGCTCCGCGTCGGCGTGACGGACGCCACCTCCTCCTCCTCCTTGCTCCGCGGCGTCGACCGGAGCCCGTGCTGCGTGCGGGTTGAATCAATCGCACATGCGTCTCACCAGCGGCGGCCGTCCCCGGGACGGCCGCAACGTCGCACGGGGCTCGACGGTGATCTCGGGCGGCGTGCTGATCTGCGTCCTCGCGCTGCTGGTACTGATCTTCGATCTCGATCGGGTGACGGGGTCAGCGCCGGTGCAGCACCTCTATTACCTCCCGATCGTGCTTGCCGCCGTCAGATTCGGGATCGGCGGCGGACTCGCCACGGCCGTCGCCTCCATTGCCTTGTATCACCTCGCGAACCCGCGGCTGATGAGCGGCGGGTACGGGCACTGGGATTTCGTGCAGGTCGTCCTGTTCATCGCGGCGGGGTTGATCACCGCCAGAATCGTCCACGATCGTCGCCGGCTGCACCATCTGGCGACGACCGATGATCTGACCGGCCTCCACAATCTGCGTTCGTTCGAGCAGCGGCTCGCCGACATGATTCGCGTGTCGCGCGCGGAGCAGACGCCGTTCGCGTTGCTCGTGCTCGACGTCGATCGGCTGAAGTCGCTGAACGACGCGCACGGCCATCTGGCGGGCGCGGAAGCCGTGCGGACCGTCGGCCGGATTCTCGCGGCGCAGGCGCCCGCTCATGCCGTGGCCTGCCGGTACGGCGGCGACGAGTTCGTGATCGCGGTCCCCGGGTGTACGCGAACGGCGGCACACACGTTCGCCGACGACCTTCGAAGGGCCGTCCATGCGACATCTCCGGTGCTCGCCGGCCAGCCGTTTCCTGCCGGCACGCTGTCGATCAGCGTTGGCGTGGTCTGCCGCTCACTCGGCTGGAGCAACGACTCACGAGACGACGCGGAGCTTGGCGAAGCGCTGTTCCGTGCCGCCGATGCCGCGCTGTACAACGCCAAGGAGAACGGTCGCAATGACGTCTGGGTGGCGTGACCGCATCGGCGGGCTCGTCCTGGTGACGGGCCTGGTCCATGCCGGACTGACCTGGGCGGAAACGACGCAGTCGATTTCCATCCGCGGCCGCGAACAGACGCTGCACAATTCGATCCGGTGTGGGAGCCGCGCTATCTCGCGTACCCGGGCGGCCTGCGGCTGGCGAGGATCCTGGCTGACGTGGCGGCCCTCGTCGCCGGGGGCTATCGCCGGATCCTGTCGCGCTAGCGAGCCACGAGGTGTTTGACACGACCTGCTTGCTGGAGCAGGCTGGACCACGTTCCGGAAAACGATTCCGAGGAGGACACATGCGAACAACGAAACTGATGGCGGTGCTCGGCCTGGCCCTAGCCCTTGGCTTGTCGACCGCTCAGGCGCAGTCGGGCGGGCAGGGACATGTCTTCATGCCAGCCGCAGAGGTAAAGTGGGGTGCCGCGCCGCCAGGACTGCCAACTGGCGCGCAAATGGCCGTGCTGCAGGGCGATCCGGGCCAAGCCGCGCCGTTCATGATTTCCGCGAAGTTCCCCGACGGCTATACCGTGCGGCCGCATTGGCATCCGACGGCCGAGAACCTCATCGTCATCTCCGGGACGCTGATGGCCGGTGTGGGCGACAAGTACGACGAAGCGGGGATGAAGGCGCTGGCCCAGGGCAGCTATGCGTCGATGTCGCAGAAGATGACGCACTTCGTCAAGGCCAAGGGCGCGACGCAGATCGTGATCTCGGGGATGGGGCCCTTCGAGATTACCTACGTGGATCCGAAGGACGACCCGCGCAAGAAATAGCACCGATGCTGCGAGTGGACGGGGTGGAGTTGCAGGGCAACCCACCTCGCCCGCGAGCTCACGCCGAGACGGCCAGCCGGCTATTTCGGGTGTTCCAGCGGCGAAGCAGGTCGAGAACAGCGCGCTCGTCCGGCGTCAGCCCTGCGGTTTTCTGATCGGATCTCGGACGAATCGTCTCGCCGGCGAAGTACGCCTCCAGGACGGCCGGATGGACGTAGCACTTCCGGCAGACCGCCCGCGTGTTGCCAAGCGCCTCTTTCACTTGATCGATTGCGGCGACGACGTCTTTCTTGCGCGCGGTCGATGAGCGCTCGTCCTGCGCCTGTCCCGCGATGCGCTGCAGCGCCATCGCCGCCAGTACTGTGCCGAACCATGTGCGGACGTCCTTGGCGGTGAAGTCGTTGCCGGCGCTGTCGCGCAGGTACTCGTTGACGTCAGCCGAATCGATCTTCTGCGGCGCGCCCGCGGGATCGAGATACTGAAAGAGCGTCTGGCCCGGAAGCTCCTGCAGGCGTTTCACGCTTCGCGCGAGCATCGGATCGTCGAGCTCGACCTCCTGCAGCACGCCGCTCTTCGCGCGAAACTTGAATCGCATGCGCGAGCCGCGCACCTGCACGTGCCGGTTGCGGAGTGTCGTCAACCCGTACGAATTGTTCGCCCGCGCGTACTCGTCGTTGCCGATTCGAATCAACGTCCGCTCGAGCAACCGGACGACGGTTGCGAGGACGCGCGCCCGTGATAGCGGCAGCGATCGCAGATCGTGCTCGACCCGCCGCCGCAGGCGGGGCAGCGCCGCGCCGAACGCGGCCATGCGCTCGAACTTCGCCGCGTCACGTTCGGCAATCCACCGCGGGTGATAGCGGTATTGCTTCCGACGCCGCGCGTCTCTGCCGACGGCCTGGATGTGTCCGTTCGCGGCGGGGCAGATCCAGACATCCTGCCACGCCGGCGGAATGACGAGACTGCGGATGCGCGCCAGCGTCGCGCGGTCGCGCACGCGCCGGCCGTCCGGCCAAAAATAGGCAAGACGTTTCCCCGTGCCGTCTCGGCGTATGCCCGGCGACCTGTCGTTGACGTGGCGCAGCAGCATCGTTCACCGGACTGTGCAAGATTGTTGCCGGGTGGCTCGCGGACGGGGTGGGGTTGCCCTGCTTCGCTCAGAGTCGCAACCAGGCGCGCACAGATCGCGCGCCGC
>JBLNGH010000632.1:0-3359 GCA_050264575.1 Acidobacteriota bacterium | reverse complement strand
CCACAACACCAGGAAAACCACGATTGATTTGGATGACTTTGTCATTGTTCTTTTGATCTGCACTTCTGCGTTTCAGCGTACTTCTTGTTTTTGATCTCAGTACTTCTCTGTTCTTGTCCAGCGTACTTCTTTGTTCTTCTCCATCGTACTTGTCAGTTCTTATCCTTCGCTCTTTGTGCCTTCCAATTCATGGCACCCTGACCGAAGTCGAACGTCCCGGCGAGCGTCCCGTCTTCCTTCAATGCGCCATTGAAGGTGATGCTCATGTCTCCGCTGCCACCTTGAAGCGTGATCGTCATGTTCAGCTTGCCATCGGCGAATTCACCTTCGAGCGGGATCTCGCCCTGAGGGCCGGTCATCGTGCCGGTGACCTTCTTGCCGTCGAGCTTCATGACGAGCGTCACGGGTGTGGTGCCCTGCGGCGTCTCGGCGGTCATGTCCCACTTGCCGGCGATCGACGCTGCGGCCTTGGCGTCGGCAGGCTTGTCCTGCGCGGGCGGAGGCGGGGGAGTCTGCTGCTGTGCCGACGCCGGAACCGCGCCGACGACGAGGAGTGCCAGTGCCAGTCTCACAATCGACGTGGTGTTCATTTTGAATCTCCTGAACGTCGTGCCCGTTTGCCTGTTTGTGCGACTGGCTGGCGGGATGGCGCCTTCCGACGTGCCGGGGCCGCTGCCGTTCGCGTGCGCGTTCCCTTGGTCATGCGCTCGAGCTTCAATTGCGCTGCCTTCGCGATGATCTCCTGGAGCATCGCGCCGGTCTCCCCACCCGTTGCGGGACGATTGGTCTTCCAGACGTCCGGATTGTCGGCGGCGAGAATCTCCGGAAAGTCCTGATTGCTCTTGACGCTGAGCGGCGCGAACGTCGTGATGTCGACGTCGCCCGCCCAGTCGTCGCGATGCTTGATGAGCAGCCAGCTGCGGTCGCCGCCGCCACTGGAGTACCCACGCGTCCGCACTAGCACCCACGACCCCTTGAGCTTGTAGCCGTCGAGCGTGAATTTGAGGTCGCCCTTGGCCAGCGCCTTGGCCACGTCGTCGGTCTGCGGCGTCCAGGTGCCCTGATCCCAGAGCATCACGAGGCCCGCGCCGTAGCCTTCCGGAATCACGCCCTCGAACGTGCCGTACTCGATCGGATGATCTTCGACGTGCATCGCGAGCCGTTTGACCTTCGGATCGAGCGACGGGCCCTTCGGCACGGCCCACGAAAGCAAGACGCCGTCGTACTCGAGCCGGAAGTCGTAGTGCAGGTGGCTTGCCAGATGCTTCTGGACGCAGAAGAACAGCGGCTTGCCTTTGCGAGCCGTGCGCGCCGCGCCGGCGTCGCCTTTCGGTTCCGGCGATCGCGCGAAGTTGCGTTTCTTCTGATATTCCTCTAATGGCATTGTCGTGCGCTACTGCAATCCGCCCTGCAGTTCCGTGAGCTTTCGCCTGAATAGCAGCATCAGCATTCCCATGACCATCGGCACGATCGCCACCGTGGTGAGCAGTGTTGGCAGGGGCAGCGTTTCGTAGAACGACGCCGCCTGGCCGCCGAGGAAGTTGCCGACCGACGCGCCCAGGAACCAGACACCCATCATCAGGCTCACGATCCGCGCCGGCGCGAGCTTGGTCATTGCGCTGAGACCGACGGGGCTGAGGCACAGTTCACCGATCGTGTGCAGCAGGTACACCATGAACAACCAGGACACGCCGACCTTCGCGCCGGTTTCGGCGATCTGCGTGGCTGGCACCAGGTAGAGAAATCCGGCGCCCACGCCGATGAGGCCGAGCGCGAACTTGGTCGGGGTCGCCGGCTGGCGGGTGCCGAGTTTCACCCATAACCAGGCGAACGCTGGGGCGAGAATGAAGATGAGCATCGCGTTCACCGACTGCCACCAGCTGCTCGGGAACTCGCCCTTGATGGGCATGACGTTGTTCGTACTGCGCTCGGCGAACAGATTGAGCGTCGATCCCGCCTGCTCGAACACCGACCAGAACAGCGCGGCGGCGACGAAGTAGACGCCAATCATGTAGAGGCGCTTGCGCTCGACCGGCGTCCAATTGCCGGCGGTGTAGAACGAGCCAAAGAACACCACGGTGACGCCGAGCAGGACGTAGCCGTACGCGCCGGTGATCTGTTGCGGGGTCACCGGCAGGACGCCCGTCGCGATCGCGAGGCCAAGCAAGACCAGCACCGCCAGGCCGCCGCCGAGCCAGATCGTGGCCTGCTGCTTGATCTTCGCCGCGGCGTCGGGCGATTCAGGCCTCGTTGGGTACAGCCCGGCCGTTCCAAGGCGCCGGCCGCCCAACACGTACTGGATGAGTCCGAGCGTCATGCCGACGCCGGCCGCGCCGAACCCCCAATGCCACGCCGAATTCGGGTCGAGACCCCAGGCCGCGATTCGCGCGCGGAATCCCGGGTCCTGCGCGAGATAGCCGGTGATGAGCGGGCCGAGCCAGGCGCCGAGGTTGATCCCCATGTAGAAAATCGAAAAGGCGGCATCGCGCCGGATGTCCTGCTGCGAATACAGCTGGCCGACGATGACGCTGATGTTCGGTTTAAGCAGACCGGTGCCCAACACGACGAGAATCAGCCCGAGATAGAAGGTGGCGGTCATCGGCACCGCCAGCGAGAAATGTCCCGAGGCGATCAGGATGCCGCCGTAGAGGACGGCGCGTCGCTGGCCGATCAGCCGGTCGGCGATCCAGCCGCCCGGCAGGCTCATGAGGTACACCATTGAGGTGTACGTGCCGTAGATGGCGGCCGCGGCCGCCGTGTCGAGACCCATGCCGCCCGTGGCCAGCGGAGCGGTCATGTACAGGATGAGGAACCCGCGCATCCCGTAGTAGCTGAAGCGCTCCCACATCTCGCTGAAGAAGAGCGTCGACAATCCCCGCGGATGTCCGAAGAAGGAGCGATCGGTCGAGACCGTTTCGCTGACGGGTTGATCGCGTAGCGGAGCTGTTGCCACGATTCGCCTCCTCAGAAGATCAACGACTCACGAACGGATTCGGATCTCACTGTTGCGGGACATATCCCGGTGGAAGCGCCGCGTCACTGCCGAAAAAAAACTCTTCCATGTGGCGCGCGACGAGCTCCTGCGCTTCCTTCTGAAACGGGAGAAGGCGGTATTCGTTGAGGATCATCTTCATCCGCTCTTCCCACAGCTCCCAGGCCTCCCGCGAGACGTGCTCGTAGATGCGCTGGCCGAGCGGTCCGGGCCACGGCGGCGCGTCAAGACCCGGCAGCTCGCGCTTGAGCTTGACGCAGAACACCGTTCGGCGGACGGACTCCTCGGCGGCGGCCATCAGCAGGGAGACTCCTTCATGGCAGGCGATCGTCTCGCATCTTATCTTAGGCGGGGGGACTTCGTCCCC
>JBLNGH010000631.1:0-3916 GCA_050264575.1 Acidobacteriota bacterium | reverse complement strand
CCGTTCGAGATACCACACCAGGTTTTGATACATCGATTCGTCACGGCCCGACGTCAGGCCCAGGCGCTGGCGGTCGGCATATCTGGCAAAGCTCTCCAGCATGACGCGGTCCGCCGCGTCGAGTGATCGGGTTGCCGCGGCAGCATCCGCCGCGTTGCGCGCACACTCTTGCAGCCGCAGCTGTTCTCGTTCATCGAACGGGTGCTTGGCGTCATACGTCCAGCCCACGTGACGGCTGACAGCTTGCCGGCACTCCGTCGCGGCGCTCTCGGAGGATGCCGCGGCAATCAGCCGGGGCAGTGCCGCCTCGGCGTAGTGAGAGGTGATGCTCACTTGATCGTCGAGTCCTCCCACCACCACCCGGTGCCGCGTCGCGGCCTCGAACAGCGCGCGGCGCCACGGCGTCAGCTCGCGCGTCCACCAGAATCGACCGATGGCGTTGTCCAACTGCTCCGGCGTGGCGGTGCGCGTTTGGGCGGCCCGCTCCAGTCCGATGAAATCGTAGATAGGGGCCTCGAACAAAATCGCACTGAAGCCGCACTGCGCCATCAGCCGATCCGCGATCTTCGACTTCGCGTCGAAGGTGTGCGCCTCTCCATGGGTCGGCAGCTCACCCAACAGCACGATCTGTTTCTGACAGACGGCATTGACAACGCCATCGACGATCGACTGCGCGGGGCGTTCCTGCGCGCGCGCAAGAGTGCCAACCGGCAGCAACACGACCGACGCCATACACGCGATGAGCGGGCCGTACGTCCGGCGATGAGTGCGCCTCATGCTTCCGCGGCCCATCATAGTTTGCTTTCCCGGGTATTCTTCGTACGTGCAATGGGCTCAAGAAGGGCCGTCGGTCAACCCATCGGAGGCGCCTCCGGTCCAGCCTGCCGAACCGACACCAACGGGCAGGAAGAGACGGAACAGCAGGCGCGGGCTGCCGGCGCTCGCCGCACTCGGTCTGCTGGTCCTGACAAAGCTGAAGACGGTCGCGATGTTCCTCCTGCCCACGCTCAAGGTCCTCAAGCTCGGCAAGGTCCTGACGACGACGGGCTCGATGTTCGTGAGCGTATGGCTCTACTCGCTCGCATTCGGCTGGAGTTTCGCGGCCGGGTTCGTGCTCCTGATCTTCGTCCACGAAATGGGCCACGTCTTCGTGGCGTGGCGCCAGGGGCTCCCGATCTCCGCGCCGATCTTCATCCCCTTCATGGGGGCGCTCATCATCGCGAAAGCGGAAGGCAAATCGGCGTGGAACGAGGCCGTGATGGGAATCGGCGGCCCGATCGCCGGGTCCATCGGCGCTCTTGCCTGCTGGTGGATCTACGCGACGACGCAAAACGAGCTGTTTCTCGGTCTCGCCTACGTCGGCTTCATGATCAACCTCTTCAACTTGATGCCCGTGTTCCCGCTCGATGGTGGCTGGATCATCGGCGCCGTTTCACCGTATCTCTGGCTGGTGGGAATCATTGGGCTCGTCGCCGGCTTCGTGACCGGCCACTTCCGCAACCCGATGATCATCGTTCTCGTCATTTCCTCATTGCCGCGCCTGTGGCATGGCATCCGGCACGGCATCGGGCATGGTCCCGACGTCCAACCCGCGACGCTCGATCAGAAGATCAAGATGGCCCTTGCCTATCTGGCACTGGCAGGCGCGCTCGTTTGGGCGATGGGAGAGACGCACAAGGAATGGACCCCGGAGCGGAAGAGCCAGTATTTCAGACAGCCGGCATGAGCGCCCGTTGGGCTTCCATGTCCGAGCTTAGAGACATCGATCTGACTGCTGCCCGGGAGCGAAGAATCCTGGCCGTGATCGTTCCCGTGGGGGCCACGAATAGCGGTCGTCCAACTCTGGCAGCTGCGACTTTCGGGCGTGCTGATTGGGGCGCTGCTGCTCGCGAACACCGTCGCGGTCGAAGTGGTCGATTTTGTCAGCTTCCTGTCGCTCGCCGAACGATTGAATGCGATTTACTTTGATTGTTCGCGGGACAGCTCGATAAAGACAGCCGATAATGAGCCCACGCTCGGAAGACACGACTGGTCGCGCGTCACATAGCCGGGTGCGGAACCGCGGAGCTTCGCCTCGACGCCAGGCGTCAGCCCCTTCAACTCGACGCCGCCGGCGTAATCCCAGGCAGCGCAGGGCTCCTGCGTGATTTTTTCACCGACCTCGCCCGACTGGCCGACTGTTTGAATCGTTGCGCCGGGAATGCAGATCCCTGTCCCACGCTCTTCGATCACCATCACCCAGATGATTCCCGACGATGACGTGGGAGGAATTGCCGGGGTCGGACTGGGGACTGTCGGAAGACGATCAGACGTGCCAGCGGAGCAACCGGACAGGGTCACGAGGGCCAGGATTGCGACGGCGAACTTCATGCCGGTCTCCTGTCTGGACTGCGGCCACGCTCAGGTTCGAGGGTAGCACAGATGAGACGCCCTCTTCAGCTTCTGCAGCGCCGTTAGAGCCGCCTTGATGCGCTCGTCGCCGCGCGGATCTGGGCCAACTCCAAATGTGGGCGTCGGATAGCTTCGCTCGATCACTAGCGTATCCCTGGGTTGAGTAGGGTCCATCACGTATCGGTCGACCACGATAGCGGGTACGGCCAACGAATGGGACGAAGCAAGGGTCATGAACATACCCAAGTAGACGCGATGGCCATGGGCAACAACGACGAATGGTGTGCCGTCAACCGGTGGACGTGGAATCCTGGCCAGCGCCTCCCGTCGCAACCTCATGACGTGCGTCGAAAAGTCATAGCTGATGATGTCATCGCCGGCAATCAGCGGCGAGACTGAAAGGCGAAGGTGAGACCAATCGCCCTTACCATAGCCGGGAATGCGTCGATCCACCGGCTCTGCGACGAGATAAATGGCAAAGACGTCGGCGGTCTCGCCGCGATCAGATCGGTCTTGATCCCCAGGGGCTGAGAGAAGAACAAGAGCAACTGCGAGCATCGTCATTTCTTCGATCCCCGATGCGCCGGATGTTACACCCGCGGACGCCACGTTTCTCCGAGGCTCTGCGGACAGGCTCCCGAGAATAGGCCTATGTGCTGGCCCAACTGGGCAAAGCGTTACCCACGTGCGACACCTGCCGCTTCCGCGGTGCGTCACGGTTCTTGCAGTGTCAGGGGACGGAGGTGTTTTCATGACGTTCGGCAAAGCTACGCTGCTGACGATCGGATTCGCCGGCGCCCTTGCGGTCGGCATTGGACTATCGATCGCGAATCATCGCGAATCGACGACGCCTGACTCGGCGACGGTGGCCAACGCTCCGGCGGCACGCCTCGCGACAGAACGATCGGCGAAGCCGGTCGCGGCGAGTCCCGCGGACGCGGAGTCGGCCGTTGCGATGCGACCCGTGTCGCCCCAGTCCCCGGAGCTGGAACATCGGTTGAAGCCGCTTCTCAATCGGGGCACGAACATGGATTCGGCGGCCGAGGGCTTCAAGGACTGGAGAGACTTCGCGACGATCGCGCACGCGTCACACAACACGCAGGTCCCGTTCGTGGTGTTGAAACATCATGTGCTGAACGAGGGACGAACGCTCGAGTCGGTCATCTCCGAGTTCAAGCCGGATCTGGATGCGAAGGCCGAGGCGAGCCGC
Organism: Acidobacteriota bacterium; assembly: GCA_050264575.1. GTDB lineage: Bacteria > Acidobacteriota > Vicinamibacteria > Vicinamibacterales > SCN-69-37 > DASQFI01. Next base: position 315 of record JBLNGH010000631.1, on the reverse strand, counting down.
GCTCGCGAGCAAACTTCCCAAGATCTCGCCTCGCCGAGATGAGCTTTAGCGCTCGCGGCGGGCGTTAACGAGAGCTGCAACGCGCCGAGCGAGTCGGCCTGTTGCGCTCTCGTTCGCGCGCCGAAACTCGGCACGATCGCGGCGCCTTTCGCCAGCATTCACGCGACGGCGAACTGCGCGGCGGTCGGTGGCGACGCCATACCGACTTGACGGCTGGCGTGGAAGAGAGGAGGACGCGCTGCAGGCGCAGCGCCTCGCGCGCCAATCCCGCCCACCTGTTAGGCTACAAGGCATGTCTCGACTGTCTTGTCTCAC
>JBLNGH010000630.1:0-5617 GCA_050264575.1 Acidobacteriota bacterium | reverse complement strand
TCTGGCGGCGTGCGGTCGAATCGGCCAGGCTCAAGAAGCCGCCGCTCGTCCTCGTCGATTCGCGCTACAGCCTCACAAGTTTCACGGGCATGACCGCGTGCACGCCGAACGAGTCCGAGGTCGAGGCGCTGCTCGGCGTGCGCATCAACGACGATCTCTCGGTCCTCGAGCGGGCAGGACGCGCGTTGCTCGCCCAGCTGGGTTGCCGCGCGGTCCTCGTGACGCGCGGCAGCCGCGGCATGGCGCTCTTCGAGTCGGGCCAACCGACCGATCACATTCCGATCGTCGGCTCCGACGAGGTTGCCGACGTGACCGGCGCCGGTGATACCGTCATCGCGACGTTTGCGGTGGCGCTGGCGGCGGGCGCCAGCTTCGCGGAGGCGGCGCGCCTCGCCAATCATGCCGGCGGCCTCGTCGTGATGAAACGCGGCACCGCGACGGTGAGCGCCGCCGAGCTGGCAGCCGCGCTGACGTGATGGGCGTGATCGCGCATGGTGGTGACAGAGACCGAACTGCTTTCGCGCGTGGCTGACGATCGCCGGCACGGCCGGACGATCGCGTTGGCGAACGGCTGCTTCGACATCCTCCATGTCGGGCACGTGCGTTATCTTGACGGCGCGGCCCGTGAGGCCGATCGGCTCGTCGTCGCCGTGAACGACGATGCCTCGGTGCGACGGTTGAAGGGAGACGGGCGGCCGATCGTGCCGGCCGCGGCGCGCGCGGAAGTGATCGCGGCCGTGCGCGGCGTCGATTACGTCGTCGTCTTTCCGGAGCTCACGGTCGATCGGCTGCTCGGCGTGCTGAAGCCGGACGTGCACTGCAAAGGCACCGACTACACGCCCGAGACGGTTCCGGAGCGCGACGCGGTGCGCGCGTACGGCGGCCGCGTCGCCATCGTCGGCGATCCCAAGGATCATTCGACGCGCGACTTGCTCGCGCGAATCGGCGCCGGCGCCCATCCATCGCCCGGCGGCAAGACGGGGTGACGTGAAACGGCTGCTCGTCGTCCGGCTTGGATCGCTCGGCGACCTCGTGCACACGCTTCCGGCGGTGAGCGCAATCCATCGCACGTTTCCCGCGGCCGAGATCGACTGGCTCGTCGACGCGCCGCATCGAGACTTCCTCGCGCTGGTGCCGCTCCTTGCTTCGGTCATCGTGCTTCGCGATCGGTCCGCCGGCGCGTGGCTGGCCGCGAGAAGCGAGTTGCGCGCGCGCGCGTATGACGTCGCGCTCGATTTTCAGGGTCTGCTCAAGTCGGCGGCGCTGGCCCGTCTCTCAGGCGCGCAGCGGGTGATCGGCTTCACGCGAAAAGCGGCGCGGGAGGGTCTGGCCGCGCCTTTCTATTCCACGCGCGTGGAGGCCGGAGCCGGCCAGCACGTCATCGAGAAGAACCTGGCGCTCGCCGGCTCGATCGGCGCGGCGACCGACGCGCTCGAATTCCCGCTGATCGAAACAGATACGCGAGTCGTGACCACCGTACGCGAATCGCTTGCGCGGGCCGGACTGTCCGCGCACTACGCGCTGATCAATCCCGGGGCCGCCTGGCCGAACAAACGCTGGCCGTCTACGGCGTTCGGACGAGTGACGGCGAGAATCCGCGACCGGCACGGCCTGGCGTCGATCGTCCTGTGGGGACCGGGCGAACAGGAGATCGCCGGCACCATCGTTCAGGCTTCGGAGGGCGCAGCCGTCGCCGCGCCGGAAACGTCGCTTCACGATCTCGTCGCGCTGGCGCGGCACGCGCGCCTGATCGTCTCCGGAGACACCGGCCCGTTGCACATCGCGGCCGCCGTCGGGGTCCCGGCCGTCGGTCTCTTCGGTCCGACGAATCCACGGCGCAACGGACCGTGGAACGAGCAGGATCTGTCCCTCTCGCGCTACGACGTCTGCGACTGTCACTACGAGCGGCGCTGCCGCCGCGACGATGAGCACTGGTGTCTGGGATCGATTTCCGTCGACGAGGTGGCGGCCGCGATTGACAGGCGTCTCCGTCAGGCCGTCAATCCGGCAACCGCGTGACTCGTTTGCGAGTACCCCTCGGATTCGTGTGCGGCGCAATCGCATTCTGGCTTGCGCGGCCGACGCCGGTGTCCGTCCTGGCTGGCATGACGGTCGCGACCGTTGGCGAGTTCATCCGGCTGTGGGCCGCGGGGCACATCGACAAGGGACGCGAAATCACGCGAAGCGGCCCGTACCGATTCATCCGCCATCCGCTGTATGCCGGCTCCGCGATCATGGGGATCGGCTTCATGATCGCCGCGCGGAGCCTCTCGTCTGCATTCGTCGTCGGCGTCTACGTCGTCGTGGCGCTGGTGTCGGCTGCGCGCGCCGAAGAGGCGACGCTCGACGCGCGGTTCGCCGGCGAGTACTCCGCGTACCGTGAAGGGCGCGCAGTGCCGAGCGATCGGCCGTTCAGTCTCGCGCGCGTGAAGGCCAATCGCGAGTACCGGGCGGTCATCGGTCTCATCCTCGGCTGCGGGCTGCTGTACCTGCGCAGTCAGATGTAGGCCGGCCCTTCAGGGCCGGCTGGGCGTGGGGCTGACGCCCCGCCCAACATCTGTTACCGTTCCAACTCCATCATCCAGATATCGCCCCGAAAATCGCCGAGGACGAGCAGGATCTGATCCGGCGCCGCGATCGGGGCGGTGCCGGTGACAACGGTCGTTGCGAGCGTCTCGCGGAGCGTCAGGACCGTGAAGGCGTCGCCTTCCGGCGCGCCTGATTCTTTCGCCATGGGGCGGGCGCGGACCTGGCCGCGAAGCTCGACCGTCGGCGTCGTCGTCAGGTAGTAGAGCAGTCGGCCGTCGCGAGACCAGAAGGGGTGGCTTGCGCGCTCCTCGACGACGATCCACTCGGTCTCTGCCGGCGCTGACGTCAGCGAGAGCGGCGCGACGATGACGCTCGGGGGACGGCCGGGCGTCGTCGCATCGAAGGCCAGCCACCGGCCATCAGGCGACACGCGGGGATTGGAGAGCGACCGGTCCGCGCTGCCGAGCAGGTCGCGCTGTGAACCGTCCGTCGTGTCGACGACAAGAAACCTGTTGAGATGCGACCCGAAGGTCTCGACAAGCACGTAGCGCTCGTCCAGCCACTGCCGTGACCTCGCGCCGCAGTTCTCGCAAATCTGGCGCGAGCCGCCGGTCGTCAGGTCGGCGACGAAGAGCGGGCGCGACGCACGCGGTCCCGTCATCCTGATGCCGAATGCGAGTTGCCGCCCGCTCGGCGAGAGGGCGGGAAAGCCTTTGCCGACGCCGGCCGGCTCGGTCGAGACGACCGTTTCCAATCCGTTCTCCAGGTCCCGCACATACACATCCGCTTCGCCGGAGCGGCTCGAGAAGTACGCGAGCATCCGGCCGTCGGCCGTGATCGTCAGATGACCGAGGATGCCCGGGCCGCGCGTCAGCCGGCGCAACGGTCCGTACGTCTGACCGCTGGCGGCGTCGATCGCGGTCGACCAGAGATTCATGTCCCCGTGGGCGCTGACGAACGCCAACCGGCCGCCGGCAACTGTCGGATACCAGTTCAGCTCGGTTCCCGGCGAGAGCGGTTCAGGAGCGCCGACGGCGCGATAGCCGTCCAGGCGCTGACGATACAGTCCGACCCCGTGCCGGCCGGCCGCCGCAAAGATCAACGCGTCATCGGCCCAGACCGGCGGCGACGACATTACGAACAGCCCCATCTCTCTCGATCGCTGAAGGACTCCTGTGTTCACCGCCGGACCGCCGTCGACTGGAACGATCCAGTAGTCCGGCTCGAGGTCCGGGCGCGGATGGGCGTGGACAAGCACGTGCGTCGAGGTCGCCGACCAGATGACGAACACCACGTCAGTCAGATCGCCGACGTTCCGATCGCCAGTGCCGTCGGCGGCGGCGATGCGCACACCGTGCGGCGATGCGAGGGACACGTATGCGAGCGACTGCCCGTCGCGCGACAGGCGGCCGCTCTTCGCCGCGCGTTTCAGGAGTCGAGGCGTGCCGCCGAACGCCGGCGTCTCGTACAGGTTGAGACCCTCGTCGCCCTGCGCTGTGAAGATGATGCGCGTGTCGTCGTGAGAGAACGACGGATCCGCGCACTCGCACTGACCGGATGTCACGCGAATCGCCGCGCCGCCAATCTGTTGCAGCCAGATCTGGGGAGTCTCGCCGTCCCGGCCGGCGTCGGACACGTACGCAATCATCTTTCCGTCGGAAGAGAACGACGGTGAGAATGTCACCGCCGACGTGGACGTCACGCGCTCGAACTGCCGGACGACCCGACGCTCGCGTGCGGGAGCGGGAAAACTGGCCGCGGGCGCCCGCTGCCGGCTTTCCCACCAGGCGGCGAGCTCATCGCGATCGGCATAGACCGTCCCGCGCTTGATATGGTCGAGCCGATGGACCGGCAGCCCTTCATCCCGTTCCCACCGCTGAACCGTCCGAATGCCGCGTCCGAGATGCGAGGCGATCTCCTTCCAGGAATCGAGCCGCTGCGGCCGCGTCCCTGACGCCGGTTCCTTCGGAGGCGTCTCATCGCCCACGGCTCTGAGGATAGCGCACGAGGTGCGCCATGACGCGCCACCGCCATGACGGCACATCGTTGCGCTTGAGGCGCCGCGTGACCTGTCCGACACTGCGTCGTCGGCCGAACGCGTCGCTTCCCGGCGTTCTCGCTCGGCACAAAGGAGGCATCATGTCCCGCAGCAAATCGTCGATCACAGCCTTGGGGATCGGAATGTTCGTGGCAGTGCTGTTCACAGGTGACCGGGTGGCCGGCCAACCTGCCAAACCGTCCTTGCCAGGGGTATGGAAAGTCTCCGAGGTGACGATGACAGGTCCGGCAGCAGGGACCGTCAAGCCCCAGGCAGACCTCACCATCATCTCCGCCCACTACTACAGTCGGATCTACCTGGAACAACCGCGCCCGGAGCTTGCGAATCCGGCCGCGGCCACGGCCGACGAGCTCCGCGCGGTCTGGGGACCATTCGTGGGCGAGGCTGGCACGTACGAAATCACCGGTGATCACGAACTCACGATGCGTCCGATCGTCGCGAAGAATCCCGCGGCGATGGCGCCCGGCGCGTTCGTGGTCTATACCTGGATGCTGACCGGCGACACACTCACCGTCACGCCGAAACGCAATCAGAACGGGCCGATCGCAAATCCGGCCACCATCAAGCTCGTCAAGGTCGAGTAGCCGAGCAGACGGAGCCGTTCATGACTCGCGACACACACCCATCCCTGCTGGCGGTCTTCGCGCATCCCGACGATGAGATCTTTCATGGGGGCGTGCTGGCACATTGGAGCGAGCGCGGGGCCCGCGTGACCGTCGCGTGCGCCACCAACGGTGAGGCGGGGAAACCGCATCCGTCGGTTGGCAGCGTCGATGATCTCGGCGCGCTCCGCGCCGAGGAGCTGCGCGTCTCGTGCACGCGGCTTGGCCTGGACGAGCCCGTGCTTCTCGGATTCCACGACTCGGCGCGCAAGGACCGGCTGCGACGCGACGATCCACGCGCGCTGGTCAACGTCGACATGCTCGAAGTCGAGGGCGCGATCAAGCAGGTCATCGCGCGCGTCAAGCCGCAGGTCGTCCTGACCTTCGATCCGCACGGCGGCTATTACCATCCCGATCACGTCGCCGT
>JBLNGH010000629.1:0-6589 GCA_050264575.1 Acidobacteriota bacterium | reverse complement strand
GGTGAATCAGCACGCGACCGATGCGGCCCGTCTTTTCGAGCCCCATCCGCGTCCACGTGCGGCCCGCATCCGTGGACTTGAAGATGCCTTCGCCGACGGAGATGTGACTGCGGATGCAGGCTTCGCCGGTGCCTGCCCACACGATGCTCGGATCGCCGGGCGCGACCGCGAGATCGCCGATGGAATGTACCGGCTGGCCGTCGAAGATTGGCGCCCAATTCAGTCCGCCGTCAGAGGTCTTGAAGATGCCGCCCGAGGCTGAACCCGCGTAATACGTCAACGGATCGCCTGGAACCCCGACCACGGCGCTCACGCGGTTGCCTTCCGGTCCGACGTACCGCCACCGAAGCGATCCGTAGACGTCTGGGCCTGGTCGAGCGCCCTGGCTGAAGACCAGGGTTCCGCCAAGTGCGAGCACGGCCGCGAGACACGCTGGCCCTTTCCAACGCGGCACGACAGGCAGCAGGTGGGTCATAGACCACCTCCGGAAGTTTTAGGTGCGAAGAGAATATGCCTGTTCGACGCGCGGCGGAAGTCTGATGTGGCGCGTCAGCTCCCCATGAAGCGCAGAGAGGGTTGACCGTCCGCCGTGAAAAACTCCGCTGACGGGAATCCAAGCGGCCGCGCCAGGAGCATCCCAGGAAAACTCTGGACTTTGATGTTGTACGCCTCGACAGCGCCGTTGTAGTAGTTGCGCGCGAACGCGACCTTGTTTTCCGTGTCGGTCAGATCCGTCTGCAGCTGCGCGAACCGCTGGTTGGCTTTGAGGTCCGGATACGCCTCGGCGATCGCGAAGAACGTTCCCAGCGCGCCGGTCAGATCATCGTTGGCGCGCGCGGCCGCGGCAGGTGTCGCGGCGTTGCCCAGCGCCGTTCGCGCCTCGACGACGCGGCGCAGCGTTCCGCGCTCGTATTCCGCGTAGCCCTTCACGCTTTCCACGAGATTCGGAATGAGCGACGCGCGACGCTGCAGTTGAACGTCGATGGCGCTCCACGCCTCGCGCACGCGCAAGCGCGCGCGGACGAGGCCGTTGTAGAGCAGCACGCCGGCAAGCGTGACCGCCGCGATTGCCGTCACGAAGCCCGTCAGCGTCACCAGCTGCCCCCGCCACCGCCGCCACCGCCGCCGCCCGACGATCCGCCGCTGAAGCCGCTCCCGCCCGAGCCGCCGGGTGTCGAGGCCATCACGGTCGACACCGACGACGAGAAGCTCGAGACATTCGACGAAAAGCTGTGTGGGTCGAACGCGGACGAGCCGGCGTACCAGGTCGCGGTCGCCTTCTGCATGTCGATGTCCTGAAACGCGCGCGCCCACCGGTCCACGCATTTGAACGCGATGGCGTACGGCAGATAGGCGGTGAAGATGTTCGCGCGCTCGGCGAACGCCTGCTGGTGCGTCTCGGCAGTCTTGATGTACTTGGCGAAGCCGAGCGTCCGGCGCATCATTTCCCGTCCGGCGGCCGTGCGGCGCGGCATCGTGCGGGCAAGCATCGCCAGCAGCGTTCCGCCGACGACAACCGGCAGGCCCAGCAGCCCGTCGCCCGATTCGCGCCCGAGCATGATCGTCAGGCCGACGCCGGCAATGACGGCCAGGATCCCCGATGCGCGTGACAGCATGCGGACCGAGTTGGGATTTTTCGGGAACCAGCCGCGCTGCACCGAGTCGGCGTACAGCGCTTTCTTGGCGCGGGCGAGATCGTCGTAGAACTTGTTCTTGAGCTCGGAAAGCTTCCGCGAGGAGCCTGACTCGAACAGACCGGCGAGGACGAGACGCTCGTAGTCCAGGAGGCTGGAATCTGCTTCCCGGAGACGATCGAGCTGCCAGTCCTTCTTCCCGAACCAGCCTTCCTTCGGCAGCTCGCGAATGCTCAGATACCCGCGCACGGCGAGATCGACGATGGTCGCCGTCACGTCGAGGGTATCCGCGCGTTCGTCCACGAGCAGCCCCATCTGGCCGGGCCGGATGTTGTCGGGCGGCTGAAACTCGACGCCAATCGGCCGCGCGCCAAACAACGGCACGCGCTCGTCGGGTACGTCCGGCGACTGCGTGTGCAGCGCGACCGATTGACGATCGCGGCCGATCTGCCACCAGATCGCGCCGACGCCGCCCACCGCGATCAGCAAGCCGAAAACCGTGACCGCGCCGACGAGTGGCGTCAGCTCGAAGAACTCGAAGACGCCGCGCGGCTTCCTGACGAGCAACGGCCGCGGCTCCGCCACAGCGCCCTTCCTGAGCGCGACGACGATCGTCAATTGCTCGCTCTCTTCGAGTGCGCGCGTTGCGGTGAACGTGGCCTGATCGCGCGAGAAACGCGAAACGCACCGGTCGGTCGATCCCTTCGGTCCCTGAAAACAATCGACCTTCTGGATCGACCCCGCCGGCGCACGAACGGTGATGGAAGCGGCCGCCATACGCACGGGCCACTCTCCGCTCGCATTCCAGAACAGCTCGTCATGATCCGGAAACGCGTTCAGCGCCCCGCTCAGGCGATAGGACAGACGATAGGTCTGTTTACCGGAAACTTCTTTGTTTGGATCGCCGATGCGAAAACGGCGGTTGAAGCCCTCGGTTTCTTCCAGGACCTGATGCCGGGTGCCGTCCGGCGCGCTGACAGTGGACAGGGTGATGTCGTACTCGCGGTTGTTGACGGCATCGAAGTCGACCAGGTAAGGAGTCTCCCGGAAGATCCCGTGCCGTTTCAGGCCACGGAAATCAACGTCGATGCTTTCGACGACCTCGAGCGAGCCGTCAGGCTGGATGTCGTAGCGGCTGCTGAACCGCTCGATGATCCAGCCCTCATCGGCCGCGCGCAGCGAAAGGGCCAGCGCCGCGAGGATCAGCGCTGCAACGATTCGAGGCTTCGAGGGAAACACGGCCCGCGGAGATCTTACACGGACCGTGTCTCACCATCATCGCCCGAGATTCAGCCTCACCCCCAACATGACGCGGCGCGGATCCATGAACTGGGTCGCCCGGCCGAACGTCTGGGCGAACAGGTTGTCCGACGCAATCGCCTCGGCGGCGGTGTCGTTGAGAAGGTTCAGCGCATCCAGGATCAGTTCGATTCTGGTGGCGCTGCTCAAGGCGAAGGTCTTCGCGATCCGCACGTCGAGCAGTGATTGGGCCGGCAACCGGCGCGTTCCGCGCGTCTCGAGCATGATTCGCTGCGTGCCCTGGGGCAGTGTCACCTGCGTGGTCGCGGCCCAGGGCTTGCCGCTGAAGTATTGGAAGTTGCCCGCGATCAGGATGTCCTGCCACGGCAGGTGAACGATCCCGGTGGAGCGGAAGATATGCGGCCGGTCGTTCGGCAGCCGGCCGGTCGCGTTCGTCAGGTCGTTCGGATCCTGGCCGAATGTCAGGAAGCCGGGACGCGCAATCGTGCTGAACTGCGGCTCGGCCGCCGCGGCGTTGCTCGTGACCAGAAGGCCGCGCGTCTTCGAGAACGTGTACGATCCGGACGCCTGCCACCGCGTGGAGAGCCGCTTTTCCACGGCCACCACCAACGCGTCGTAATCGACCGCAAACGGTTCTGGATTCGTGAGCAGGAAGCGGCGCGCCGCCGTGCCGTTCGTCAACGCGAAGACCGGCAGGACGGTGCCGTCGGCGAGCGTCCGGGTTTCAGCCCGGTATTCGCCTCCCGTGTCGGTCCAGCCGATGTAATCGGTGCCGCGTTTCCCGACGTAGGCGACCGACGTCCGGACTCGCGACGTGATCTCGCGATCGAGCGCCACCGAGAACTCGTCGGTATGCGGCGTGCGGGTATCGGGATCGATGGCCAGGTTCTTCTTTGGATCGACCACCGAGACGGGTGTCGTATACCCGCCTGTTGCCGCGTCCCACGCCATCGTCGTCGTCGGCGTGATTCCGGGAGAGATGGGATCGAGTTCCCCCGTCAGGATTCCCTGATTGAAGCGCCCGTAGTTGGCTCGCAGCATCGTGCGTCCGTTGTCGTCGAGCTTCATGTTGACGCCGACGCGTGGCGACACGACGTTCCAGGTGTAAATCGTGCCGCGGCCTTCCGTGAAGCTGCCGGTCTCGCGTCCTTCGGCGTCGACGACCGGAAGATCCTGGCTGATGCCGCGGCTGTGATCGAAGCGGAGACCGGCGTCCACCGTCATTCGATTCAGTGTGAACGAATCGCTGCCAAAGAGGGCCGTGGTGATGAATACACCACCCGCGATTGATGGATCGCGGTAGACCGCCTGGGAGGGCAGGTTGTTGCTGGTGAGGTACTGCACGCCTCCAGGGATGAGTTGCATCAACCGGTGCTCCCCGCGTTCGACCGACACGCCGGCCTTGAACTCATGATCGACACCCAACCACTCAGGCTGGTACCGGTGGAGCACGGCTTTCGTCGTAAGTCGATCGAGCTTCAGGTTCCGGATGTCCGCCGCATTGTCTTTGGAAATGCCGGTCACCAAATCCCGAGTTGGCGGCTTGGTTCGATCGCCGGAACTGGGGTCGGCATCCTGGTCCAGAAGAAACCGGCCGACGCGCGCTTCCCACACGGTGCGATTCGACACGGTGTGAGTGAGATGCGCGAAGGTCATGTTCGGAACCGACGCGTGGACCCGCTGCGTCGTCTCGAACGGGCTCGCCAGCGTCGGAGGCGTCGGATTGACCCAGTTCTCCTGGTGAAAGCTCTGCATCAGCTGCAGATTTGGCGTCAGGCGCCAATTCAGCTTGCCGAAGAACTTGTTCTGCTCGTACTTGCGTGGTTTGGTGGGGTCGACACCGGGCTGGCTGTCGTAATCGCGCAGGTACTGGATCGCTCCGAAGAACCACAGCCGATCACGCCTGACGGGCCCTCCAACGCTCCCTGTCAGGTCTTGATATTTGACGCGCTCGTACCCACTTGGCGAGCCGCCCGTCACCGGTAGCACGATCGGCTGCGAGGTGAGGCTCGCGGGCTGACCGTAGTACGAGGTCTCGCCGGCGAAACGCGCGCCTCCCTGCTTCGTCACGACATTGAACACGCCGCCCTGGATGTTGCCGAATTCCACCGACGCACCCATCGACTGCACGTGCAGTTCCTGAATCACGTCGACGATGGGCTCGGCACGCGAGACGCCCTGACATGGACAGGTGAAGTTGGTGCCGTCGATGAGAAACGCGTTCTCGTTGACCGCCGAGCCGAAGACCGACACCGAGTTGACGGTGCCGCTCGACGGCGACGACGGCGAGACGCCGGGCGTGCTGCGGATCAGGTCGAACATGCTGTAGCGGCGCGTTGGAACGGTCCGGATGTAATCCTGTCCGAATCGCGTCTCGAGGCCGGTCGCGCGCGTATTGAGCGCGCTCGCTTCCACGTCGACCGAGACGGAGACGCCGGCCAGCTGCAGAACGATCGCGAGGTCGAGCGTGCCGCCGGCGCCGATGGTGAGCCCCTCTCGCCGGAACGGCGCGAACTTCGGCGTCGCCTCGACGTTCAGAACGTACTCGCCCGGCGGAAGGACCGGAAAGCGCCACTGCCCTTTCTCGTTCGACACGTCTTGCCGGTCGCCGCCCATGAGGGCCGGCGAGGTGATGCGAACCACGACGCCACTCAGGGCGCCGCCGTGTGGGTCTTTGACCGTGCCGGTCAGGGCGCCGCTCAACGACTGGGCGCGCGCCGCAATCGGCAGGAGGAAAAGAGGAGCGAGAAACAGGATCCAGAGACGACCCAGTTTACGCATTGGCCAGATCCTTTCGGGAATGGCAGGGAGTCTACTCCTGACGACCCCACCGCTTCACCTGATCGATCCCGGAGCACGACATCACAACAGCACGAAGTCACCCGTGAGTCCTGAGGAAACTGTGGGAATTTCATGAAGCCGACGCCCGCGTTCGTTACAACCGAAATCCCATGAGTTCCACAGGATCTGCGATAGGCGCCGTTCCTATCCTCTGGCGCACACGGAGGTTCGTATGGCGAACCCAAATCACATCCGGAGCGCAGGAAAGGGACGGCATCTTCGGCTGATCATTGCGACAGCCGTGTTGCTGCTCGGCGGTTCGTTGACGCCGCACGCGATCGCCCTCGGCGACGCGGTCATGGAATGGAATCAAATCGCGCTTGCGGCGACGGTCTCTGCCGGTCAGGGCCCGCTGCCGCAATCGCGAAGTATGACCATCGTGCAGGTTGCTGTACACGATGCCGTCAACGGCATCACCAACAAGCACGACACGTATCTTCCCTACGGACCGGCGCCCGCGGGCGCGTCGCCGGAGGCCGCCGCGATAGCTGCCGCCCACCGAGCGCTCTCGACGCTCTTCCCAAGCCAGTCGTCGACCCTGACCCCGGCGCGCGCGGCATCACTGGCGGCGCGAAATCTGACCGAGACCAACCCCGGCATCGGCTGGGGCGAACAAGTCGCCAATTCCATTCTGGCGGCCCGCTTGAACGACGGCGCCTCGCAGGCGCAGTTCACCTACGCCGCGGCGGGCGCGGGCTCACCAGGCGTCTGGGTTCCGGTGGGAACGGCCGCGGCTGTGCTGCCCGGCTGGGGCAACCTCACACCGTGGGTCCTGCACAACGACTCGCAGTTCCATCCGGAAGGGCCGCCGCCCCTTCAGAGCGCGCGCTACGCCCGCGATTACCGCGAGGTGC
>JBLNGH010000628.1:0-4109 GCA_050264575.1 Acidobacteriota bacterium | reverse complement strand
GACGTCGCTCCCCGGTTACAGGGTCAGGTCTGGTATTGCAACATTCGCCGGCTGTCGCAATGTGGTCTTTCCGATCTGTGATCCCGGCCGAATGTTGCAATACAAGACCTGACCCCGTGATAATCGCGTCGCCACCCCCACGATGACCCGCGCCCGACGCCGAGGCGTTCTCGTTGTGCTCGTCGTGCTCCTGGCCGCTGTGTACGGTCTTTTTCTCGCGACGCCGGAGGGACCGCGATCGCTGCGCGCGTTCGATCCGGATCGGACCGCCGAGCTCGAGCTCGACATGTGGCAAGCCTATTATGCCGGACGGCACGTGCGGCTTTTCAGCGACCTCGTGACGTTGAACCACGACCAGTACCGGTATACGTGGGCCCGCGCCGCGCATTCGGGACTTCACCTGGCCCGCGCGGCGTCGACCTTCGCCAAGATTCGGTCCGACTACGATCAAGTGCTGCCGGACCTGGAGCGCGCGTACTCGATAGCGAAGGACTGGACCCGCGCGAGGTTCGATCCCAAGGCGGTCGCGCGTGCGGAGCTCGCCTGGTGGGTCGCGCGCCGCGTGCCCGGAGAGGACAGTCCCGAGCAGGTCGGCGGGTTGATCGCGGATCTGAACGCGCTCTTGTACGAGGTGCCGCGCGAGCGCGTGCTCGACGCGTCGATCCTTCGCGCCCGCGCCGGCCGTCTGCGGGACGACGGCGGTCCGCGCGCCGATTGGACTGAAGTCGGCCGCCTGCTCCGCGATTCCTATCGCGCGCTCCACGCGGCGGTGCAACAGGGGACGTCATGACACGCGATGCCATCCGCGCGTTCTTTGCCGATCGGCAAATCGAATGGAAACGGCGCGACGCCGAGGCGCTGGCCCATGGATATACCGAGGACAGCTACGTCCACAGTCCGATGTTCGGCAACCTGCACGGCCGCAAGCAGATCAGCGAGGCGTATCACGCGCTGTTCAAGACCTTCCCGGACTGGGACCTCAAGATCGAAGATCTGTTGATCGACGAGGATCGAGTCGCGCAGCTCTTCGCGGTCCACGCGACGCACGTCGGCGAGTTCATGGGGCTGCCCGGCACGAACCGCCGGTTCGAGATCCACGGCGTCCGGTTGTGCACGATGGGCGACGGCCTCATCACCGCCGAGCGCCGCCTCTACGATTTCACCAGCCTGCTGATTCAGGTCGGGATTCTGCGCAGCAAGCCCGCGGGATAAACCCATGAAGGGCATGAAGGACATGACTACAATGCCCGCATGACCCGACATCTGGTGTGCCTGCTTGCTGCGTCGATCGCCGGCGCCGCCACGATCTCGTCCTCTCAATCGCCGCGCACACACCGGCTCGAGGCGACGCCCGAGACGGTCGCGTACGGCTACTACTGGTCGGAGGCGAAGCCGGTCCTCCGGGTCGCGTCCGGCGACATCATCGACGTCGACACGCTGCTCACGAACTCGCCGATGGGGCTCGCACGCGCCGGCGTGCCCGACGACAAGATCCAGGCGTCGCTCAAGGCCATCACCACCGCGTTCCCGAGCGGCAACCCCGGACGCGGTCCCGGCGGTCACATCCTGACAGGGCCCGTGTTCGTCCAAGGCGCCGAGCCGGGCGATACGCTCGAGGTCAAAGTCCTCTCGATCGATCTCGCGATCGACTACGGCTACAACGGCTGCAGCGGATTCGTCCCGGAGAATTGCGAGCGCCCTGCACCTCCCGCGAAGATCATTCAGCTCGATCGGACGACGATGACGGCCGAGTTCATGCCGGGGATCGTCATCCCGTTGAAACCGTTCTTTGGCAGCATGGGTGTGGCGCCGGCGCCCGAGTTGGGACGAGTCAGCAGCAATCCCCCGGGCAAGCACGCCGGCAATCTCGACAACCGCGAACTGGTCGCGGGATCGACGCTTTACATTCCTGTATTCGTACCGGGCGCGCTTTTCGAAATTGGGGACGGCCACGCGGCTCAGGGAGACGGTGAAGTGGATCAAACCGCCATCGAAACGTCCCTACGCGGACGGTTGCAACTCACGGTCCGCAAGGATCTAAAGCTGACCTGGCCGCGCGCCGAAACGTCAACCGACTACATCACGATGGCGGCAGATCCGGATCTCACTGTCGCCACCAAAACCGCGATCCAGGAAATGGTCGATTTCCTGGTCGAGACGCGGGGCCTGACCAGGCATCAGGCGTATCAGTTGACGAGCATCGCCGGCAACGTCGCGATGACGCAGCTCGTGGATCGGCCGAACCTCGGCGTACACGTGAAGATGCCCAAGGCCATCTTCAAGGAAAGGACAAGGTAGTTCGCGACGCTATGCATCTGTTCTCTCGGACCGCCGGACGCGTGACGTGCGCAGCGCTGCTGCTGGCCGCATGGGCATCGCCTGTCTCGGCTCAGCAACCGGCCCAGGAGCCGCGCCCGCCGTTCGACATCGAAGGCGGATACATCGGCTTCGGCGCCCTCATCAATTTCACGCTGGACGGCAAGAGCTTCGACGGCGAAACCGTCTACAAGGAAATCAACGGCGAAAGTCTGGCGGCTCTCCCGCGTCTGCACTCCCGGAATCTTCCAAAGTTCATTTTCGGCTTCCGGACGCACAACGGCGCGCTCGAGTTCAGTTACGAACGCGCCAAGCACGAGGCGTCGATCTTCGAGTTCCCGCTCGACGTCCAATTCAACTGCATCAACGTCGACGGCCGGTTTTTCTTTCTGAAGCATCAACGCTTTCAGCCGCACCTGGTCCTCGGCGTCGCGTTCCCATGGCTCTCGGTTGAAGACGGGGTCGTCTCCAGCGACCGGCCGGACGCGGAAGTCGGTGACGCGAGCTGGCGCGGACCCGGGCTGAACACCGAAGTCGGCCTGACTGCGTTCATCACGCCTCAGGCCGGCGTGAGCATCGGCTACGCGTACCGATTGATGTACTTCAGCCGCATGCGTGGCCTCGACGACAAGGTATTCGAGCTCCATCCGTCCTTCAAGGAAACCAGCGGCAACGTCGTCATCACGGGATTCTGGACGTTCGGCGAAAAGAAATAAGCAGCTATCGCTCGCGGTTCCGGGGTTCCAGGGTTCCGGGGTTCCGAAGTTCTAAGAAGCGCGAACCCGGATCGGAACCTCTGCCCGTCTTTATCCCATAATCCCTTCATGTCCGGCGTGATTGACATCCTGCGCCGCCGGCTGGCGCAGGGCACGAGGGCGCCACACGGCGACGGCGCCAGAGTCGCCCTGTGCGTCGAAGGCGGCGGGATGCGCGGCGTCGTGTCAGCCGGCATGGTGTGGGCGCTCGAGCATCTCGGGATGACCCACGCGTTCGATGCCGTCTACGGATCCTCGGCCGGCGCGATCAACGCGGCCTACTTCCTGGCGGGCCAGGCGGCCATCGGCACCACGATCTACTACGAGGACATCAACAACCGCCGGTTCATCAATCTCTGGCGCGCTATCGGCAGCCGTCCGATCCTCGATCTCGGTTACCTCATCGACGACGTGGCGATCCGTCGAAAGCCGCTGGATGTCGCCCGCGTGATCGGCGCGGCGTCGCCGCTCTCGGTCATGGCGACGGACGCGGCCACCGGACGTCGCGCCGTTCTTCGCAACTTCACCGACGGACGCGATCTGCTCGCCGCGATGCGCGCCGGCGCGACGATGCCGATCGTCGCCGGACAGCCGGCGGCGTACGGCACCGGGCGCTACTTCGACGCGTCCCTGACGGAGCCGATTCCGGTGCCGACGGCCGAAGCGGAGGGCTACACGGACATCCTCACGCTCCTGACCCGTCCGGGCGTCGTGAACCGCGGCGTGTCCAGCTTCGATCGGCTGTTCGTCGGGCCGCGGCTGCGCCGCGTGTCACCGGTGCTCGCGCAGCAGTATCTCAACCGCACGAAGCCGTACGCGGAGCTGATCCGGTGTCTCGATCAGGGCAAGGGGCCGCGCGGTCAAGCCAGCGTCGTCTGCGTGCGGGCGTCGATCTTCGTGCCGCGGCTCGAGTGCGATCGCACGCTGCTGATGGAAGGCGCGAAGCGCGGCTTCGCGGCCGTCATGACCGTCTTCGACGGACGGTAGAATTAGCGGGTCCTGGTGGGGGTGGGGCCGGGGGCGGCCCCCCCCCCCCCC
>JBLNGH010000627.1:0-10130 GCA_050264575.1 Acidobacteriota bacterium | reverse complement strand
GGGGTCAGGTCTTGTATTGCAACATTTCAGCGGACCGGCAGTCTTGTATTGCAAAACTGCCATCCATCGCAAATGTTGCAATACAAGACCTGACCCCCTAACGTTGCGGCCGGATGGGCGCACCCAGAGACGTCAGCGTCGTCATTCCGACGTGGAACGGACGCAGTCTCCTCGAGCGCTTTCTCCCGTCGGCCCTGATCGCAGCAAGGGCATACCGTGACTCGACAGGAGCTGCGATCGAGCTGGTCGTCGTCGACGATGGAAGTCGCGACGATTCGGCGGTCTGGCTGAACGATCGAGCGCGCGACTGTGACGTGCCGATTCGCGTCGTACGCCACGAACAGAACCTCGGATTTGGAGCGGCCTGCAATCGAGGTGTGGCGGAGGCCCGTTCACCGCTCGTGCTGCTGCTCAACAACGACGTCGCGCTCGACGTCGATTCGATCGCTCGACTCGCGGCACGCTTCGTCAGGGCGGATGCCGCGGCTCCGCTCTTCGCCGTGCACTGTCACGTCCTGGATTTCGAGACCAATGCCGAGGCCGGCGCGGGACAGGCCGGCGCCTTCAGCCGCGGGTTCATTCGCGTCCACGAACGCTTTACAGCCGGCGGTGACCTGACGGCGACGCTTCCGTCGATGTTTGCGAGCGGCGGATCGTCCATGGTCGATCGAGAGCGTTTTCTGGAGCTGGGCGGATTCGATCCGCTGTTTGCGCCCTTCTACTTCGAAGACGTCGAGCTCAGCTACCGCGCCTGGAAGCGAGGGCTGACGGTGGCTTATGCCCCGGACGCGGTGGCCCGACACCGCTTTTCGTCGACCATTGGAGCTCGTCCGCGGTCTGAGGTTCGCCGGATCAGCCAGCGAAACCGCCTGTTCCTGAACTGGATCCATCTCCACGATCCCTCGTGGGCGCTCCAGCATTTTGTGTGGGTCGGTCTGCTGTTCGTCACAACCCCACTGACGCTCAGGCTCGATTTTCCGCGCGCGGTGATTGCGGCGTTGCGCCGCCTGCCGGACGTGCGCCAGCGCCGTGGCAAGGAGCGCACGCTCGCACGGCGGACGGATCGCGACGTGATGGCGCTGTTCGAGAGTTAAGAAGACGTTCGAAGCTAAGAGTCTGAGGGGACGGAGCGTCGATTGTGGAAACTCTACGACATTCGATAGTAATAGGCTGAGTTTTCCGTCCCCTGGGGTCAAAAAAAAAGGCCCGCTTGACGCGGGCCTTTACGGGCAACCTGGCTCCCCAGCTCTTTACGGCACTTGCCGCAAATTCAGGCTACCCGGCCCTCAACAGTACGCAAGTGCCATGCCTAGCAAGGGGTCTCAGTGTCGGGAGGAAATGCGTAGGCTTGTGCACGAAACGCGAGTAGAACTTCCCGTGTTGTATACGTACTTACAAACCTGAAAACTTGATCGGGATTAATTGACACGAGCGACAGTTCGGACTCGTTTCGCAAAGTCCGTTACACCATCGCACCTTCCGGGTACTGCAGCGCGAGCCGCAATTCCTTCGCAAGTTGATCGACGGTCGTTCCCGAACGCTTCCAGGCGCCCTCGGTCTCGAAACGGAGGTCGCCGATGCGCCGGCCCCACGGCGCGATGACCCGTCCGATGGCTCGGAAGTCCGAGCGGTCGGCATGCTGCTGGTCGAGCTGCCGCACGATGTCCGGCGCCACGCGAATGAAGGCACGGAGGGCCGGTGCCGTTTTGATGCTGTACTTCCGGCCATTCCAGGCCGCCCCGAAGACGACCGCCACCTGCCTGAAGTAATTGATGAAGAACTTCTTGCCGTCCTCGCGGAAATCCTCCGCCTTCTTCCCGGTGCCGAACGCGTCGGCTGCAAAGAGCTTCTTCAGTTCCTGCGCGAGAGGCGCCTGCGCGACGCGTCCGCGGCCTACTCCGAGCAGCTTGATTTCGCCGTGCAGCGGCGACTCTTCACGTTCGCTCAGCGCACGGACGATGTCGTGGGCGGCGGCGAGATTGTCGTCGCGATACAACTGGCGCCCGGACAGCGACACCAGATGCGATGCGTTGAGTCGCGTGTGCTTGGCGTTGATCGTGACGAACATCTGGACGACGTGATCTTCCGGCAGCCGGTCGAAAATCACGGCCGGCACGGTGAATGTCTCGTCCCCGAGATCCTCGATCGCCGCGTGGAGCGCGAGCAGCCGGTGCTGCCCGTCGATGGCCCGGAGAATCCCTTCGCGCTCAGGCACTTTGAGAATCCCGAGCGAGGGATCGCCCGACGACGGCTCGAACTTGAGCGGCTCGTCGCAGGAGATGATCACCGCGCCCGCAATCGACGGCAGATCCCGAGCCTGACGGCACTGCTCGTAGTAGGCCACGAGCTCGTCGATCTTCTTCCGGATGATCTGCCGCTGGTACGCTTTGTCGCTGGCCGCGATGCGGCGCTCGAGCAAATCCCAGTGGACTTTGGACTGCCTGGCTGCGCCGCGCACGCCGGGCTGCTGCCCTGCCTCGCCGTAGCTCAGGACCTCGAACCGGACCAGCTTGTCGATGTCTTTCGCCGTGAGGGAAGCCTGATAGAATTGCACGCCAAACTGCTGCATTCGAAGCGCGGCGACGCTGATCATGGGTTGGCGGGACCTTTCGCGCCTCGAGGGAACGCCCCGGGCAAAAAAAGAAGTGTTGACGCGATTCTATGTGCCACGCGTGCACAATCTCAAGCCTTCCCGCGCATATCCGGCCGTCGTGTCTCTCGCCGGTCCGGCGGGTCGCCTTCGCTAAGTAACAAACCGTCAAGGAGTTATTTGTCATGAACGGGTCAGGCACCATCTTCAGGCGTCTCCGCACGACGCTGCTCGCGCTCGGCGTGCTCACCGTCGCGTCCACCGGTCTACCCGCCCAGCAGTGGGTGACGGAAACGCGTGATCCGAAGCAGACGCAGGACGAAGATTTCGCGAAGGCCTACAAGGAGTGGACCGGCGATCCGCGCTTTGGCAGCCCGCTCGTCGATCACCTACCCAAGGTCCCCGGGATTCCGAGCCCGAAGGATGTGCTCGGGTACTACATCGGGGCGCCCCGGACGCTGACCTACTACGCCGACATCCTGAAGTACTACCGCGCGCTCGCGGCCGCGACGCCGCGCGTGAAAGTCGAGACGATCGGCAAATCCGACGAGAACCGCGAGCTGGTCGTGGTCTGGGTCTCGTCCGACGAGAACATCAAGAACCTGCAGCAGAATCGCGACAACCTGGCGAAGCTCGCCGATCCGCGAGGGATTCCGGACGCCGCGATCAAGCAGCTCATCGCGACCACCCGGCCGCACTATCACTTCATCGGCGGGCTGCACAGCGGCGAGTTCGGACCGCCGGAGATGATGATGGAGCTCGTCTACCGGCTCGCCACGGAAACGTCGCCGTTCATCTCGATGATTCGCGACAACGTGATCGTGTCCGTGACGCCGGTTGCGGATGCCGACGGGCGCGATCGGAACATCGATCTCTTCTACTGCAACCAGGACTCGAATCCGGCCCCCGCGGGCGGTCGCGAAGCGGCGGCGCCGGCCAACCCGCCGGCCGGAGGACGCGGCGGAGCGGGCGGCGGATCAGCGTGCAGCCTGCCGTACTGGGGCAAGTACGTCTACCACGACAACAACCGCGACATTAACCTCTCGCAGATGCAGATGCGCGCGCTGGCCGATTGGTACTTCACCGCGCATCCGCCGATCATGCACGACCTGCACGAGGCCCAGCCGCTGCTGTATACGTACAGCGGCGGACCGCCGCAGAATCCCAATCTCGATCCGATTCTCTTCGCCGAGCTGCCGTTCTTCTCGAACTGGGAGCTCGCCCAGATGACGAAGTGGGGTATGCCGGGGGTGTACACGCACGCGTTCATGGACGGCTGGTCCCCGGGATATCTCGGGTCCGTCGCGTACAACCACAACGGGATGATGCGGATGTACGAGACGCAGTCAGGACGCGATGGTGGACCGCCCGCAACAGGCACAGCACCGGCAGCCGCACCAGGCGGCGCTGCTGGAGGTGGCGGAGGCGGTCGCGGCGGCGGTGGACGTGGTGGACGCGGCGGAGCAGCGGGCGGTGCAAATCAAGCTGGCGCTGCGACGCCCGCCGGCGGCAGGGCCGGCGCGCAGGGTGGTGAAGGTGGACGTGGAGAAGGCGCCGCCGCCGAAGGCGGCCAGGCCGGAGAAGCCGCGCGTGGAGCCGGCGCCGGTGGTGCTGGTGCAGCCGGCCGGGCCGGCGGTCCGCCCGCGGGCGGATTCCCGGGCGCCGGCCGCGGTGCCGTACCGACCGGCCGCGGCGGCGGACAGGATCGCGAGTGGTACCGCGGAATTCCGATCCCGCCGGGCGCCGCGAACAGCTTCAGCCGACGGAACAATACGAACTACATGCAGACGGGCGTGCTGTCAGGCCTCCAGCTCACGGCGATGTTCCCGAACCTCGTGCTCGAGAACTTCTATACGAAGACGCGCAATTCGATCGAGCAGGCCAAGACCGCCGCGCCATTCGGCTACGTGATTCCCGTGCAGCGCGACATGACGAAACCGGCCGAGCTCGTGCGCATCCTGCGCGTTCAGGGGATCGAAGTCGGACAGACGACGGCTCCCGTCAAAGTCGGTGACGAGACATTCGCTCCTGGCTCGTACGTGATCAAGGGCGGCCAGCCGTACTGGCGTCTCGCGAAGAACCTGCTCGAACGGCAGGACTATCCCGATCCCGCACTTCGCACGTACGACGACAGCGGCTGGACGATGGGGTATGCCTTCAACGTCGAGGTCAAGGAGATTCGCGACAAGGCGATTCTCGACGTGGCCGCGCCGCTCATCAAAGCGCCGGAGCTCAAAGGCAAAGTCGCGGGAAGCGCCACCGGCGGCCTCGCGATCGCGCATTACGGATCGAACAACATGATCACGTTCCGCTACAAGCTGCGAAACGTGCCGATGAAGATCGCGGAGAAGAACTTCACCGTCGAGGGGATCGACTTCCCCGCCGGCTCGTTCATCGTCACCGCGCCCGCCGATCTCGCGGCGGTTCGCGCCGCCGTGGAGCAGCTCGGCCTCACCGCGGCGACGTTTGCGTCGGCGCCTTCGGTGGCCGCGCATGACGGCCCCGCGCCGCGCGTCGCCATCTACTCTCAGTGGACCGGGACGCAGGAGCTTGGCTGGTACCGTCACGCCTTCGATCAGTTCGGCATCCCGTTCGATCTCATCTACAAGGAACGGGTGAAGAAAGGGAATCTCAAGGGCGACTACGACGTGATCCTGATGGCGGCGCAGAACGTCAATCGTGCGGCCGTCCTCGCGTCGCCCGCGTCACGGCCGAGCGCGTACGTGAAGACGGACAAGTTCAAGTTCCTCGGCATGTACGGCGAGTCGCCGGATACGAGTGGCGGGTTCGGCCAGGAAGGCGTCGATGCGTTCGCCAGGTTCCTCGAGGCCGGCGGGACGATCATCGCGGCTGACAGCGCCGTTCGGTTCCCGATCGACTTCGGATTCGCGCGGACGATCGACACCGAAGGCGTGCAGGGCGTCAACGCGCAGAAGCCGCTCGTGCAGGCCGAGATCGTCCGCACCGATCATCCCGTCTTCTATGGGTACGCGGACAAGATCATTCCGATCAAGTACGCGACGCAGCAGACGTTCTTCCGCGTCGGCACGGCCGATCAGGGCAACATCCTGGCCCGCTTCGTCGGCGGGGATTCAGCGGTCCTGAGCGGGCTGATGGTCGGCGGCGACGCCATCCGCCAGCGCGCGTTCGCGGTGGACGTGCCGAACGCGCACAACGGAAAAGGCCGGGTGATCATGTTCTCGAACAACCCGGTTTACCGCTGGCAGAACCACGGCGAGTTCAACATGATCTTTAATTCGATCCTGAACTGGCAGTTCGTGCCTGCGGCGGCCAAGTGACGAGAAGCTGAAGATCTAATGATCTGAGGACCTGAGGATCTGAAGACCTTCCTCAGATCCTCAGATCCCCAGATTCCCAGATTCACTGGCTCCCGATCATCAGAATCGGCATCGTCGGTGTCGCTGATCCGGTCGGTCCGGGCTCGTTCGTGACCGCGACCGCGTTGACCGTCGTCACGCCGGCGGGCAAAAGAGCCGTGAGCGATGTCGATCCGTTGGGCGCGGGGCGGAAGGTCGTGACGCCAATCGGTTTGCCGCCGACAATGACCCAGAGTTGATACACACGGTCGGGCGTAATCGACGGCAGTTGTTCGGCGTTGAAGACGAGGCCACGGGTCGGGCTCCAGAACGCGCGGCCTGAGGCGCCAGCCGCCGTCGCTTGTCCTTTCAGGAACACCTGACGGGCATCCGGTGCGCTGATGATGCTCACCGTCTGCATCAGCACCTCCGAATTCCTTCGCAGCGACATCAGCTCCTTGCGCAGCCGATCGGCCTGCGCCGACGCGGCGCTCGCGATCTCTTCGAGCGCCGTGACTCTCGATCGCAGTGACCACGCGTAGAGTCCGCTCGCCAGCGCGATCACGAGAGAGGCGGCCGCGACGAGCCACGGCAGGAAGGATGGCCGCGGCGCCGGTTTCGGCAGCGGCAACGGCACCGCGCGCGCCGGCGCACGTCCTGGAACGCGATCGCCGCCCAGTCCCGTCGCGTGCGCGATCGTCCGGGCCTTCAGCATCGCGGGCGGCGCAACCGGTTCCGTCGCCATCCCGATTCCCGCCACCACGCGACGCATCTCGGCCAGCTCCGCCTGGCACCGGGCACACGTCGAGAGATGTGCCTCGAACGCCTGCCGATCGGCGGGATCGAGCGCGTCTATCGCGTAGGACGCGACGGCGTCTTCAAACGGTTCGTGTGCCATCAGATCAAGTCAGAAGGCAAAAGACACAAGGCAAAAACTTCCTGCCATTTTCTGCCTTTTGACTTCTGCCTTGTGCCTTTCTCATGTTCCCAATGCTCCCCTGAGCGTCATCATCGCCGTGCGCAGGCGCGTCTTGATGGTGCCGAGCGGCACGCCGGTGCGCGCGGCGATCTCCGAATGCGTCAGCCCTTCGTAGTACGCAAGATCGACGAGCGAGCGCTGCTCCTCCGGCAGCTGCTCGAGCGCAGCGCGGACGGACCGCGCGTCCTCGGACGAGATGGCGACCTGCTCGGGACTCCGGTCCGGCGTCGTCAGCGGAGGCACGCCGGACGGCTCGACGCCGCGATCCTGATCGGGACGGGCTCGTCTGGCGCGCAGTCGATCGATCGCGCGGGTCCGCGTGAGCAGCACAATCCACCCGGCGACGCTGGCGCGCGCGGCATCGTAGCGGGTCGCCTCCCGCCAGACCTGCGCGAAGACGTCCTGCACGACCTCCTCCGCCAGATCCGGCTGGGCGAGGATTCGTCTGGCGAGCCCATAGGCCGTCGACGCGTAGCGATCGTAAAGGCGTTCCAAGGCGTCCGCCGATCCGCCGGCGACCGCCGTCAATATCTGGCGATCGATGTCGGCAGCATCCTTTCGCGGCGAAGAGTCCGGCACAGTCAAGCCGTCAAAACAGTACTACGGGCCGCGGGGCCGGGGGGATGTTTGCGCCTCATTTACCGGACCTGCGGCGACTGGCAATCCAGGCAGCGGCGCCCGAGCGTAGAACTCACTGCTGCCCGGACGCGCAGCAGGAGACATTCGATGAAACTCAGATCCTTCTTTCTATTGTCCCCGGTGCTGTCGGCCGTCGTGATGCTCGCGGCCCAGGACCAGACCGTGATGGTTGGCGGCGAGTCGATGTTTCCGACGAAGAACATCATCGCCAATGCGATGAACTCGAAGGACCACACGACGCTCGTCGCTGCCGTCAAAGCCGCAGGCCTCGTCGACACGCTGCAGGGCGTGGGGCCCTTCACGGTCTTCGCCCCGACCAATGCCGCATTCGCCAAGCTTCCGGCCGGGACGGTGGAGATGCTGCTGAAACCTGAAAGCCGCTCCACGCTCGCCAAGGTGCTGACGTACCACGTCGTCGCCGGCAAGCTCGACGCCGAGGCGCTGATGAAGAGAGTCCGCGACGGCAATGGCTCCGCGGAACTCACGACCGTCAGCGGCGGCAAGCTGTGGGTACTCGCCAACGGTCCCAGGAACCTCGTCCTGAAAGACGAGAAAGGAATGACGTCCGAGATTTCGACCTACGACGTCTACCAGTCGAACGGCGTCATCCACGTCGTCACCAGCGTGCTGATGCCGAAGTGAGACAAGGATGGGGTCAGACCGGGGTCAGACCCCTGGGGTTCGGGGTCTGACCCCGGTCTGACCCCTTCTTTTTCCTCCCCTCCCACATCACCGCCGGTCCCAGCATCAGGACCATCAGCAGCATGAACGCGAGCAGCGACCACGGCAGCGTCAAGGCATGGTGCAGCGGTGCGCTGAAGGCGCCGTACGCGATCGCCACATGAACCCAATACACGAACAGCGACGTGCGCCCGAAGACGATGAGCGGACTCCAACGGTTGTGTGAAGGACGCTGCATCCACAGCCAGGCCGCAGAAAGCGCCATCGTCATCACGCCGAGGCGGATGACAAAGAACGACAGCGAGGTCGTCCAGAACTCTGACGGCCAGAAAGGCGCGGGCAGGCGCATCCCCAACCACCCTGCCAGCGCGATTGCGATACCAGCGGCCGCGAGATTCCGATGGAACGCTGCTTCTCGCGACGGAGGGCGATCGGCGGTAATGCGCTCGCCAACGTATGCGCCGGCGAACACGAATGCCATCCAGGGAAAAAGTGTGAAGACGCCGAGATTTCCGACTGGCCGGATGTAGGCCTCGAGCCGCGGGTAGAGGAGCGCCGGCCACGACCACACGCGTGAGCCGGGAGTGAGAAGCACGATCAGGGCGGCGGGAACGAGAAGATACAGGACGCGGCGGCGCGGGCTCGTCGCGCGGCCCCAGCAGAATGCTGTCGCCGCGAGACCGAGGCCAAGGATATTGAGGATGTCGGGCTTGAAGATCGACGACCAGGGCGCGTTCAAATCGAAGACGAACGACTGAAAGCGAAACAGGTGCGCCAGCGCGAAGACCTGCCACCCGCGCCACTGGAGGGACGCAGCCGCCGATCGGCGTTCCAGACCAAGTTTTCGCTGCTTGGCCAGCCCGGCCAGCGGCACCGCGACGCCTGCAAGAAAGAGAAACAGCGGGGCCGCCCAGCCTCCAATGAGGGACGCGACACGAAAGCCTTCGGTGCCGCGTGCGCCAAGCGCGGTCCACGAATCGACGGCGTGCCATTCGATCATGAACACGACCGCCACGCCGCGCAGCCAATCGATGTATGTGCGCCTCACGCTCCGACTTTGAACGTTGTCGTCAGCGCGATGTCGGTCCGGAGACTGTTCCAGACCGAACAATAGGTGGTTTTGGACAGCTCGATGGCGCGTTCGACCGCGTGCTCCTCGACATTCCCGGTCACGTCGAAATGCAGGTGCATCGAGATGAACCGGCGCGGGTGGGTCTCGGCACGCTCGCCCTCGAACCGCACCGTGAGCGCCCGCAGGTCCTGCCGGCCCTTCTTCAGGATATGGACCACGTCCATCGCCGTGCAGGCCATAACGGCATAGGCAAGGGCCTGGGGCGGCGAGGTGATTCCCGGCACTGAGCTCGCCATCTCGATTTGAGGGCTCCCTTCGGAATTGCGGAAGCTGAGCTCGTCCAGCCAGTCGATGGACAGGGAAACGTGTGGCATGGCGTAAAGATCGCATAAAGCCTTGTTTGCCTGCGACCGACAGTTTCGTGTGAGAGGGGGCAATCATGATCGAACGCAGGAAACACCCGCGCGTTTCGGCGACCGTCGACGGCCGCTGGCTGGGCGCCTCAGGCGGCGCAACCTGTCACGTCGAGAACATCAGCCTCGGGGGATGCTTCGTCCGGACGTCTGCCCCGTCGATCGAGGGGATGGGAGTGATTCGCTTCATCCTCGGAAAGACCAGCCTGAGCGTCGCGGGACGCGTCGTCCATGCCGAGCGCGGCCGCGGTTTTGGCGTGCAGTTCCGCGACATGTCGCAGGACGTGCGCGTCGAGCTTGCGCGACATCTCGGCGAGCTGAGAGCGGCGCTGGTCGCGTAGCACGCGCCGCTCGACGCGGCCTGAACGTCCAACGCCAAACGGCCGGACATTGACAGCGTCGAATGTCGACATTCGACGAAAACGGATTCTGCGGCTTG
>JBLNGH010000626.1:0-13247 GCA_050264575.1 Acidobacteriota bacterium | reverse complement strand
GCTCGCGAACCGACGCCGATCTCGAACGCGAGCTGCGTCTTCACGTGGAGATGGCCTCGGCGGAGGAGCAGCGCCGGGGGCATCCCCCGGCCGAAGCCGCCAGGCTCGCGCGCCTCCACGCCGGGAATGTTGCGGTGGCGATGGAGTCTCTTCGGGATCAGCGAGGGCTGCCCTGGCTCGCATCCGCACGAGCGGATCTGGTCTATGCGTGGCGCCAGATCGTCCGGCACCGGGTGGCCAGCCTCGCCGTGATCCTGTCACTCGGGCTCGCGATGGGCGCGACGCTTGCGGCATACCGTCTCGTGGACGCCGTCCTGTGGCGTCCACTCCACGTGGCCGATCCGTCGCATCTCTTCTTCGTCACGTTTACGGTACACACGGCCGAAGGCAACCCTGACGACCGCGACGACTTCGACTATCCGACGTTCCGCAGGTACCTGACGCTCACGACGGGACAGGCCGATCTGATGTTGGTCGGCTCGGCGTCCCGGCGCTCGATCACCTTCGACAGTGGAGATCCTGAAACCGCCATTCAGCAGTTCGTTTCCGGCAATGTGTTCGCGACCCTCGGGTTGCGGCCCGTAGCGGGCCGCCTGCTCGGCGAGCAAGACGATGTCGTGCCCGGCGGCCATCCGGTGGTGGTCCTCAGCCATGACTATTGGCAACGCCGCTTCGCGCGCGATCCAGCGGCCGTCGGCCGCACGTTCCGAATGGACGGGGGCATCTATGAAATCGTCGGCGTGGCTCCGAAGGGTTTCACCGGAACGGAGCCCGGCGCCGTCACCGATTTCTTTGTGCCGTCGATGATGAACCCGGAGGCGTTGAAGGCGAACGGCTGGTCCTGGTTCCGCATCTGGTTGCGACCAAGACCGGGCGTTGATCCCAGACAAGTAGAGACGCTGCTCAACTCCCGATTTCAGGCTGAACACCTCGAACGGGCCAAATCGTTTCCACCCGACGCGCCGCGGTCGCGCGTCGAGGCATTCCTCAACGAACGCTTGGTGCTCCAACCTGCCGGCGCGGGCGCGTCCGGGATTCAGAAGACGTTCCGGCGGCCGCTCTGGATTCTGGCGTCACTGGCGACACTCCTGCTGCTCATCGCCTGTGCGAATGTCGCCAATCTCCAGATGACCCGCGCGCTTGCGCGGCGTGGTGAGCTGGCGCTCCGGCTCTCGCTCGGCGCCACGCGCGGACGCTTGATGCAGTTGATGCTGCTCGAGAGCGCGCTCCTCGCCACGCTCGCGTGCGGGATGGGAGCGTTGTTCGCGTGGTGGGCGGCGCCGTTCATCGTGTCGATGCTCGCGCCGGTTGAGCGTCCCGTGCGATTGATTCTCGACGTCGATCTCCGAGCGGTGGCCCTCGGCATCTCGCTCATCGCGGCGGTGACGATGATGTTCGGACTGGCGCACGCTCTGCGCGCGTCGGCGACACCGCCGGTCGGTGCGCTCAAGGAGATCCGCGGCCAGCATGGTCACCGGCGGCTCACTGGCACGCTCGTGACCGTGCAGATGGCGCTGTGCGTCTTCCTGTTGATGGGCGCAAGCCTCTTCGTGGGCTCGCTCGGGCGGCTGCACAGTCGTCCGCTGGGATTCGTGCCCGAACGGCTGCTGCATCTCTCCGTCGACAGCCGGCGGCAGCGGCCGGCCGACGAATGGCGGCAGCTTGCGGCAGCGCTGGCGGATCTTCCACGGATCGAGTCCGCCACGGTCGCCGGATGGGCGCCGCTCACGGGCAACCGCTGGCGCTCGTCCGTGACCGTCCCGGGCCTCGCGTCGCCTGAGGACGCTCCCAACTGGGTGAACGTCTCACCGGGCTATTTCGCGACGATGCGAATCGCGATGCTTCAGGGCCGTGAGTTCCGCCCCGGCGACCGGTCGCCGCGGGTGGATGAGTCGAAGAAACCAGCGGCAGGAGTCGGGATCGTCAATGAAGCCTTCGCGCGTGTGTACTTCGGCGGCGCGAACCCTGTCGGCCGTCAGGTCGTCGTGGACAGCTCGCATGCGGCGATGGAGATCGTCGGTCTCGCGAGGGACGCCGTCTACTTCAGCGTCCGGGAAGCCGCGCATCCGGGGGTGTACGTGCCGATCGAAGCACGTCAGGGAGCCACGCTGCTGTTGCGAACGTCGGACAGCGGCAGCGATCTGGCGCAGACGGTCAGGCGCGAGCTCGCGCGCCTGGCGCCGGATGTTCAGCTCCGTGAGGCGGTGGCCTTCGAGTCACTCCTCACGCAGCAGCTCATCCGCGAACGGCTGCTCGCGACGCTGTCGACGTTCTTTGCGGCGCTCGCGCTCGTGCTCGCGGTCATCGGGATCTACGGCGTCCTGAACCACGCCGTGACTCGCGAGCGGCGCAACATCGGTCTGCGTATCATCCTCGGCGCCGGCCCAACGCACATCGTCGTAGCTCTCACCGCGCGGTTGTTGGGGGCACTAGGCGTCGGCGCGATCGTCGGCCTTGCCGGAGGAGTGGCGTTCGGCCGATGGGTCGGGTCACTCCTTTTCGAGACCAATCCTTCAGATCCAGCGGGGCTGGTCGTACCGTTGAGCCTGATGGCCGTCGCGGCCCTGATTGCCGTGCTGCCACCGGCAATCCGGGCAGTCCGCACGGATCCGGCGCGCGTGATCGTGACCGCGGGCTGAAGCTCCCCTCACAGACGGCGACGCACGCCGTCAATAGATGTGCAGCTGCTGCAGCAGGGCGAACGTATCACCAACACACTGAAGCAGGTCCTTGTTGTGCTTGCTTAGCTTGCTGGGCGTGTAGACGCGCAGCCACTGCTCGTAGGCCAGCAGCTCACAGCGATCGAGCATGTCGCTCACCGCCAGGCTGCGCGGCGTTAACAGCCCCGCCAGGAACATCGCGCACTCGAACCCAGCGAAATCGACGGGAAGTAGGCAGAGCCCATGGCAGCATCGCCGACGAGGAACACCGGCGAGCGGGCGAATGGGTGGTCGCCGGTCGTCGCGTTGCGAGCCCGGTACAAGTCGAGCAGCCCGCTAGCTTTTCCGCACCGACTCGGCGCCTGGCGGTTCCCGAAACGGCTCCATCGGAATGCGCTCGTAGCGCACGTCGAGGATTTCGAGCTCTTCCGTCTTTTTGGGCGCGCGCAGGACGACGGTGTCGCCCGGCCCGGATTTCATGAGCGCGCGCGCCAATGGCGACATCCAACTGATGTAGCGGCGGTTGAGGTCGACTTCGTCGACACCGACGATGCTGACCACTCGCTCGCCGCCGGACTCGTCGGCGAACCGGACCGTCGCGCCGAAGAACACGCGTCTGGCCGCCGACCCTTGCCGGGGCGCTTCCGGATCGACCACTTCCGCGGCGTCGATGCGTTTCGTCAAAAAGCGAATCCGCGAGTCGATCTGACGCAGCCGCCGTTTGCCGTAGAGATAGTCGGCGTTCTCGCTGCGATCACCGTTGCTGGCTGCCCACGCCACGACCTGCGTCATCGCCGGCCGCTCTCTCGACAGCAGGAACTTGTGCTCGTCTTTCAGACGCTGCAACCCGGCTGGCGTGATGTAGTTCTTCAGCTTCGGCCCCGGCGGGTTGCGCACGGGTTCTCTCAGGGGCCTCTTTGTTCGCATTCTCAGTGCGCCCTGGGGTGTCGATCGAAGAACTTGAACGTGAACGGCGCACCGAGCGGGAGCCTCAAGGCGTGCGTGCCGCCGCGAATCTCGTGGTACTCGTACGTCATGTTCAGCGCTTTCATCTTCGTCGCCCAGTCACGGGTCTGTTCTACCGGCACCGCGTGTCCGCATCGCCATGAATGAGGATGAACGGCATGTCGGTTGCCGGCCCGCCGCCGGCAGGCCTCGTCGCAGCGCCTCTGCACCAACGACCCAGGCGACCGCGAGAACCGCGAGCACGGCAACCGGTCGTCGAGGCACGTCGGGATCTTATACTCGGGTTTTGGCTTGTAGACCTGCCCTACTCCGTACGCAGTGCGACGACCGGTGAGACGCGTGTCGCCTTGCGCGCCGGCATGTACGCGGCGACGAGCGTGACGAGGACGAGAATCGTGCCGGCCAGCGAGAGCGTGAGCGGGTCGGCAAGCGCCACCTGATAGATGACGCCGTTGTGTGATCCGCGCACGAGGTACAGCGAATCGCCGAGGGCACGCGCGATGAAGAGCGCGCTCGCGAGACCGACAACCAGTCCCAGCGCCGCCAGCCGGATCGAATGTCCCAGCGCGGTACCGAGCACCTGGAACGGCCGCGCGCCCAGCGCCATGCGCAGGCCGAACTCGGAGGTCCGCCGCGCGCTGTCGTAGGCCGTCGACCCGTAGACGCCGATCGCCGCCAGGATGAGCGCGAGCATCGCGAATCCGCCGAGCATGGTCAGGTTGAAGCGGGCCAGCGTCGTCGACTCCGCGACTGCATCGGTCATCGTCGTGACGCCGAACACGGGCAGGGTCTGATCGAAATCGGCGACTGTCTTCCTGACGGCGTCGATTCTTCGCGGATCCGGCGCCGTCTCGACGAGCGTGACGGTGATATCGGGGAGCGGATTCTGCCGGAGCGGAATGTAGACGATGTCGAACGGCACTTCGTCGATCCCAACCTCCTTCGTGTTCTCGACCACGCCGACGATCTCGACTGGCCCGGGGCGAAGTGCAGTCGGATAGCCGCCTGGCAGAAGCTCGAGCGTGGCGCCGACCGGACTGTCTCCGCCGAAGTAATGCGTGGCCAGGTTGCGATTGATGACGACGACCCGCGGCGCGCCCTCGGTGTCGGCGTCGGTCAACGCACGGCCCGACAGCCTCGGAATCTTGAAGACATCGAAGTACTCCGGCCGGACGACGTGCACCGAGACGCGGGGGTCGGACTCGCCGAATGGATTCCGGCGGCCCGGGATGCGGACCGGCATATTGGCGCCGCCGAGCATCGGGACCGAGCTGGCGGGAGTGACCCGGCTGACGTTGGGCAGCGTCCGCAGGCGCGCGGCGAGCTCGTCACAGCTCGCGGCCCACTGGGAGGGCGACTGATAGCGGTCGCCTTTGAGCAGGAGCCGGAACGTGAACAGTCCGTCCGGATCGAAGCCGAGCGGCGCGCGGTTCAGCCGCACGAAGCTGTTGGCGAGCACTCCGGCGCCCGCGAGCAGAAGAAACGCCAGGGTCATCTCGACGAACACGAGCAGGCTGCGCGAGCGCCGCTGCCGGCGATCGCCGCCGAGCAGACGTGCCTCTCTGCCAATCACGCCCGCAAGATCGCCGGACGCGGACCGCGCGGGTAGGAGGCTGAAGAACAGCGCGGTCAACGCGGACAGCACCGCGGCGCCGATGACCACGCGAGTCTCCAACGTGATCGCGGCGCTCCGGGTCAGAAACTCCGCCGGCGCCACTTTCGAGAACAGCGACACGCCAAAAGCCGCCAGCCCGATCCCGGCCGCGCCGGCGAGCGCGGCGATGACCAGCCCCTCGATCAAGAGCTGGCGAATCAGCCGCAGCCGGCTGACGCCGAGCGCGCTGCGGATCAGAAACTCCTGCCGCCGCGCGAGGCCACGCGCCAGCAGCAGGTTCGCGACGTTGACGCACGCGATGAGCAACAGGGCCGCCGCCCCAGCGAAGTACACCGCGAACGTTCGCCACGCCGATCCGGTATAGGCCTCTTTCAGATCGCGCACGACGATCAGTCGCGTCGTATCCGCCAGGATTCCGGTCACCTGCGCGGCCAGGGCCGCCCGTGACACGCCGGGTTTGAGCCGCGCGACAATGTTCACCTGCCGCTGGACGTCCAGCGCATCGGGCTCCTGGTCGACGGCAATCGGCAAAAAGAGATCGGGATCGGCGATGAACTCGAGCCGCAAGCTCTCGGGCGTCACGCCGACGACGTCGTACGGCTGCCCGTCGATGAGAATCGACGCCGGCGGATCGACGCGGCCGGGAAACTGGCGCGTGAAGAACGCGTGCGTCAGCACGACGACGCGATCGGATCCACGCCGCTCGTTCAGCGGTGTGAAGCCGCGGCCGGCGTGCAATCCCACACCGAGCAGCGAAAAGAAGTTGGCGGTGACCGCCGTCGTGGGGACGCGTTCGACCGCGGCGCCCCCGGTGACCACGTGGCCTTCAGTCCAACGAAAACCTGCCACGCCGTTTACCGTCGTCGTCACGCTGCGGAGCGTGGCGAGTTGCCCGGCCGGAAAGCCTCGCATTTGCGCCGGACGTTCGGGAACGGTGTTGGAGATGCCGACGAGCCGGCCGGCGTCCGGGAAGGGCAGCGGGCGCCAGATTTCCGCGTGCACGATGCTGACGACAGTCGTCGTGGCGGCGATGCCAAGCGCGAGGGTCCCGATCGCGAGCACCGCAAACGCCTTTTCGCGGGTGAGGAGCCTGATCGCAAATCGCAGGTCCTTCCCCGCTGTTTCGACGTGCGTCCAGCGCCAGACGTCGCGGGCGTCCTCGCGGCCGAGCGTCTCGTTGCCGAGCATCCGCCGGCTTCGTGCGGCAGCTTCGGCGGCGTCGAGCCCGCGTCTTTCGAGATCGGCGGCGAGACTCTGCCGGTGGAACTCGAGCTCGGCCTGCAGGTCGGCATCGGCCTGCCGGCGCCGGAAGTAGTACAAAAGCCGCCGGAAAAAGCGGTTCATGTCTCGCTCCCATCGTTAGACGATGGAAGCCAGGGAGCGGTTCCTAAGGTCGGGCTCGACGTTTTACTGCTCGGCAATTCTCGCTTTCACCAGCTTGCGAACGAGTGTCGCCGGCAGGCCGGAACGAGCCGAAAATCGAATCGTTCCTCGACTGGTGTCGTAACCGGCCAGATCAGTCTTGAGCGTTGCCACGGTGTCGCCGCTCATCGGGTGAAAGGAACAGTGGTTCGCGGAGGCCTTGAAACCGGCAATAAGCTTCCCATTCAGGCGGAACGCGGGCATCCCATAGCTGATGCACTCCTCCGCCCCGGGTGCTGCGGCATGGACGGCTCGACGCACCTTCTGCAGCGCCGTGCGGTTCGCCGGGGAGAGGCCGGCGAGATACCTGTCAATAGTGCGGGACTTCGTCGCCACGAGCAGCTCCTTACCGCGATCCTGTAAGACCAGCCAGCCAATTCTTCATAACATCGATATGAAGAGCAGCGCTGAGGGGCGTCACCGTCGAATCGGGACCCGGACAGCCGTCTTGCTCGCGGCGCTTCCGTGGCTCGGCGCCGCCTCGCAACCACAGGCGGAATGGCACCGTATCGACAGCCCGAATTTCGTCGTCATCGGTGAGGTCGGCGCCCGCGAGCTCAGTGATGTCGCCTCCCAGTTCGAAGGATTCCATGAAACGCTCAGGCGGGTCCTCGGCGAGAGCGTCACCTCCACGGTCGTGCCGACCATCGTCATCGCGTTTCCATCCGACCGCGCGTTCGCACCTTTCATGCCGGTCGTCCAGGGCAACACGTTGGAAGTCGGGGGGCGATTCCTTGGCGCGCCGGACATCAACTACATCGCCATCGTGAGCGACGGCCGGCCCGGCCGGCTCCGCACCCTCTTTCACGAGTACGCGCACCTCGTCATGTCGAACATGAGCCGTCATGTGCCGGTCTGGCTCAGCGAGGGGATGGCCGAGTACTACAGCACCTTCGAACTCACCCAGGAAGGTCACGAGGTGGTGCTGGGCAGCCCCATCGAGAGCCACGTGGCGTTGCTGGCCGAAACCTTGAAGAAGGCAAGACTTCTGACCCTTGAAGAGCTGCTGAACGTCGATAAGTATTCGCCCCTGTACAACGAGAACGACAGGCGCTCGGTTTTCTACGCGCAAGTGTGGGCTCTCACGCATCTCATCGTGCGCGGCGAGCCGAATCGACTGCAGCAGCTCGGTGTCTACTTCAACCGGGTGTCGAAAGGCGTTCCTTCGACGCGCGCCTGGCAGGAAGCGTTTGGGTCGCTGGACATCGCGGGCGAGCTCGAGCGCTATATTCGTCGCGCGTCATTCACGCCGTATCACATCAAGTTCAACGACAAAGTGGTCGCACTCGAGTCCCCCGCCAGGTTGCTGTCGCCAGCCGAGGCGCATGCCCATCTCTTCGACTTCCTCCTCCGGGATGGGCGGCTGGACCAGGCCTCGGAACAATTGGCGGTGGCGGCAACGCTCGATGTGGACAACACACGCGTGACCGTCGGCGCGGCGCAGCTCGACATCGCCAGACGCAACTACACGATCTGCGACAAACGCCTGCGCGACCTCGCGGCTCCACGCGACTGGCTCCTCGCGTACCTGGCGGGCGTCGCTGCTGCGGAACTCACGCTGAAACGAGGAGAGATCGATCAGGGACTCGAAACGGCCCGGCGCTTCTTTGCGGCCGCGCGTGCCGACCGTCCTGACTTTCCCAATGCCGTTGCCCGGGTGGCGGCCCTGGAGTTACGGACCGTCAAAGGACCGTCTGCGGAGACGGCGGCGGCCTTGGCGCGTGCCAGCAGTCTCGCTCCGGGCCGGCCTCAATTCGGCTACCTGCACGCGCAGATTCTGGTTCGGCGGCAGGAATTTGCCGCCGCGCGATCGGCCCTCGCGCCGCTCATCGAGGGTCCCTACACGGCTCAGCTTCGCGACGACGCGAAGACCCTGATGGCGGAGATCCCACATCTGGAGGCCGCATCGGCTTCGGCGCGCCTGGCGGCGGCGGCCGGGCCGACAATCGGCGACGACACGCCCCGCATTCCGGAAACGCCCGCTCGTCCGGATTTTCGCAAACTGAATGTGGGCGAAGAGCGCTTCGAAGGTGTCCTGGAGCGCATCGAGTGTCTGCGCGGCGGCGGAGGAGTCTTCCACGTCAATACGGACGGTGTTGCCCTGACCGTGATGTCGCCGAGAATGGACGACGTCGACCACATCACGTATCGAGACGACCTGAACGGCAAGGTGTCATGTGGTCCGCTCAAAGAGCCGATGGCCGTTTATGTCACCTGGCGGCCAACAACCGACAAGTCCCGCGCGAAAACCGTGGTCGCGATTGAGTATCTGCCGAAGCGGAAGGATTACTGAGACGCGGACGATGTCGGGTGGGAAGGTGATCCCGAGCGCCCTGGCAACCTCGTGGTTCAAGACAAGCTTCTTCACCGCGACTTCCTCGAGCGGGATGTTGCGCGGTTGCTCGCCGCGCAGGACGCGCGCGCCGCTTTCACGATCCCGTCGAAACCCTGAAGCGCCGTATTGTCCCCGGTCACCCACAGGTTGACTCCCTCCTCGATGCCCTGCTCCTTCAGGGGCCGCTCGAGGTACGTCCGCGCACGCGGCGAGCGAGAAGCGGCGATCAGAAAAGCGACAGCAGTATTCCGAGTCGCAGGCACGTTCAGAGGACCAGACCCCAATCGCTCATTCCATGCGAAGTGCCCGGAACGGATCAATGGCGGCCGCGCGGCGGGCGGGAATCGCGGCTGCGGCGAGCGCCACCAGCGTCATGGTCGCTATCGCGGCGGCGTACGTGAGGGGATCACGCGGACTGACCCCGTAGATCGCCGACGTCATGACCTGAGCAGCGATGAGCGCGAGCAGCACACCCGCTGCGATGCCGGCGAGAGCGATCATCGATGCCCGGGTCAGAACGAGTCGGGCGACATCGCGTGGATCGGCACCGAGGGCGATGCGGATGCCGATTTCGCGCGTCCGTCGTGCGACGGAGTATGAGATCACGCCGAAGAGGCCGATCGCCGCCAGGAGCAGTCCGAGCACGCCCATCGAGCCGACGAGCTGGACCATGAGCCGCTCGCCGTACAGCGCGGCGCGCACGTGATCTTCCATCGTGCGCAAGCCGAGAACCGCGACGTCAGGGTCGATGCGGCGCAGCGTCTCCCGAACGGTCTTCGCGTACGCCCCGGCCGGCCCGTCGGTGCGCACCACGACGACCTCGGCGCCCCAACGGGAACCGAAAACCTGCTGTTCGCCGAAGAGCGGCAGGAACATGTACGCGCGCTGCTTCTCCGTCATGTCGAGATAGCGTCCGTCCTGCACGATGCCCACGACTTCTGCTTCGCGGCCGTTCGGCCCATTGACGCGAAAGCGCTGACCGATCGCGTCTCCGTTCGGCCACAACACCTGCGCCGCGCTTTCGTTGAGCACGGCGACGGGCGCCGCCTGCTCGTCATCCCGATCGGTGATC
This sequence comes from Acidobacteriota bacterium, assembly GCA_050264575.1. Taxonomy (GTDB): domain Bacteria; phylum Acidobacteriota; class Vicinamibacteria; order Vicinamibacterales; family SCN-69-37; genus DASQFI01. The sequence goes on along the minus strand of JBLNGH010000626.1, from coordinate 3,177 downwards.
CCGCGTCCTCGCACGATGCGTGCGCCGAGTGTCGAGAAGTAATCCGGCGCGACGACGGCGAAGCCGACGCGGACGCCCTCGCGATCGGCCTCCGGGAGCCCCGGCGTCCACGCCAGCACCGCGGCGCCGCCACCACTGCCCCACATCGGAATGCGGCTCGCAGCCGTCGACGACACGATCCCGGGCACCCCTTTGAACGTGTCGATCATCGATCGGTAGTACGCATGCTCGCGCGCCAGGTCGAGCTTGCGGACGTCGAGCGTCACGATGAGCATGTCGCCGCGGGCGTCGAATCCCGGATCCATCTGACGGACGTTGATCAAGGTACGCACGAGCAATCCGGACGCGATCAACAGTACGACCGTGATCGCGATCTGGCCGACGACCATGACGTCGCGCCACCGGCCCCGGCGCGCCATCGTCGGCGACTTGAGGCCTGCTGTGAGCGCAACCTGGCTCGCCGCGATGGCCGGAAGAAGGGCCGCGAGGACGACGACCAGCAGCGTCGCGGCACCGGCAAACAAGAGGACGCGCGTGTCGATCCGGAAGTCGAACCCAATCGGGAAGTCCATTGCCGGCATCAGCAGCGGCATCAGGCTGATGACCCAGCCGGCGAAGAGCACGGCGCCCACCGTGCCCAGCGCGGCGAAAACGGCGGCCTCGGTGACGAGCTGGCGTACGGTCCGCGCGCGAGAGGCGCCGAGCGCAATACGCGTGACGATCTCGACCCATCGCGCTTCGCCGCGCACGAGCAGTAGATTCGCGATGTTGACCGCGGCAATCACCAGGATGAGCGCCGCGATGCCGAGCAGGAGCGCGCCGATCACCCGGACCTGCGGTCCGCGCGTATCGCGATCAAACCGCACGGTGAGCCGGCGGCCAGATTCCTGCTGCGGATACTCAACGGCAAGCTGCTGCTGCACCGGCACGAGCGCGCTCGAGGCCTGCGCGACCGTGACGCCGCGGCGAAGCCGGCCGAAGGCTTCCAGATTCCGCGCCTGCGGCCGCTCGACCCTGACGCGCTCGCCGGGATTCATCGCCAGCCACGTGGACAGCGGCAGATACAGATCAGGATTGAGAAACAGCTCCGTCCCACGAAACGATCGTGGGAGCACCCCGACAACCAGGCACGCGACGTCGCTCGCGGTGATGGTCTGGCCGACGATGTGCGGGTCGCGGTTGTACTGCCGCCGCCACAAGTCGTAGCTCATTACGACCATCGGCGGCGCGGCGGCGCGGCCCGCTTCGGCGCTGGTGAACGTCCGGCCCGCGGCCGGCGTCACCTGGAACACATCGAAGTAGTTGTCAGCGACGACGTTGACGAGCAGCAGCCGCGAGTCATCGCCATCGCGCACGATCACGCCGCGCCGGTCCGACGCCGTCACACCGGTAAACGCGCGACTCTCTGCATTGAAGCGCCCGATTTCAATCCACGACGATCGATTGCCGCGGTCGGGATGCGCCGGGTCCTCATTGGAGATTCTGACGATCCGATCCGGGTCGTTCACCGCGATCGGCCGCAGCACGATCGCGTCAACAATGCTGAAAATCGCGACGTTGACGCCAATGCCGAGGGCGAAGGTGAGAATCGCGAGGACGGCGAACCCCGGCGACTGCCGGATGAGCCGCAGTCCGAATCGAACGTCCTGAAGGAGGCTGCCCATGTCGCGGACGCCTCAAGATTAGACGGTTTTCGCTCGCGTCGAGTTTACTCGGCGTCAACGAATTGCCAGGAGGCTCCGGGCGCTCCAAGTCCGAGTCGCGGGCGAATCTGTGCGAAACTGCGCCGTCCCGGCTGGTAAGGAGAACGTGGCCGCCTCGCGAATCACGACACAAATTGCACAGTTCATCCGCTCCCGCCCGCGCGCGGTACGGATCGCGTGCGTCGGGGCAGCCGTTCTGATCACCCTGTACGGCGGTCTGCTGCGCTTCGAAGCGCTGATTGCCGGCTACGGGTGGATGGGGCAACCCGCGTGGTCCGAACGGCTCGCGCGCTACACCATCCCAGCGATTAAGGAACTGCGGCCGTCGAGCATTGCGTGGGGCCAGGTCGGCAATCCGTACGCGGGCGCCGATCCGATCAACTACCTGCGCTACGCGCGAGAGATGACCGGGTTCTATCAGGCGCACGTGCGGGAGCCGCTGTTTCTGGCGATCACGCGCGGGTACCTCTGGCTCTGCGGCAACCGGGACATCGCGCTGAGCTTCGCGTCGGTCACCGGAAGCACGCTGGCGATCTTTGCGACGTATCTGCTGGGCGCTGCCGCTTTCTCGCGCGGCGTTGGCCTGGCCGCGGCCCTGGCGCTGGCGATCGAATTCACGGCCGTCGGCCGGAGCACCGGGGGCTGGCGCGACGACACGTTCATGTGCGTCGTGGCGCTGGCCGCCTGGGCGTTCGTCCGGCTGCGCCAGCAGCCGACCGTGCTGCGCGGCGCCATCGCCGGCGTTGCCGCGGCGGCCGCATGCCTGACGCGAATCACCGCGCTCTCCGTCGTAACACCCGCGCTGCTGTGGGTGCTCGTCGAGTGCTGGACGCTCGGAAGACCGCGGCGAGGCGTCGCCGCCGCCGCGCTCGTCTGCACCGCGCTCGTGGCGCCGTATCTCATCGCGTGCGCGATCGCCGTCGGCGATCCGTTCTTCGCGATCAACGAGCACACGAAGTATTACCGCGCGGCTGAAGGGCTGCCCGCGGACGCTCCTATGGGCGTGTTCTCGTACCTGTCGGCGAAGCTCCAGTCCCGGCCCATCACGTCCTTCGACACCGCGGCACAGGGCCTTCTCACTTTCCCATTTCTCAACAAGTGGGACGGCTTTGGCGCGTGGAGCTCGCTGCTCGGGCCTCTGCTTCGGGCGTTGGCTCTTGTCGGCGTGGTGCTGGCGGTGTGGTCTGCGAGCGGCCGCTTTCTTCTGATGCTGCTCGTCACGTCACTGTTGCCGTACGCGATGACCTGGTCGGTCGGCAGCGGCGGCGATTGGCGCTTCACGCAGCACGCGTATCCGTTCTATCTCGTCCTGGCGATGTCGGCGGTCGCCGTGATCGGCCGCTGGGGGAAGGCTCTCGTCACTGACGCATCGGCGCGACAGTGGATGATGAGCCGCACCTTCGCGCTGAGAGTCGCCGCCGTCGCGGCTTGCGCCGCGCTGGCATGGCTCGGGTACCGCGCGGGGCCTTTCCTG
>JBLNGH010000625.1:0-6776 GCA_050264575.1 Acidobacteriota bacterium | reverse complement strand
GACCCTCGAGGAGAATCTGGAAGCTGTAGATGCCGCCCAGCCTCGTGTCGATGATCGCCGCAGACTCGCCGAGCGGATGCTTCGCGCTGAAGAAATTGATGTGATTCGTGTCGACCCGCAGCAGAAACACCCCGACCGCCGAGAGCACGGTCAGGATGGCGCCCACCGCCAGGACCAGGCGCGCATGCGACGTCGAGAACGTCGCCACGCGCTGCATCGGCTTCTTGAACCAGGCCTCCTGCGGGGGCGGCGCCGTTTCCGGCCGGATCCAGCCCAGCAGGGTCGGCACGAAGACGATCGAAATCGCAAAGTCGACCATCACGCCGATCGCCGATCCGATGCCGAACTCGCGGACCGCGACGACATCGCTCGTCGCCAGCGACAGCATGCCGAGCGCAGTCGTGCCGCTCGCGCCGAGCAGCGGCGCCAGGAGGTGTGTGACGGTCGATTTGAACGCGCCTTCGGCCGGTTGTGTCCGCCGCTCCTCGTCGTAGTGCTGGATGATGTGGACATCGTCGGCAATCGCCAGCACCGTGACGAGCGGCATGATCATGCTGCTCAACACGTTGTAGGTGAACCCGCAAAGGCTGTACAGGCCGAGCGTCCAGAGCACGCTGACCATGACCGCCACGCCCGTGAGCAGGGTCCGGCGCCACGATCGGAACATCAGATAGATCGTGCCCAGCGTCAGCACCATCAGCGGCGGCGTGAACTTCGTCTGGTTCGCGAGGGTGATCCGGTTGTAGGTCTCGCTGATTTCGAGGCTGCCGTTGTAGTACGCGCGGAAATCGCGCGGCATCGTGGCCGCGACGATCTGCCGGATCTCGTCGATCACCGCGCCCCGCACTTCGTCGATGCGCCGCTCGTCGAAGAAGACGACGATCGACGTGACCGTGCCGTCCTCAGAGACGAGGTCGCCCCTGAGGAGATCGTCGGCGACCGCGCGCGCGCCCACCGCAGCCGGGGACCTGGTCTTGAGATCGTCGATGAGCCGCCGGACGTCGAGCACGACGTCACTCTCGCCCTCGCCCGCCTGGCGGGCCGCCGGCGCGCTGTCCACGACCGTCGCCGTCGCGAGGCTCGCCACGCGATCGACGAAACGCACCTGCTCTATTCGATGCGTGGCCTCGTCGAGGAAGGCAAACCCGTCCTGGCTGAACAGCCGATCGCGGCCCGGCGCGACGACGGCGACGATGAGCGTGCGGGTGCCGCCGAACTCGTCCTGGAAATGCTGGTACTCGCGATAGACGGGATCATCGCGGGAGAACCAGGCGGTCAGGTCGTTGTCGATCTTGGTGATGTTCGCGCGCGGCGCGAGCGCGACCGCGCCGATGACGATGAACGTGCAGAGAACGCGCCGGAAGCGGTACAGGAATGCGGCAAGCGCCGTACTCACGTCGGCTACCGGGCCAGCGCGGTTTTGGTTTCAATGTAGCGGCGCGTAAAGACCTCGGGGTTCGTTGTCGACATGCCACTCACAGTCGAGAGGGAACCGACGAAACCCGAGGTCTTTACGCGTTCGAGCTCACGCCGGCTGAAATCATCCGGCTTCAATCCGACGTCGTATTCGACTTTCTCGAGGACGAGCTCCGTGCGCGTCCGCGCCCGCGCGTCCGTCATGCGCATCTCGAGCGAGGTCCAGTAGCCGTTCACCTTCTCGAGGCGGCCGACGTCGAACGTCTTTTCGACGTCGCCGCGCTTGCCCGAGATCTCGGCGTGGACGACGACGAAGTTGTCTTTCCGGACGAGCGACACGACACGCGGAAAGCGCGCGCCGGCGTCCTTGCGGCGCGATTCGAGACGGTACGCGGGATAGCTCGTGCCATCGGCCGCTTTCCACACTGCATCTTCGGCGAGCATCGTGTAGCCGTAATCCTCGAGCTCTCGGCCGCCGATGTCCTCGTAGGTGAAGTCGCTGCCGACGAAGCTCTCCTGCGCTTCCGAGCCGGCAATCCGGCGAACGCGGCCGAGCGACGGCAGATAGAGAAAGCGCTCGTCCTCGCCGGATGGGGATTCCCACACGAGAAACGCCGTCCCTTTGATGTCGTTGGGATATGCAAAACGGATCAGGGTGCGATCGCCGGGCACCGGCCGTCCGGGGCCGCCGCGGAGGCCGATCAAGGTGAGCACGCGCTCGCGCACGCGGTCCTGGCGATCGTAGAGGCGCATGCGGATCGACATGCGCGCGTCCTTGCCGGTGTCGCGGTCCTCGATTTGGCGCGCGAGCCAGTCGCCTCTCGTGTCAGTGGTGTTGGACGAAAACTCGTTCCCGGCCCCGGTATTCAGGAAGAGCAGAATCAGGAAGCAGTGAACAGGGCGAGACATACGTCTTGCGCTGATAGGCGACGTCCGGGGAGGGACGGCGCGAGGGTCGTTCTATCGAAGACTTGGGGCCGGGAACGACCGTGGCTAATTATGTGAAATCTTTCACAAAGTGTCAAGCCGGCCGCAAGTCCAATGCGGGCAATGAATTGTGGACATGATTACGGTCATGACATGCTACAAATAAGTGCCCCGGCTCGCCTTCTCCCGCCGCTTCGTAATCTGGAGCCTTGCGATCGCCGTCACGGGCGTCATTGCGATCGGCGCCGTCACGTGGTGGCTGCTCCGCCCCGACCGGCTGGGCCCCTACCTCACGGCCGAACTCACCGCGCGCCTCAACCTGGAGACCTCGGTCGATCACATCTCCCTCACACTCTGGCCGCGTCCGCGCATCAGCGGATCGGGACTCCGGTTTCGCGTGCCCGGACGGCCGGAATTGCCGCCATTCATCGAGATCGCCAAGTTTTGGGTCGACGCCGGGCCGTACACCATCTGGAAGCGGCGCGTCGACACGGTGCACATCGACGGCCTCAAGATCGCCGTGCCGCCGTCCGGATCGCGGCCCGACCTTCCGGACTCGAAATCGCCCCCGCCGCCCCCCGGCGCTCCCGAGTCGCGAGTCATCGTCGAACATCTCGTGACGCACGACGCGGTCCTGCAGTTCATTCCACGCCGCGCGGGCCGGGAGCCGCTCACGTTTCAGATTCACGAACTGAAGCTCGACGACCTCGGGTTCACGCGCGCGATTCCGTTCTCCACGAAGCTCACGAACCCGGTGCCGACCGGACTCGTGGACACACACGGGACCTTCGGTCCCTGGCGCGGCGACGATCCTGGTGAGACGCCGGTCGCGGGCGACTACACCTTCACCAACGCCGATCTGTCGACGATCAACGGCATCGGCGGCATTCTGCAGTCGAAGGGCAAGTACGAAGGCCGGCTGACCAAGGTGAATACGATCGGGGACGCCGACGTCGCCGACTTCAGCCTCGACCTCGGCGGCAAGCCGGTCCCGCTCAAGACGCGGTTCCACACGATCGTCGACGCCACCGACGGCTCGACCCGGCTCGAGCGCGTCGACGCGCAGATGCGGAACACGTCGTTCACCGTCTGGGGCATGATCGCGAACCTGTCAGGGCCCGGCCGCCACGACGTCAATCTCGCTGTCGACATCAACCAGGGGCGAATCGAGGATTTGCTGGCGTTGTCGATCGACGGGCCGCCGCTGCTCACCGGGAATGTCTCGCTTCAAGGCAAGCTCTCGCTGCCGCCCGGGCCGACCAAGGTCCGAAAACGACTGAACATGACGGGCAACTTCAATCTGGCGCGCGGGCAGTTCACCGATCCCGCGGTGCAGAACCGGCTCCGGGAGTTGAGCCGCCGAAGCCAGGGCAAGGCGCCTGAGGAAGACCCCGGGCGCGTGCTCACGAGCTTGCAAGGTCATTTCACGCTCCGGTCAGCCGTGCTGACGCTCCCGGACTTGTCCTTTCAGGTGCCGGGCGCCGCCGTGAATCTCGCCGGGACCTACAAGCTCGACGGCGAAGAAATCGACTTCAGCGGAACACTGAAAATGCAGGCCTCGATGTCTCAAGCCGTCGGCGGATTCAAGTCGATCTTCATCAAGCCGTTCGACCGTCTCTTCCGCGGCAAGGGCGCGGGCACGGTCCTGCCGATCAAAATTACCGGCACGCGCTCGCAGCCGAAGATGGGGGTCGAAATGGGGAAGGTTTTTAAAGAACCTTGACAAGGGCAAAGGGCAGAGCGCAGAGGGCAAAGGTACGGAACGTCCTGGCCCGAGTCATCTTCATTTAGAAGAGATGACAATCGTCAGCGCGTTCAAGACCTTTGCCCTTTGCCCTTTTTTCCGGCCCCCGGCCGAATCTCAGACTCCTCAAGTCCCGCCGAAGCCGATCGTGACCTTCTCACCCTCGACGATCACCGGCACCCGCCGCTGGCCTTTGCTGTAGACCAGCATCCGCTCGAGATCGGCGGCGCTCTTCTTCACGTTGACGTACTTCATCTCGACGCCGCGTCGCTTGTAGTCGTCGACGGCAGCCTGGGTGTACGGGCACGAGTCCTTGCCGAAGATGAGCACCATGAAATTGGTAATTGGTAATTGGTAATTGTGTAATGGGAAAAGAGCCTCATGCTCTTGAACTTCCATTACCCGATTGCCGATTATCCATTATCAATGCGTTGACGCAGCTTTTGCTTAAGTTCTTCACTGATCGGTACCGAGACGCCCCGGTCGTAGTCGAACCAGACCTGCACGGTTTTCGCCGTCGCGACGATCTCGCCCGTCGACGTCTGCGCGACTTCGTAGTCGTACGTCGCGCTGCTGCGCCCGAATCTGCCCAGCGACAGCCGTACCTCGAGCTCATCGCCCGCGTGCACCTGCGCGCGAAAGTCGACTTCAGCGCGGGCGAGGATGAAGCCTTCGCCGCGCGGCAGTCCCTGGGCGGCACGCGTCGACCAGGTCAGCCCAATCTGCCTGCGCCAGAGAATGAGCCGGGCTTGTTCGAGGTACGTCAGGTAGACCGCGTTGTTGACGTGGCCGAGTGGATCGCAGTCGCGAAATCGTACCTGGAGCCGGTGCCGCAGCAGCGGCTCACCTGGCGCGTCGCTCACTTCGCCGGACCCTTCAGGTACTTATTCCACCACCACAGCTCGTTCAGCATCCGGTGCACGTTGTTCCAGTGGCCGCTGATGCCGTGCGGCATCCCTGCGTACCGGATCATCTTCGCCGGCACGCCGCGGCGCTTGAGCGCGAAGTACATCTGCTCGCCCTCTTCGTACGGCACGCGCTGATCGACTTCGCCGTGAATGAAGAGCGTCGGCGTCTTGACTCGTCCGGCGTAGGAAAGCGGCGACTGTTTCATCATCCGGTTGCGCGCCGCCTCGTCCCACGGCGTGCCAAAGAACTCCGTCTCCTTCGTGCGGAAGATGTCCGCCGTGCCGTAGTCGCTCACCCAGTTCGAAATCCCCGCGCCCGTGATGGCCGCCGCAAACCGATCGGGGTACTGCGTGATCAGCCAGTTCGTCATGAAGCCGCCGTACGAGTGACCCGTGTGGCCGACGCGTTTCGGATCGATTGGATACGACTTCAGGACGTAGTCGATGCCTGACATGACGTCCTGGCCGTCCTTGTCGCCCCACGCGCCCCAGGTCGCCCATTTGAACGCGTCGCCGTAGCCGGTCGAGCTGCGGAAGTTCGTGTCGAGGACGAAATACCCGTTGGCCGCGAAGAACTGCTTCTTGAAATCGAAGCTGTAGCCGGTCGCCGCATGCGGGCCGCCGTGACTGAACACGATCAGCGGATACGGCCCGCGCGACCGGTCGTACCCGAACGGCTGCGTGAGCCACCCTTCGATTTGCGTGCCGTCGTTGCTCTTCCAGCGCAGACGTTCGGTCGCGCCAAGCCCGACGTCCTTGAAGAAATCGCGATGCATGTCGCTCAGCCGCCGCTCGCCTGACCCGTCGATGTTCGCGACATACACGTCGCCGGGCGTGTCGTGCAGCCCGACGGTGTAGGCGATCCTGGTGAAGTCCGCGCTGTACGTCAGCCCGTTGATCCGCCGCTCGCCTTTGGTGATCTGCTCGACGCTTCCACCCGCCTCCGTCAAGGCTGCGGCGGGGCTCGCCGAAGCGCCTTCGGCGCGAGGGCGGCCGCCATTCGTCGGCGTTCCTGCACCGGGCACCGCGACCCGGAAGAGATGCGTTTCGCCGCCGGTCGCGGCCGTGAAATACAGGTATTTGCTGTCCGGTGACCACCGCGAATCGCCCGGCTCGAGATCCCACTTTGCGGTGAGATTGATTTCCTGATCCATATCAGTCGTCCGCACGAACAGATCGCGCGGACCGCCGTGGTTGAGCTTCTGCTGAATGACCATGTCGGTGCCGAACGTCCGTGCATACGACATGAACCTCCCGTCCGGCGAGAACTCGAGGTCGCTGTACACGTACCCATCGTTCGTGACGCGCTTCACCTTCCCGTCGTCAACGGTGACGACCCAGAGGTCCGGGCTCTCGTACTTGATTTCATCGCGCCAATCGGAATCGGCGATAAAGGCGATGAGTTTCCCGTCAGGCCGCCAGGCGACGTTCGCCGGACGCAGATCCTGGTCCACCAGCACCCGCGGCGATCCGCTGCCGTCGGTCGCTTGCAGAGCGATCTGCTGCGCGGGACGGAGGTTGGGATTGGGCGCCGGAAACGGCTGCCCGTCGCGTTGGAACTCCATCCAGTCGAACGTCACGCCCTTGAAGCGTTCTTCGTGGCGACGCTCGAAGTCAGTCAGCTGCGGCGCCGCCGGCCGCGTTTCCTGCTTGTCGCGAAGCACGGCAGTCCACTTCCCGTCGGGACTCGCTGTGCCGGCTCCGCCCTCACCCGTGCCGCCGCGGCCACCGCCCCGGCCGCCGCCCCGGCCCGCGCCGCGTCCGGCAGCCGCCGGCGCGTC
>JBLNGH010000624.1:0-2708 GCA_050264575.1 Acidobacteriota bacterium | reverse complement strand
ATCACCGCCAGTCCCGGCGTCTTCGCCAGACTGGTGATCAGCGAGTCGGTCATCCCATCCGCAAAGTATTCGTCCTGTGGGTTGCCGCTCAGGTTGGCGAGAGGCAACGCCGCAATCGATCTGGTCCCGACAACCGGTGCGCCTGCGTCCGGGCGCAACGCTGCGAGCCATGTGGTGATCGCCAGAGCCGCCACGATGACGGCGCCAACCGCGGCAAGCATCCAACCTCTCCGTCGGGCCGGCCGTTCGGAGGCCGCGCTGACTGCGGGCCCCGATGCGCCAGACAGCACCTCGAGGCCAGCGGCAATGTCGCGAGCCGATTGAAATCGCGCGCGCGGCTCCTTTTCGAGACAGCGCCTGATGACCTGGACGAGCGCCGGCGGCCAGCCCTGATTCGAAAGACCCTGAGTCTCCGCGTGCGCGAACGGATCTCGCGTCAGCACCGCGCTCATCGTCTCGTTGGCGCTCCCGGCTTCGAATGCCGGATGGCCGGTGAGCATCTCGAAGAGGACGGCGCCCACGGCGAAGATGTCAGAGCGGCTGTCGGTCGGCGCACCGCGCACTTGTTCGGGAGACATGTACGGCACGGTTCCGACGATGTGTCCGGGCTCGGTCAGACGCACGCTCGTGGCCGTCGGCATGTCGTCTTTGACATCCGCTGGAGCGAGGGCCTTGGCCACGCCGAAATCCAGAATCTTCAGCCGCCCATCCGTCGTGATGAACAGGTTCTCCGGCTTCACATCGCGATGGACGATGCCGCGATCGTGTGCGGCGGCAAGGCCGCGGGCCAGCTGCACACCGTAATCGGCAACCTCCCGGACCGACAGCGGACCTCGTTCCAGGCGCGCGCGCAACGTCTCGCCGCTGAGCAGCTCACAGACGAAGTACGGCACCCCATCGTAGGTGCCGACGTCGTGAACCGAGAGGATATTGGGATGATTCAGCGCCGCCGCAGCGCGCGCCTCCTGCTCGAAGCGCTGCAACCGATTGGCATCAGCAGCGACTGCGTGCGGAAGGAACTTCAACGCGACATCGCGGCCGAGTCGGCTGTCGTGCGCGCGATAGACCTCGCCCATACCGCCAGCCCCCACCAGCGTCTCGACGCGGTAAGGACCGACAGCGGTGCCGGGTTGAAGATGACGGGGCACTCCAATTCCCTGCGTGCGTTCTGGTGTCACGTGACGTCTCGACTGAATGAATACGCGCGACTCAGGTCATGGTGGACGAAGAACCGGTCGAGTCAATGCGTTTTTCCCACTACTGGACGGTCGAGTCAGTTTGCCCAGGTGTTGCCCCTTTTAGTGGGCTTACCAGAGTCTTCCCTCCCCCTGATCCTCAAGAACAGGCCTATTTCCGCTGATCCAGTACTTACAAAAGTGCGTTTTTTCGGATGAGCGTAAACTAGTGTGCCCTTTTCCAGGGAGGGACCGGTGAGACGTCCGATTGTCGCAATCGCGCTGGCCGTAGTGGGAGCAGCGTTCGCGAGCCTGCACGCGCAACAGCCCGACCAGGCCGTGCCGAACGCCGTACCGGGCGAGATCATCGTCCGTTTCAACCGGGCCGCGAACCAGTCGATGCGGGACGCCGTCCTGGCGAGCCGCGGCGCCAGAGTGCTCAAGCGGTTCGACACCCTCGACATCAATCGCGTCCGCATCGCGCCGGGACAATCCATCGCCGCCGCCGTCGCGCAGTTCCGATCGAGACCCGAAGTCGTGGCTGTCCAGCCGAACTTCATCCGCCGCGTGATCGCGCCTGCGCCCCCAAATGATCCTTTCTGGGTGGCCGGACTGCTCTGGGGCATGGAAAAAATCCAGGCTGGCGCGACGTGGAACGGGTTCACCAGCGGCGATCCGTCGATCGTCATCGCCGACATCGACACAGGCGTGGACTACACGCATCCCGATCTCGCCGCGAACATGTGGCACAACCCCGGCGAACTCCCCGGCAACGGCGTCGACGACGACCTCAACGGCTACGTGGACGACGTGTACGGAATCGACGTCATCAATGCCGACGAGACCTCGGGCGGACCCGAGGACCCGATGGACGATCAGGGTCACGGGACGCACGTGGCGGGCACGATCGCCGGCGTCGGCAACAACTCGAACGGCGTCGCGGGCGTGGCCTGGAATTCGAAGATCCTCGCGTGCAAGTTCATCGGCTCGAATGGCGAGGGCAACGACGCCGATGCCATCGCCTGCTTCGACTACATCGTCGCGCTGAAGCAACACGGCGTGAACGTCCGCGTCAGCAACAACAGCTGGGGATCGACTGACGGCCCGGCGCCCGCCTTGCAGGGCGCCATCGACGCGGCCGGCGCCGCGGGCATCCTCAACGTGTTCGCGGCGGGCAACGACGGCACGGACAACGACGTGATCCAGCATTACCCGTCGAACCTGGCGTCACCCAGCATCGTCGCGGTGGCCGCCTCGGACGAGTCCGACGGCCGCGCGAGCTTCAGCAACTACGGCGCGACGACGGTCGATCTGGCGGCGCCGGGTAACAACATCATCAGCACCTACCCGGGCGGCTCGTATGCGATCTCGTCGGGTACCAGCATGGCGGCGCCGCACGTCGCCGGCGCCGCGGCGTTGCTCTTCGCCATCGATCCGGGCCTCACCGTCGACGCGTTGAAATCGCTGCTCATGAGCAGCGTGGACTCGATTCCCGCATGGGAGGGGTCCACGGTCTCCGGCGGCCGCCTGAAC
>JBLNGH010000623.1:0-28813 GCA_050264575.1 Acidobacteriota bacterium | reverse complement strand
GGATTCCTGACGCACCGGGCGCTCGCCGCGGAAAATCCGCTGCGGCCGGTCTAAGGGAATTACGGCTTGCTGGATCAGCGGTTTGCGCTCCAGTGGGTCCGCGACAATATCGGGGCTTTCGGCGGCGATCCGGACAATGTCACGATTGACGGGACCTCGGCCGGCGGTCATAGCGTGGGACTGCATCTGGTCTCGCCGGCGAGCGCCGGTTTGTTTCATCGCGCCATCATTCAAAGCGGCGCGCCGACGATTCGCTGGCCCACTGAAGCCGAATCGTTCGCGCAGGGCGATGATTTCGCGACTGCGCTCGGGTGCGTCAATCCCGCTACAGTCCTCGCGTGCCTTCGCAGCAAGACGCAGGCGCAGATCCAGGCGGCGTTGACTCAGGGATCGGAAGGCGTCCTGGAGCCCCCCGCCGGCACCGGGTTCTGGCAGCCCGTCGTCGACGGCATCGAACTGCCAGATCAGCCGCGCACGCTCTTCGAGTCAGGCAGATTTCATCGCGTCCCGACTATCGTCGGATTCATGCACGACGAAGGCGCCGGTCAGTTCATCACGCGGAGCTTCGCGTCGGGCGTCACGCTCGCGCAGTACGAGTCGTGGTTGAGCACGGAGTTTGGACCTGACGCGTCGGCGGTGCAGGCTCACTATCCCGCCGCGGACTTTGCGCTGCCGTTCGACGCGATGGCGCAGGTCGTCGGCGACGGTCAGTTCGTCTGCGAGGGGCGGCGACTCGCGAGCGCGCTCAGCGATTTCCACACGCCCGTGTATTACTACTCGTACGACTACGTCATCGACGATGTCTTTCCGGATCGGGCCATTCATGGCCTCGAGGGCAACATTCTCTTCGGCAACAACTACGCGCAGCCGCAGTTTCCGAATCACCCGCTGAACGCGGCTGACCGCGCGCTGCACGCGCAAATGGCCGGATACTGGGCGCGTTTCGCGGCGACGGGGAACCCCAACACCGACGACGACTCTGCGGTGCACTGGCAATCGTTCAAGGCTCCCCAGGGCGAGGGCCGCGGCGCCCCGCGCCACATCGTGTTCGACGCGAAGATTCGCACGGACAAGCGGCTGCGCGAGACGGCGTGCGACTTCTGGGAATCGCGCTTTTTCAAGTCGATGGTCGGGAAAGTTCCGGCCTGGCGCTGAGGATAAGATCGGCGGCGAATGCCGCCCCGCGCATTGCGTCGCGCCGTCAGCGTCGCCGACCTGCGTCTCGCGGCGAAGAAGCGCCTCCCGCGCGTCGTCTTCGACTACATCGACGGCGGCGCCGACGCCGAAGTGACCCTGCGCGAAAACTGCCGGGCCTTCGAAGACGTACTGCTCCGGCCTCGATCCGCCGTCGCCACCCGGAGCTGCGATCTGCGAACCACCGTGCTCGGCACGACGCTCGATCTGCCCGTGCTCCTCGGGCCGGTCGGCAGCAGCCGGATGTTCTACCCGCGCGGTGAAGAAGCCGCCGCTCGAGCGGCAGGCGCGGCAGGTACGGCGTACGTCCTGTCGACGCTTTCCGGCTGCGCGGTGAAAGACGTCGCGGCCGCGTCGCGCGGTCCCGTCTGGTATCAGCTCTACCTCGTCGGCGGGCGCGACGTGGCGCTTGGCGCCATCGAACGCGCGAACGCCGCCGGATGCTCCGCGCTGGTCGTCACGATAGACACGCCGGTCGCGGGGCTGCGCGAGCGCGATTTCCGCAACGGCATGAAAGAGCTGGTCTCCGGAAAACCGTTCGTCATGCTGCCGTTCATCTTTCAATTCCTCACCCGGCCGCGATGGCTGGTCTCCTATCTCGGCGACGGCGGTTTGATGTCATTTCCCAACATCGTGCTGCCGGATGGACCGATGCCGTACGCCGACGTCGCCGCCGCGCTCGAGCAGTCGATGGTCAGCTGGTCCGACCTGCGCTGGATTCGGGACGCGTGGAAGAGGAGAGTCGTCATCAAAGGCGTGCACACCGGCGACGATGCACGGCGGGCTCTCGATGAAGGCGCCGACGCGGTCGTCGTGTCGAATCACGGCGGCCGGCAACTGGACGGCGTGGCGCCGACGATTCGCGTCCTGCCAGAGGTCGTGGCGGCGATCGACGGGAGGATCGACGTGCTGCTCGACGGCGGCATCCGGCGGGGCAGCGACGTCGTGAAGGCGCTGTGCCTCGGCGCCCGGGCCGTGCTCATCGGCCGGGCCTACGCGTACGGCCTGGGCGCCGCTGGCGGCGCAGGCGTCGCGCGCACGCTCGAGATTCTGCGCCGAGACATCGTCCGCACGCTGCAACTGCTCGGGATCGAGTCGACTGGCGCGCTCGATCAATCCGCGGTCGACTTCCCGAGCGAGTGGCTGCGCCAGGAACTTAGAACTCAGAACTGAGAACTCAGAACTGAAGAGTCGTAACCGACTAAGCTTTGAGTTCGAAGTTCTGAGTTCTGAGTTGTCGGGTCTATGATGTCTGTGCCAGCGCCGGGAGAGGCCCATGTCCATTCGACGGCAATCCGGCGTCAATCCCGGCGTCCTGTTCCTGACCATTCTCGCCGGCCTCGCGGCGGCGCCCGGCGGTGTTGCCCGCGTCGAGACGCTGCCGGCCGCCGTATTCGCGCAGAATCCGCCCCAGTTCCGCACCGGCACCGACGTCGTGCCCGTCTACGCCACCGTGCGCGACAAGGATCGCGGCTTCGTGCTCGATCTCGCGCAGGACGACTTCGAGCTCTACGACAACGGACGCAAGCAGACCATCACGCAGTTCACGACGGCCGTGCAACCGCTCAGCGCCGTCGTCCTGATCGACGGGTCAGGCAGCATGATCCCGGAGTTCAATCGCGCCATTGAGGGCGCGCGGAACTTCGTGCTGCGCATGCTGCCCGAGGATCGCGCGAGACTCGGGAGCTTCGCCGATCGCGTCGTGCTCGCGCCGCGGTTTACGTCGGATCGCGACGCGCTCCTCGAATACCTGGACGACCAGTTCAATCTGCGCATCGGGGGGGAGACGCATCTGTGGGAGGCGCTGGTCGAGTCGTCGCTTGCGCTGGTGGGCGAGTCCGGCAAACGCGTTGTCGTCGTGATGAGCGACGGCTACAACTTCGTCCTGCCGCCGGGGTAAGCGCCACAGTCGCCGGGATCGAGCGGCGGCTATCCTCCGCGCGTGCCCGCGCCGCCGCCCACTGGCGGGCGCGGTACACCGCCAAAGCTGCCGATCCCGATCAAGCCGCCGCCGGCCCCGCCGTCCCGGCCTGGCTCCGGTCGCCCTCTGCCGCAACCTGCTTCGCCCACGCCACCGAGCCCGGGCTCCCTCGACCCGAGGACCTACGGCGTGACGATGGCCGACGTCGATGCCGCTGCCTCCGAGCGCAACGTCATCGTGTACGGGTTGTCGATGTGGGTTCGTGACTCGCTGCACGCCGAGCGTCCGAGCCGCGATCTCGAACGCGTCGCGCTCGAGACCGGCGGCGCGTTCTACGAAGTCGGCGTCAACGATGATCTGAATCCGGTGTTCACCGAAGTCGTCCAGCAACTGCGGCAACAGTACGTGCTCGGATTCGTCCCGGCGGCGTTCGACGGCAAACGGCACTCACTCACCGTGCGCGTCAAACGCCCCGGTCTCGACGTGCAGTCACGGAGGAGCTACATCGCGACCCGCGAGGGCAGCAAATAGCGGCTGGCGAGTTGCGCGCCGGGCCACTCGACAATCCGTCGTCCGGCGGCCATCGTGCTACGATCGGCCAGCTTCCCCTCAACAAGCCTCGTTGATGACATCCCCTGTCATCTCACGTCGCGTCTGCGTCACCGGGCGCCGTGTGACGATGTCGACGCGCCTCTATCCACCTGAGGAGAGATCCGATGCGCATGCGCCGCAACATCAAGTGGCTGAGCAACGCGGAGAAAACAAGTTTCGTCAACGCGGTGCTCGTGCTCAAGTCTCAGCCGAGCATTCTCCATGCGGCCGACTCGACGCGAAGCCGTTATGACGATTATGCCGAAGTGCACATGAACGCCATGATGACGGATCCTGGCTGGGCTCATCGGCGTCCCGCGTTCTTCCCGTGGCATCGGGTGATGCTGCTCCAGTTCGAGAACGATCTGGCGGCGATCGATCCGTCCGTGACGCTTCCATACTGGGACTGGCCGGACCCAACATCCAATCCCTTCACCACCGATTTCCTCGGCGGCGATGGCGATCCCGCCGATTCGGACAAGGTGACGACAGGGCCATTCGCTCACGACGACCCGAATGCCTGGACGATTGTCGTCAAGGACAATCCGGGCGACCCGGATTTTCTGCAGCGGTCGTTTGGCACGGATCCGACGGCGATGTCTCTGCCAACTGAGTCGGACGTGGATACCGCGCTCGACATCGATCACTACGACAGTTGGCCATGGAGAAACTCCTCGTCCGGGGTTCGCGCGAACGTCGAGAACAATCTCCACAATCTCGTCCATCGGTGGGCCAGCGGGACGATGGGCATGATGACCTCGCCCAACGATCCCGTTTTCTTTCTGCACCACTGCAACATCGATCGATTGTGGGCCGTCTGGCAGCGCCTGCACCCCGGCGCGTCGCCGTATCTGCCCGCGAGCGGGGCAGCCACCGGTCACAACCTCATGGACGCGATGGTTTTCAGCGCCGGTCCGCCCGCACCGTGGCCGGGCACGTGGACGCCAGCGAGCGTCATCGAGCACCACGCCTTGGGGTACCAGTACGACGACGAGCTGATCGTCAAGAAGTTCGACGTCCCGCTCGCGTTTGTCCGGGTGCTTTTCGGTGTCATCAACGACGCCCCGGGATGGGTCATCGGGCCGGACGGCAAGCCACACCCTGTGCCCGGTCCGGGCGATCCCTGGCTGCGCCTGTCGCCCGCTGATCGCAATGAACTGGCAGGGCTCGCGATTCACCAGGCGGCGGCGCTCGTGACCAACAAGAAGGCTGCGCGCCAGATTCAACAGATGGCCGGGAAACTCGTCGGCAAGAGGGCGCAGGCATTTCTCACGGGGAAACGGGCCGTCCGACGCTGAGCATGACACCGGCCCCGGACCGAGCCGCTGCCGTGCACGATGCGCTGTAAGCGTAGAAGCCGGTCTCATCCTTGACTCAGGCTCTTTCAGCGGTTGAGAATCGGCCACCGCCACGTTCCAGGTCGAGGCAATCATGTTTCGCGCGTTCCTGATCGTCGGCGCGGTGTTCGATATCGTGCTGGCTCTCTTCCTGCTTCTCGTGTTCGGCTATGTATTGGACAGCTGGCACGATCCCAACGGCGTCTGGGTCGGATTCGCCGTGACGGCATTCTGGCTGATGGCGTTCGTGCCGTCGGCCGCGGCACCATTGGCCGGTTACGTTCTCAATCGCCGGCGGTCGGCGCCTGCCCGCATTGCGCTCGTCGTCTGGCTGCCGGCGATCGCGATCGTCGCGATCTCACTGATTGGCTTTGCCGCGGCCGTAGGCGACAAGTAATGCGCCGCAGTGGCTAAGTAGCCGAGGTTGCACCCGACGATGGCCGTCAACTTCCGCCGGACGTTTCTCATCCTGCTCGTCGCGGTGATCTCCCTCGCGTTCCTCTGGATGATCAGCACGTTCCTGGTCACGATCCTGCTCGCCGCGTTGTTTTCGAGTGTTGCCTACGGTCTCCACCGGCAGATTGTTCGCGGCCTCGGGGGTCACGAAAAGGCGTCGGCCGTGCTCACGCTGTTGCTCCTGATCGTCGTGGTGGTGACGCCGCTGTTCTTCGTGGGAGCGGCGGTAGCCAATGAAGCGTTGCGCATCAACGAGACGATCGGGCCGCGCATCGACCGGCTGCGCCAGCCCGGCGAGCTGGATCGATGGCTGCAGCATGCGCCCGGATACGCGTACGTCGAGCCGTATCGCGTGCAAATCGTCACCCGGGCCGGCGAGCTCGTCGGGAGCGTCGGCGGGTTGGTGTTCAACGCGCTCTCCGCCACGACGAAAGCGACGGTACTGTTCCTGTTTCACTTCGTGGTGATGCTCTACACGATGTATTTCTTCCTGACTGACGGCCCCAGGCTCGTGCGGAACGTGCTGGCGTACCTGCCGCTCGCCGAGGCTGACAAAGAAAGCATGCTGGAAAAGTTCGTCTCCGTGACGCGCGCGACGCTGAAAGGCACCGTGTTGATCGGCCTCGCGCAGGGTATGCTCGGCGGCATCGCGTTCTGGGTCGTGGGGATCGAAGGGGCGATCTTCTGGGGGACGGTGATGACCGTGCTCTCGATCATCCCCGGCGTCGGCGGGGCGCTGGTCTGGGCGCCGGCGGCCATCATCCTCGCGTCGACCGGCTCGTTCTGGCAAGGACTGGGTCTCGCGCTCTTCTGCTCGCTCATCATCGGCAGCGTCGACAACGTGCTCCGCCCAATCCTCGTCGGGCGCGACACGCAGATGCATGAGCTGATGATCTTCTTTTCGACGCTCGGCGGGTTGCTTGCCTTCGGTGCGATGGGGTTCATCCTCGGGCCGATCCTCGCCGCCCTCTTTCTCACGGTGTGGGAGATGTTCGGTGTCGCGTTCCGAACCGAGCTGCGCGAAGCCCCGCCGGTCGTGGTCACGGATCGAGAGGCGCCAGGGCCGGGGCGAACGTCCTGATGGGCAGGCTCTTCGATTGTTGGGCGCGCCGGTGAGCTCGAAGCATCACTTCTCGATGCTGCGGTCGTACACGGCGGCCGATGCGCTGACGATCGGGAATGCCGCGTGCGGCACCATCGCGGTGTTCTTGTGCCTGGACTACCTCGCGACCGGCAGCCGCCGGTTTCTCTGGACCGCTTTTCTGCTGCTGCCGCTGGCGCTCGTCTGCGACGTGCTCGACGGCTACGTCGCGCGGCTGGACCGCAACCGGCAGTCACGACTCGGCGCGGATCTCGATTCGCTCGCCGATGTCATCTCGTTCGGTGTCGCTCCCGCCGTGCTCGGGTTCACGCTCGGTCTGCGCGGCGGTTGGGACATGGCCATCCTCACCTACTTCGTCGTCTGCGGCGTCAGCAGGCTGGCCCGATTCAATGTGACCGCCGATGCGCTCGCCGACCCGGCGACGGGCAAGGTCAAGTACTTCGAGGGCACGCCGATCCCCACGAGCATCGCCATCGTTGCGGCGCTCGGCGTGGCCATGCTGCTCGGGAGAATCGGCGACCGGCTGTGGTTCGGGGCGTATCAGCTGGGTCCGGCGGTGTTTCATCCCCTGTCGCTCGTCTATGCGGCCAGCGGCAGCGCCATGATCAGCGCGACCCTCAGAGTCCCGAAGCCGTGACGACACTCCGCGCCGCTCATTCGGGTTGTCTGATACCTGCGCTGACTGCGTTGAGCCTGGCGTTCGGTCCTCAGGCCAACGCGCCGGTCGTCTCCGGCATCGTCAGGGATGACGCCGGAGCGGCGATTGCCGGCGTGGTGGTCACCGCGACGCGAGTGGACCCGATTGCCGCGATCTTTCCCGTCATCGTGTCGCGGACGACGGACTCGTCGGGACGGTACGCGTTCGACAGCCTCGATCGGGGGAACTACGTCTTCGGCGTCACGGTTACAAGCTATGCGGCGCCGGTTCCGCAAGGCGCCGCGACTCTCGCGCCCGGCGCCAGGATTCGCAGCGACACGTCAGCCGCCGTCACGATCGTCGATCCTGACGGCCGCACGTTCGCGACGATCAACGGCCCCGTCCCGTCTGCGGGGGGCAGTCTCACTCTGTATGCGCCTGCGTTTCATGGCGGTGCCGGACTTCTCACGCGTGCGCGGCTGGTGCAAGTCGATCCCGATCGTTCGCGCGGTGATGTCGACATCGTCGTATCCCGAAAGCCGGCTGTGCGCGCCGCGGGTGTGTTGACCGTGGCGTTGCCGCAAAACGCAACAGAAACCGGCGCTCCATATCGACTCGTCGTTCGTCTACTTCCTGCGGACACTCCTGTCATGCCGCCGCGTGGCGCCGCGTCCGATGCGCAGCCGATCGCCACGGCCCTCGCTGACGACGCGGGCGCCTTCGTGTTTCCCGCGGTGCCCGCAGGTGAGTACGTGATTGACGCGTATCGCGCCATGCCGCCACCGTCGGTGAGTGTTTCGCCGAAGGGACTTCCGGTGTTCACGCCGCCCGATCGCGTTGACGGCGATCCGCAGGGCCTGGCGGCAGCGCAGGCGATCGTTCTCGAAAGACACGTCGACGACCTCCGGATGACGCTGCGAGGATTTGGTCCCGCAAGTCGCGCGGCAATCGAAGCTCGTGCTGCGCGTGGTGCGCGCGGCGGTCCACCAGGCGCACCTCTTGGCCGCGCTGGCGGGACGGGTGCCGGCGCCGGTCGCGCGTTGCCGGGCGGTCCCCCGGGTGTCCGCGCAATCGCGGGACGTCTGACCGACGCCGGCGGCGCGCCACTTGCCGGTGTCCAGATTTTTGCCGCCCAGGTAGCCGGAAACGATCTGCTGGTTACGGGTCCGACGGCGATCACCGATGCCGACGGACGTTATCGTCTGGGCGGTCTCGCACCGAACAGCTATGCGGTGGTGGTGCCGGCGTTCGTGCCGGGAATCCGCACGTTCGACCCGGTTGCGAACGCCTTTCCCCCCACGACGTCTTCAGCAGAGGGAAAGACCGCCTACGTCACGACCTTTTATCCCGCGACCGCTGACGCCTCGCGTGCGACGGTCCTCGAGATCTCGGGCCAGGATCGTGACGGCATCGACATCGCCCTTCAGCGCGCGCGCGTGACCGATCTCACGGGTACGATTGCCAGCGCTTCAGCCGGCGAGCTCGTGAGCCTGGTGCCGGATGATCGGCGCTCCCAACTAGGCGGCCGGAATGTCAGCCGGATGCAGCTCCTGCCGGGCGGCCAGTTCATTTTTCGTGACGTGCCCGACGGACGCTACACGCTCACCTGCAATTCAACGAACGGCTGGGTCCGCGCGGACGTCACGCTCCCGGAAACGTCAAAGGCCGGACCGTTGCGCCTTTCACCGGAGCGGTACCTGTCGATCAGCGGGCGCGTAACGATCGAAGCCGCCGCGGCGGCGGGCGGCGCATTTCTGCCGGCAGGTCTGAGCGTCGAATTGAGACCCGAGCAGTTGACGCCTGGTGACTCCGTCATGCGGCCGACCGTCGGGCCTGACGGCACCTTCGTCGTTTCGCGGGTCGTGCCCGGACGCCGATACTTTCTTCGTGCGATCACGCCGCCGCCGTGGCGTCAGACGGCCGGCACGATCGCCGGCGAAGACGCGTTCGGCGTCGCGCTGACCATTACCGCATCAGCGACCGACGCGCGGGTGGTGATTACCAATCGGTAGACGCAAGTTGCGACGCTCAGGACCTCGGGTTTCGTTGTCGTCAGGTCGCTCAAAGTCGGGCGATCGCCAACGAAACCCGAGGTCTACTTCTTCTCGACAATCTGCGCCTTCATGGGGCCGAGAATCCCCAGCAGCGCTTTCTGATCGGCCGCGGCGACCTTGAACTTGTCGAGGCTTTTGACGAGGTCCTCGACGAGCGCGTCGAAGTCGGCGCTGCTGATGCCCATTCCGGCGTGCGCCGTCTTCATGTCCTTGCCGGTGTACTTGCACGGACCGCCCGTAGCCTCGCAAAACTGATCGACCATGTTGTCCTTGAGTTTGGCGAGCCGGGCGGCATCCTTGGCGGTCGCCGCAAAGAACTTGTTGATCCGCGTGTCCGCGGCGCAGTTGGCGACGAAGTCGTCCACGACGGCGACGAGTGCCTTCCGCTCGCCGAGCCGCTGGTACAACGTCTTTTGCGCCTGGGCCTCCAGGCCCGCGATCGACACCAACACGAACGCCACCGCCAGTAATTTGTGCAGTCGCATGAGCACCCTCCGGGGGAATCGGGAATGCCGGGAATTCTACGCCACCCGGGCTCTACGGACGGTGTGGCGGCGTGTCGATCCGGGCTTGTCTCATTCGACGTGTAAATTGAAGCGATCACGGCCCAGCCTGGTCCCTGAATCACCGACAGCGGGGACAGGGCTTGAAGTGCGACCCCTGTCCCCTTCTGAACCGGCCGTGATGCAATCAAAGGAGATTGAACGATGCGCGTCATGGTGATCGTGAAGGCGACGAAGAATTCCGAAGCGGGCGTGATGCCGAGCGGGAAGCTCCTCGCCGAGATGGGGAAGTTCAACGAAGAGCTGGTGAAAGCCGGCGTCATGCTGGCCGGCGAAGGGTTGAAGGCCAGCGGCAACGGCAAACGCGTGCGCTTCTCGGGCGGGAAGCGGACCGTCATCGACGGGCCCTTCGCGGAGACGAAAGAGCTCATCGCCGGCTACTGGATGTGGCAGGTGAAGTCGATGGAAGAGGCCGTCGAGTGGGTCCGCCGGTGTCCCGATCCGTCGCCGGGCGAGGAGGGAGAGATCGAGATTCGTCCGGTCTTCGAGGCCGACGACTTCGGCAAGGAGTTCACGCCGGAGCTGCGGGCCCGGGACGAGCGCCTGCGTGCGGAGCTCGAGCGTCAGCAGCGGCAGAAGGCGTAGGCTCCAGCGCCCAGACTTCATCCTCGCGCTCCACCAGCTTCTTCTGCCGCCGGATGTAGTGCAGCGGATCGGTGATTGGCGAGGCCGCCTCGATTGGCGCGGGCTCGCCGGCGCCAAACCGGTGAATGTAGTCGCGGTAGAGGCCGCTGCAGATCCGGTTGGCCGCGCACCGACGGCACTGCTGCGTGTGCACGCTCGAGCAATCCACACGCGCATGCAGCTTCGCCACCTGGCCGTACAGCGCCCCTCTCGAGTCCGGCGACGGGCTCACCGGCGCACGCGGGAGCACGCGCTGGATGGCGTACAGCACGGGCCTGATCGCCGGACTGTTGACGAGCCGCTTGATCGACAGCGCCTCGGCAGCTTGTGGAATTCTCGAGATCCAGAAAAACGATCCGGTGAGCTTCAGCCACCACCACAAGCTCGACAGCGTCACCGGATCCGACGTGTCTCCGGCCGACGTTCGCTGCGGCGGCAGCGTCGTCCACGACCAGGAGCACCAGTCCCATTCCCGGTGGTCGTAGAAGAGCTGCTGAAAGTGGTAGACCGATTTGCGGTGACGCGCCTCGACCATGCAATGGGGCACGTATCTGACGTTCGATTCGATCCCGGCTGCTTCGAGAATATCCAGCGCCTCGGTGAGCGGACCGCGGAGATCCGTGAAGCGCGGGATCAGCGCGAATCGCTCCGCCCGGCCGGCCTGATCCTCGTGCGGGTTGAAACCGAGCCAGTTGACGCACAAGGCCCCCGTCTCGACCGCGAGCCGCGCAATCTCCGGCAGTTGCGGCGTCGACGCCGGCGTGAGCACGACGTTGAACCGGAAGGGAACGCCGCACTCCTGCAGGTTTCGCAGCGCGCGCATCTGACGCTGATGCGCGCCCTTCCGGCCGACGAGCGTGTCGTGCACCTCGCCAAGGCCATGGATGCTGACCTTGAAGTCGCGGATGCCGGCCGCCTGGAATTGGCGGCATCGCTCGAGCTGATCGAGGACGATGGCGTTCGTGATCAGGGTGGGATGCAGGCCGATCTCGACGCAATAGCGGATGAGATCGAGAATCGCGGGGTAGAGCGTCGGCTCTCCGCCTTCGATGTCGACCGACGTGTTGCCGTAGAAGTCGACGAGCGCGCGGCAGATCTTCTTCGCCTTCTCGATCGGCATGAAGGCGTGTTCGGGGTGGGTCTTCGTGTGGACGCGCGCGATGAAGTAGCAGAACTCGCAGTGCAGATTGCAGGTCTGCCCGAGCCAGATGACGCCCCTGCGGGAAGGGGAGCGCCGGGTCGTCGCCTGGAGCGGCGGCGCCGGCTGGCGGCTCCCGGTGCGCGCAAGCTCGAGCGCGGCCCGAAACTCCGTCGAGCCGGGTGCGCGGCGCTCGAGCACGCTGGCGGCGACCGGGGTCATCCGAGGCCTCCCGCCGCCGATGTGGTGGTCCGTTGGACCACGCCGGCCTGCTGTAATTCCAGGAGTCTCCGGAACAGCCGGTCGCCGATGCCGTTCCAGTCGAGGTGTGCGTCGACGTACGCCTTGCCGCGCGCTTCGCGGCCGTCGCCGCCCGTTTCCAGGACCCGCACGAGCTCTTGCGCGACGGCCTGATGAGCTGAATCGACCTGGTACGTGTACTCCCCGAAGCGCTTCAGGTCGCCGACGTCGTTGCAGACGACTTTGAGGCCGAGGCCGAGCATTTCGCGAAGCTTCATCGACTCGCGGAAATAGTTGACCTCGATGTCTTTGTAGTAGACGAGTGCGGCATCGCCGAGCAGCAGGTGGCCGGCGACCTCGTGCGGCGGCACGTAGCCCGTGAATGTCGTCACGCGATCCACGCCAACTTCACGCGCGATTCTTCGAAATCGACGTTCGAGCGGTCCGCCGCCGATGACCAGAAATCGGAGGTTGGAGAGACGCGCGTGTGCGATCCGGATGATCTCGAGAATTGCGTCGAGGTCGCTGGCGATGTTGAGGTGCGCCGCATACACGACCAGCTTGGCGTCACTGCCAACGCGCGCGCGTCGCGCATCGCTGTTCGTGCGGCCTGCCCGCGACGGCGTCACAGTCACGCCCTGCGGCAGTTGGAAGAGCTTGGCGTCGCTGACGCCAAACGTCTCCCGAATGAACGGGCGCAGGCGATCGGTGTGGTACGTGACGAGATCGCAGCGCTTTGGAACCGGCAGCTGCAGCAGCCGATTGACGGTGGAAAGCAGTCCCGAACGGAAACCGAAGTCCACGTCGTCGATGTCGACGACGGTCAGGGTTCCGAACAGTTTCTTGACGAGGAGGAGGATTCCGACGTTCGGCAGCGGCTTCAGTCCGATGAGCACGTCGCAATGCATGAAAAGCACGCGGAGATAAAGAAGGAGCGACACCGGGTAGTGGAGCATCAAGGGAAGCGATCTGATGCCGTTCACCAGCCTGACCTGCGCGCCGGCTCGTTCCAGGCTGTTCGCAAGCAGACGCGCTCGCAGGTGACTGCCCGAATCGGTGGACAGCGAGGACACGACGACGACCCGGAGCGGATCACGCATACCGCTCCTGCCCTGCGGCCGATCGATAGCGCATCGCGACGTCGATCAGCCGTGCCGCGGTGCCGAAACTGGCGGCGATGGAGGCGCCCATTGCGCATTCGTACGAGCACAGGCACTCGCGTCTGTCGATGTAGGTCCGGATTCGGCCGGCCTCGTCGCTGTTCCAGAGCTTCATGAAATCCATGCCGACGTCGCGAAGGTTGCCGATCTTCCGGCTGAGCATCTCGCACGGATAGACGTCGCCGGTCTCCGTGATCACGTTGAAGACGCGGCCGGCCAGGCATCGGTACCCTGGCGGCGCCTGGTGACGTCTGATTCGGACGATGTTGTCGGCTTGCATGACTTCTTTGAGGACCGCGAGCCGCTTCAGGGCCGGCGAGAAATAGGTCCGGCGGTTGTGCGTCGCAACGAGGTAGTGCTGGGCTTCGCGATAGCGCTCGATGTCCACGTCTTTGGCGCGCGCGTCCTTCGTCTTTCCACGAACCAGCCCGATGTTGACGGTATCGACGCCGAGATCGCGCCGCAGGTAGTCGATTGTTTCGCGCCAGTACAGCTGGTTGAAGGCGCTGAAGGTGAAGTTCGCGACGACGCCGAGGTTCGGCAGATCGCGTTTCATGCGAATCAGCTCGCGGACCGTCGCCACAGTCTTGTCGAAGACGCCGGGCATCGCGCGGATCTCGTCGTGAACGTCTCTCGGTCCGTCGATCGAGGTGACGACAATCACGCGCGCGTCGCTCGCGTATCGGGCGATCTGGCCGACACCCTCGAGCGTGCGGCTCCGGAACGTGGCGTTGGTGGAAAAATGGAGGTTCAGCGCGCCGCGATCGTAGAAGTGCGCGGCAATGTCGGCGATGTCGCCTCTGACGAAAGGTTCGCCGCCCGTGAACATGATGTACCACTGCGGCGGCAGCGATCGCGCCAGCCTGCCGATCTCGTCAACCGTCAGTTCGTCGCGCTTCTCCCGCTCGGTGTAGAAGCACATGAGGCAGTCGAGGTTGCAGCGATTCGTGACGAAGAGGACGTTCGACGTCGGTCGCTTCAGGAAGAGGTTCTTCGTCAGGGCCGGAAGAGTGGCTCTCATGAAAAGCTCGCACGGCCAGTCTGATCCGCAGTCAGAACACTAATCGGAATGGTGAGAGCCGCTAGTCTATTACGGCGATGGGTTCGGCCACCATTGAAACTGTTCCTGGATTCGGCGGCGGCGGCTAGTTTCTGCCGACTAATCACTGGCCAAGCAGACATTTGTCCGGCTATTTGGAACGGCCGACATTTTTCGCCGCCCGAAGCGGATCTATCCAGACGGCACGAGCCCCGGGCCTCGACTATTGACAAAAAGTCTAGAGACGAAACAGAATGAGTCGTGGCCGGGATCGAGCAGTTCCTCCCGCTCAAACCCGATGTCTTCGAGATCCTGCTGGCGCTCAAAGCCGCGCCGCGGCACGGCTACGCCATTCTGAAGATTCTGGAATCCCGCGAGATCGTGTTGCCGGCGAGCTTGCTCTACCGCAAGCTGCGGCGGCTGATGGACGACGGCTGGGTCGCGGAGTCGAAGGCCAAACCGCCTGCCGACAGCCACGATTCGCGCCGGCGGTATTACCAGCTGACCCCCAAAGGCGAGAGCGTGCTCCGGGCGGAAGCCGCGCGCATTGTCGAGCTCGCGCGAAGCGGGCACGTGCGCAGACTCGCGCAGGACGCGAAGACCGATCATGCGTAACGACGACGCCGCGCGGCGCGTGCTCACCCTGTTGCTGCGCCTGTACCCGGTCGCGTTTCGCCGTGACCTGGGACAGGACCTCGTGGAGACCGCCCTTCATCGGCGGAGCGAATCGTTGCAGCGCCATCCGGCGGCGGGCGGCGCGCGATTCTGGCTGACCGAAGGCGCGCGATTCGCGTTCGATGGCGTCGTCGAGCGCTTCCACGCGCGCCCGGCGCTCGCGAACGACTTTCGACAGGCATGGCGTCAGCTCCGGCGGGCTCCGTCACAGCACGCGCTCGCGATCGTGACGCTCGCGGTGGGCATCGGCGCCACCGTGGCGGTGTTCACGCTTGCGGACACCGTCGTCTTCAGGCCGTTGCCGTTTGCGGATTCGCGCGCGCTGTATCTGATTCACGCGCGATTCGGCAGCACGGAGCTCAGTTCCAACTCGCTGCCGACTCTTCGGGAGATCCAGACGTCCGCGTCGACGATGACGTGGGTGGCCGGCGCGAGCGACAGAAGCCCGGCGCTCACGGATCCGGCGGCTGACGCCGAGCGAATCTCGGTTCTCGACGTGACCGAAGGCTACCTGCCGGGACTGGGCGGCCATGTTCAGGCCGGGCGGGATTTCACGGACTCCGATCGCCTTGCCGGCGCACCTCATGTGGCCATCGTCAGTCACGCGCTCTGGCAGCGGCGGTGGGGCGGCACTCGCGGCGTGGTGGGCGCGGCCGTTCAGCTGAACGGCGACCCATACACGATCGTCGGCGTGATGTCGCCAGCCTTCCGCGATCCCGAGCCGATCGAGTCGGGCGCACTGACCGGGATGTGGGTACCTGTGCGCGCCGGCGATTTCAAGGATCGGGACGACTTCGGGTTTCGCGTGCTGGGGCGGTTGGCCCGTACCTCATCAGAGGCCGCCGCGACGCAAGAACTGTCGCAGATCGGCAAACGGCTCGCGGTTGCCTATCCGGAGAACCGCCTCGAGGGTGTCGACCTCGATTTCGTGCTGCACTCGCTGCACCAGATGACGGTCAGCCGCGCGCAGGACAAGATCCTTCTTCTGCTCGGCGCAGTGCTGCTCCTGCTGATTCTCGCGTGCGCGAACGCCGCAAGCCTGTTTCTCGCGCGCGGCGTCGCACGATCCGCGGAGCTCGGGATGCGCAGCGCGCTCGGCGCGACGCGCACGAGGCTTGCGCTTCAGCTCTTCTCAGAAACGCTCCTGACCGCGGCCATTGCGGGGATTCTCGGCGGTCTGCTTGGCGCGCTTGGGTTGCGGGCGTTCGTCGCGGCCTCCCCCGCAGGCATCCCCCGGTTGCACGAGCTCGGCCTTGACGTTCGCGCGCTCCTCGGCGTGGTGGGTCTCACCGCGCTCACGGCGGTGATGTTCGGCATCGTGCCCGCGTTGCGCGGTGCGCGCGCGGCTGCGCCCGGCGCATCGGCGGATGCGCGGGTGACCCTCTCGAAGCGAACACAGCGCGTGCAATCAACGCTGGTCGCAATTGAGGTCGCGATTTCCCTGGTCCTCGTCACCAGCGCGGTCCTCCTGCTCGCGAGCGTTCGACATCTGCTTCACGTACCGCCAGGTTTCGAAGCGGGAAACGTCGTCGTCGTCGACATCAGGCCTCCGTTCACCGCGAGATCGATTGAGGCCGACCGAATCTTCCATCAGGCGCTGCTGGAGCGGGCCAAGTCGGCGCCTGGTGTCGCACGCGCGGCATTAGCTCACATGGTTCCCGGCATGCCTGGCGGCGCCTGGACTCGGGTCACACCCGACACTGCCGTTCCCTCCAGGCGCGGAACGGAGAGCGGCAAAGCTCCGGCCTATGGCATGTCGCCGGGTCCTGATTTTTTCTCCTCCAACGTCGTCAGCCGTGAGTTTTTCGACGTCCTGCACATTCCGTTGCGTGCGGGACGTCTGTTCGAGGCCGACGAGCACGGCCCGTACGAGGTCATTCTGAACGAGAGCGCGGCGCGGCAGTTCTTTCCGGGCGTGAGCCTGCCGCTCGGACGGCGGCTCCTGCTCGGCTCGCCGAACTCCGATGCGAAGGTGCCGATGCGCGAAGTCGTGGGGATCGTCGGCGACGTGCGGCAGCACGGTCCGTCCAGCGACGCTGAACCGGAGATTTACCTGCCGTACCAACAACGTTCAATCAACCGATTGAGCCTGATGATCGACCAGGCGCCCGGAGTGACCGTAACTCCCGAGACGATTCGTCGAGTCGTACGCGACGTCGCGCCGGAGGTGCCCGTCGATCGCATCGACTTTCTCGCAGCCCGGTACGCATCAACGAGTGCAGAGACGCGTTTGCTCGCGTTGCTGTTGACGGCCTTTGCGGCGATCGGCCTGCTCCTCGCGGCGATCGGCACGTACGCGACCGTCTCGCACGCCTTTTCTCGGCGCGTCAGGGAAATGGCGATCCGGCTCGCGCTCGGCGCTCATGCCGCCGACGTCTTCCGGCTCGTCCTGACGCGTGCGCTCGCGGTGGCCGCGATCGGCATCGGAGCAGGGCTCGCTCTGACGATGGTGCTCGCGCGGTTCCTCGAGGGACAGCTCTTCGGCGTCACCGCCCGCGATCCGCTGAGCACTGTCGCCGCGGTCGTCGGCATCACCGTGTCCGTCATCGTCGCCGCGCTCGCTCCCGCCATCCGCGCGGCGCGGGTCGATCCGAAGAGAATCCTGAGAGCGGAGTAAGATCGGCGCCCCAGCGCACCGTGACGATCGTCGCACCCGGAACACAGGGGTTCGTCTCGGGTGACGCCTCGCGCTGGACGCCGTGGGGCGGTTACCTGACCGCCGAAGAGTCGTGGGACACCGGCAGCATCAAAGGTCGTCTGTTCGAAGTGACGAATCCCATCAGCGCGGGGCCGAACGGTGGCGACTTCGTGTGGCGGTTCATCATTCCGCGCGTCTCCCATGAAGGGCTCGCCTTCGACAAGAACAACACCTTGTATTTCGTCGACGAACTCAACGGCGGTTCGATTTACAGGTACGTTTCGAGAGAACCGGACTCGGAGACCGGGAACGGCTGTTTCTCGGCCGGCCAGACGTTTGTCCTCAGGGTCGGAGCGGGTGGGCAGTTCGAGGGAAACAACGGCCCGGCGATCACTGGGGCGGCGACATGGGTGGCCATCACCGACGCGAATGGCGGTCCCATCGCGGGAATCTCGACCGTGCTGCCAGACGGCACCATTGACGGTCGCGTCTCAGCCGACGACAACGACGTCCGGGCGACCCGCTACAACCGCCCTGAGGACATCGTGCTGCAGACGCTGGCTGACGGCACCCAGTTGCTGTACTTCGCAACGACCGATTCGGATGTGAACGGCGTCGGCACGGATGGCACGAGCCGCGTCTACACCCTCAACCTTTCGACGAACGAGGTCAGACTCTTCGCGGCTCCGCAAACCACGGACCTCGCCACCGGCCTGCCGGTCGGCGGCGGCTTGAGGAACGCCGACAATCTCGCCATCGACAGGGAAGGGAACCCTACGTCAACATCCAGCATCCTTCGAGCGGGGTCGACCGTGTGATTGAGATCTCGGCGACAGCGATGTATCAGAAGAAGGGGAGTAAGCCTTGACAGTCCGGCTCTGCACGCAGCCACCCGGCCGAGACTGCGGGCCGGGTGGCGCGTTCTCCACTTCGAAGTTTGAAGTTCGAGGTTTGACGTTCCCTAATTTCTTCCCCTCGGCTCCGCGTAGATGAAGTCGTCCATCATCACGATGTCGAGATCGCCGTCGTCCGGGCCCGGCGCGGCGTCGCCGGTCAGGATCCGGATGCTGGCGATCCGCGCGTCTTTGAACAGCACCGCGAAAAAGGTCAGGCTGGCGTCGCCGGGCGACGCCGGCACGAAGCTGCTGTAGAGCACTTTGCCGTCCGCGCCGTAGTACTGAATCAACGTGCTGGCGCCGCGATTGCCGCGCTTGTTGCCCGGGCCGCTGCCGTCCGGCTGGTCGACGTCCGCGAAGACCGCGCCGAAGCCGGCGGTGACGGCCGGCACGGGGCTGTTGCAGGGAATGGTGCAGGGAATGAAGAACTGCACTTCCGTGATGTTGCTCCCGACCGGGCTGAAGAGACGCTGCACGCTGAACGGCTGAAAGATTGTCGCGTAGCTGGCATTGCCGAACGTCGTCGCGAGGCCGCTCGGCGGCGCCTGCACGAAGTCCGTACCCGGTGTCAGAAACAACGCGCCGCGGTTAAGAAAGGTCGAGAGCGGCGTGGGGGTGACTGTGGTTGCGGATCCGCCGCCATCCCACCCGATTTCGCGCCGGCCGCTGTTCAACGGACCCGCCGTGGTGCCGTTGTTGTTCCCGCCGATCGCGAGACGGAACTGGTCGACCAATCCCTGAATCGACGAAATATTCGGCCCGGCGCCCTGGAACACGATCGGCGCGTCGAACCCCTTGCCCGAATTTCCCTGTGCGCGCGCCGTGTCGCCAAGAGAGATCAGGACTGCGAGCGAAAGCGTTGCCGCGGTAGCGACAACGGCGTAACGAAGAAGCTTATTCAAGAGTCTCTACCTTTCTGTTCGAAAACGGACCTTAGGGAAGCCGTCCCACGGTAGCAAGAGCCAAAGTCCGACTCATGCCGGTTGAGTGAGAAAAGCGTGAAGAATCGGTCGGCAGGGGCACGATGCGCCCGGGAGAGAGATAATCGAGGGTCTGGCTCGGCGATGATTGCGCAGCCCCCTCTCACCTTCGAGGAGTTCCGGCTCGATGCGGAACGCGGCGAGTTGCTGCGCGGGTCGTCCTCCATTGCGCTCGCGCCGAAAGCGTTCGCGCTCCTGCAGTACCTGGCTACGCGCGCCGGCCGGCTCGTGCCCAAACAGGAACTGCTGGACGCCGTGTGGCCGGATGTCTTCGTCGGCGAGGCCGTGCTGAAGGGGACGATCCGCGACGTTCGCCGCGCGCTCGGCGACGATCCTCATGAGCCGCGGTTCATTCAGACGGCGCATCGGCGCGGATACCGGTTCGTCGCGCGGGTCGAGACCAGCCCCGTCGTCGAGCCGCCCGCCGCTCGTGCGCCCTTGCCTCTCGTGACGACATTGGCCGCCGTCCGTCCTCGCGTGCGCTACGCGCACAGCGGCAACGTGAACATCGCCTACGAAGTGGTCGGCTCCGGTCCCGTCGATCTGATCTTCGTGATGGGCTGGGTCTCGCACCTCGAGTACTTCTGGAACGAGCCGTCGTTTGCGACGTTTCTGAACCGGCTGGCGTCGATCTCCCGGTTGATCCTCTTCGACAAGCGCGGCACCGGATTGTCCGATTCGGTGCCGGTCAGTCAGCTCCCGACGCTCGAACAGCGGCTCGACGACGTGCGCGCCGTCATGGAGGCGGCGGGATCGAAGCGGGCCGTGCTGCTGGGTGTGTCCGAGGGTGGACCGATGTGCAGCCTGTTCGCGGCGACGTACCCGGAACGGACCGAAGCGCTGATCATGATCGGCAGTTACGCGCGGCGGCTTCGCGATGCCGATTATCCCTGGGGGCCGACGCGCGAAGAGCGCGACGCGTTCTGTCAGAAGATCGTCGACGAGTGGGGCGGACCGGTAGGCGTCGAGGAGCGGGCGCCGTCGAAAGCCGGCGATCCTGCTTTCCGCGAGTGGTGGGCGTCGTACCTCAGGATGGGCGCGAGCCCCGGTGCGGCGGTCGCGCTGACCCGGATGAACGCCGAGATCGACATCCGCGGCGTCCTGCGGAGCATTCAGGTGCCGACGCTGGTGCTCCATCGCGCCGGCGACCGCTGCCTCAGGATCGAAGAGGGCCAGTACCTCGCGTCACACATTCGCGGCGCCAGATTCGTCAAGCTCGACGGCGAAGACCACCTGCCATTCGTCGGCGATCAGGACGCGATCCTCAGTGAGATCGAACGGTTCGTCGCCGGCGCCCAGGGGCGAAGTCCGGCGCCGCTGGTCCTGGCCTCCGTCGTGACGATTCGTTCCGAGGCGGCGGCCGAAGATCTGATGCATCTGCGGCAGGTCTTCGAGCGCGAGGTCGCGTGGGGCCGAGGCAGCCAGCTGGCCACGGGAAATCGGGATTTCGTCGCGGCTTTCGACGGACCTGGCCGTGCCGTCCGCTGCGCCGCGTCGGTCGTGGAGGTGGCGAGACGATCGCGCATCGCCGTCCGCGGCGGCGTGCACATCGGTGAATGCGATCTGTCCACCGGCACGGGTCCCATTCTCGATCTCAGCGCGCGCCTGGCAGACGCGGCGGGCGCCGGCGAGGTCTGCGTCTCGCGCACCATCGTCGATCTCGTGCACGGATCGGGGCTCGAATTCTGCGATCGCGGCACGCTCGCGGCCGATGGTCTGGCTCACGAGATACCGGTCCTGAAGGTCGTGTAGCAGGCCGCTGCCGCGGGCTGAACTTCGAACTTCGCACTTCGAACTTTCAAACCAACCTTCACGGAATCATCACCGCAGCTTGACCTCCCGCCGACGTATTCCGGAGGGCACCCTTCTATCCTTCTTATATGGCGTCGTTCGTCAGCTCCCTGCCCTTGGTCATCCGGCCGGCCGAAGGGCTCTCCACGCCGCTCGGCTCAACAGCCGCAATTCACAAGATTCCTGGCGGCGTGACGCAAGGGCGTCTGGCAATAATCGAGCACACGCTGCCGCCGCGGTGCCTGTCGGCGCCGATGCATCGCCACTC
The DNA here is from genome assembly GCA_050264575.1 of Acidobacteriota bacterium. GTDB lineage: Bacteria > Acidobacteriota > Vicinamibacteria > Vicinamibacterales > SCN-69-37 > DASQFI01. Next base: position 7,509 of record JBLNGH010000623.1, on the reverse strand, counting down.
GCGCGAAGACGAGTTGTCCGTCGTGCTCGCAGGCCAGTTCGGCGCAAGACTAGGTGACGACGTCGTTGTTGCCGGGACGGGAAGCTACGTCCTCAAGCCTCGCGGCCAGTGGCATACGTACTGGAATGCCGGCGACACGGATTTGCGGTTCATCGAGTTGCTTGTTCCCGCGGGCATCGAAGGATACTTCGAACGGCTGTCGCGTTTGCTGACGACCGCCGGCTCGTGGAACGGCGCTGAGAGTCAATCGCTTGCCGACGAGTACGGGCTGCAATTCGATTTCAATAGTGTGCCCGTACTGTGTGAGCAATTCGGGTTGCGGTACTGAAGAGCGATTCTGGAATATCCGCACGCCTCTGAAGGTTAGGCGATATGTGGACCTTCGGACGAGCACATGGGGCGCTGCCGCGGTGCTGGTGTTATGCATCGCCAGCGAGGCCGCTGCCGAGATCTGTCTTGACGTGGATCTGCGATTCGCCGGGCGTCACGAATCGGCAAGATTGGTCAAGTCGATGCAGACCGAAGTCTCATCGATTTGGAGCCCCTATGGCGTGAGGATTCAGTGGTCGGCACCGCCCGGCGGCGTGAGCTGCGCGCAGGCGCTCGGATCTTTCGACGTCCTCGTTGACGTCAAGCGCCTGCGCGCCAGCGGGACTTCCAAACCTGTGCTGGGGGGCACCTGGATGACGCCGAGCGGAATCGATCGCGCGCCGATTCGCATTGACCGCGACGCCACGGAGCAGTTGATCCGATCTCTGGCGGTTGAAGAGTTGTATCGCCGATTGGGTCGGCCGGATCTTGATTCAACAGACGTGGGTCGCGCGCTCGGCAGGGTTCTCGCTCACGAGATCGGACATATCCTTCTCGGAACGTCGCAGCACCAGCGTCGCGGCCTGATGCGGGCCGTGTTCTTCGCTGCCGATCTCGTGGACCCTCAACCAAAAACCTACGACTTGTCGAGCGAAGAAGTCGAATGTCTCCGTGAACGCGAAGCTTCTCTCAGAACGCGCATGGGACTCGGGGCGGCGGTCTCATCCAGAGACCGGACGTCAATCCCTCAGCTGCTCGGCGGCTCGACGTAGAGCAGCCGCATGAGCTCTTGGAGGCGGCGGAAGAAGTTGCGCACGCATGATGATTCTACTCTGCGCCTCCTGTCTTCCTTTCTCAGGTGCTCGCGGGGCCCCACCCCCGCTCGCGCGCGCTCCGGCGCTCGCAGACTCGCTATCCTCGCGCGGGCCGCGGGCGCTGCCTAGCTCCCCCCGCATCTCCTCATCACCTGCGCGGTGATGTCGCGGCTCGACGGCGGATTTTCACCAAGCCCCAGCGTGTGCAGCATTTCGTGAATGACGATGATCTCGGCGGCGACGCGCTCGCGTTCGAAGCGCTGCGCGAAGCGCATGCCGCACACACGAATCACGTGATGTCCCGGCACTGTGAACGCGGCCATCGTGCCATCGCCGCGGCACTGTGGCGTATCGCCGCCGTCGACGAACCAGACCTGCTGGACGAGGTAGTCGGCAGGCGCGTGAAGTGAGGCTTCGAGTCGCTCCAGCAGCGGCCGGCCCTTTCTGTCCTGAAAGTCTGTGAACACTCGCTGACATTCCGGCCGGGCCAACCGGACCTGCGCGCCGAGTATCGCGCTCGTGATTCCCGACTGCGCCCGGCTGTCCGGCACATTGACCCGAGGACCCTGCTCCAAACCGAGGATTCCGACCATCGCCACCCACAGCAACATGGCCCGCCTCCACTGGGCCGACGCGAGAGGCGGGGGGAAACTTGCTCATTGGGGTGGAGAGGCCGGGAGCCTCGGCTCGGAGTCTGGGAGCCCACGACTCGGGAAGGAAGGCAAGGATTTTCCTGCCAGGCTCCTCAGCTTCCTGGCTTCCCAGCTCTCGAGCTTCTGTCTTCTTTACTTAGCGCTCGCGGGGCCCCACCCCCGCTCGCGCGCGCTCCGGCGCTCGCAGACTCGCTCTCCTCGCGCGGGCCGCAGGCGCTGCCTTGACATGTTTCAGACACACGACCACGATGACCCGCGTGGGCGAGCGAGAGGAGTCCGCGGACGTCACCGGGCTGCTGCACGCGTGGACTGGTGGTGATGAAGCCGCGCGGGACGAGCTCATGACGATCGTGTATCGCGAGCTGCACCAGCGCGCGGCCGCGCGGTTGAGGCGGGAGCGCGGCGATCACACGCTGCAGCCGACGGCACTCGTGAACGAGGCGTACCTCCGGCTGATCGATCAGAAACGCACGGTCTGGCAGAATCGCGCGCACTTCCTGGCCGTGGCGTCGGAGATGATGCGCCGCATCCTCGTCGATCACGCGCGGCGCCGGAAGATGGCGAAGCGATCCGGCAAGTGGGCGAAGCTGACACTGCACGACGGAGTCGCGGTCGAGCGGCCGCGAGACGTCGACGTGATCGATCTCGATCACGCGCTGCAGCGCCTCGCCGAATTCGATCCGCGAAAAGCGAAAATCGCCGAGCTGCGGTTTTTCGGCGGACTGTCGTTGGAGGAAACGGGACAGATCGTCGACGCCTCCGTCGCGACGGTCGAGCGCGACTGGCAGGCGGCGCGCGCGTGGCTCTTCGCGCAATTGAAAGGTGAGTCGACACGTGACGCCTGAACGGTGGCGCCAGGTGACGGCGATCTTTCACGCCGCGCGCGGCCGCGAGCCGGCGACTCGCGCGGCGTTCCTCGATCATGCGTGTGCCGGCGACGCGTCGCTGCGGTCGGAAGTGGACTCGCTGCTCGCCGGACACGAGGACGCGAGCCGTGTCGGGACGTCCGCCGTATCGAGCGAGGCGCTTCCGCAGCTCTCACCTGGAACGGCATTCGGCCAGTACCGCATCGAAGGACTCGTCGGCAGCGGCGGAATGGGTCAGGTCTACCGGGCCACGGACCCACGTCTTCACCGCACGGTGGCGATCAAAGTGCTCATGCCGACGCTCGTGCCGGATGGCGAGACGGACGCGCGCTTCGAGCGCGAAGCGCGGCTGCTCGCCTCGCTCAACCATCCGAACATCGCGGCGATTCACGGGCTCGAGACCGCGGGAACCGTGCAGGGACTGGTGCTCGAGTTCGTCGAGGGCCAGACGCTCGCCGCGCGTCTGTCGAAGGGCCGCGTGCCCGTGCCCGAGGCGCTGACGATCGCGCGGCAGATCGCGCTCGCGCTCGAGGCCGCGCACGAGAAGGGGATCGTCCACCGTGACTTGAAGCCGGCCAACGTCAAGATCACGCCCTCCGGCGTCGTGAAGGTGCTGGACTTCGGCATCGCGCGCATCGCGGCCGACGGCCAGATGCCGGCGGCGACGGCGATGGGTGCGACCGGGACGGGATTGATCCTGGGCACGCCGGCGTACATGAGCCCGGAACAGGCGCGCGGCCTGGCGATAGACAAGCGCACGGACGTCTGGGCGTTTGGATGCGTGTTGTACGAAATGTTGACGGGCCGCGGCGCATTCGCGGCGGACACGGCGTCAGACAGCGTCGCGCGAGTGCTCGAGCGCGAACCCGACTGGGCGAAGCTGCCGCCTGATGTGCCGCCGTCGATTGTCCGGCTCTTGAAGCGCTGTCTTCAGAAAGACGTCGGCAATCGGCTGCGCGATATCGGCGACGCGGGGATCGAGATCGCCGACGCGTTGACGCCGGGGCGGCCGGACATCGCGCTCCACGACGTGCCCGCAGTTTCTCGCCGCGTGGTCGCCGGAATTGCCGCGGCCATCGTCGCCGTACTCGCGCTCGCGGCCTTTGGTGTCTGGCGCATGACGCGGACGAGCGAGACCTCGTCATCCGCGCCTGCCGCCGTCGAGTTCGGCGTGATGTTTCCCGGCAATCTGCTGCCCTCGTTCGGCGTGGCGGTGTCGCCGGACGGCAAGTACATCGCCGCCGGCGTGTTCGGTGTGGCGGGTCAAATCTGGCTTCATTCCCTGGGCACGAACGAGACGCGTCCGCTACCCGGGACCGAGGGCGGCCAGATGCCGTTCTGGTCTCCTGACGGTTCCACCGTGGGCTATGCCGTGCGCGACCAGCTCTGGACCGTCGCGGTCGCGGGCGGCTCTCCGATCCTGCTCGGAAGAATCGGGCCGGGATACCGCGGAGCGACGTGGCATTCGAACGGGACGATCCTCGTCGCGTCGCAAGGGAAGATTCTCCGGATGCCCGCTGGCGGCACGCCGGTCGACGTCCCGCTCGGGAGTGTGAGTGGCCCACCAGCCGCTCCGGGCTTTCTGCCCGACGGCCGGCACTTCGTGTTCACGGCATGGAAGCGGTTCGGTGGAGACGTCTTCCTGGCGTCGATCGACTCTGGCCGCCCGACGAAGCTGCTCGAATCGGACTCGCCGGCCGGTTTCGCGGCGCCCGATCGGTTGCTGTTCGTGCGCGGAGCGTCACTGTTCACGCAACGGCTCGATCTGTCTGTCTTGACGCTCACCGGAACTCCAGAGCTGGTCGACTCGGGGATCGTCCCGAGCCACCTGTTCGAGCGGCAGCAGATGACGATCTCGGCTTCGACCAGCGGCGTGCTCGCATATCCTGCCCCTCGTGGCGGCAGTGCCGGCCAGTTGCGGTGGTTCGATCGCGCGGGTAAGGCCGGCGAATCGATCGAATCTCCACCGGACGCGGAGTACATCAATCCTGCGATCTCTCCCGACGGCACAATGGTGGCTGCCAACCGCGTCGATCCGCAGACGGGGCGGTGGGACATCTGGTACGTCGACACGAGGCACGGCGGGCCGTCGAAGCTCACGACGAATCCCGCCGATGATTTCGATCCTGTCTGGTCGCCTGACAGCAAGGAGATCGTCTTCGCGTCCCGGCGGGGCGAACGGCTGGGGCTCTATCGACAAGCCATTGCAGGCGGGCGTGGCGCCGAGCTGCTGCTGGAATTCGACAACTCCGATCTGGTGCCGACCGACTGGTCGCGCGACCCGCAGTACATCCTTTATCAAAGGGCGGTTCTGAGAAGCTGGGCGATCTGGGCGTTGCCGCTCTTTGGCGACCGGAAGCCGATTCCGCTGGTGGATGCCGAGTTCGCGCCTTACGCCCCGCACCTCTCACCTGACGGACGGTGGCTGGCCTACAACTCCTTCGAATCCGGTACGGCCGAGGTCTTCGTACGCCGGTTCCTTTCCGACGGTCCCAAGAAACAGATCTCGCATGGCGGGGGCGTGCATCCGCGGTGGACGCGCGACGGCAAGGAGCTCGTGTACTGGTCACCGCCCGGCGGCATCTACTCGCACACCATGTCGATGACGTCGTCGGGTATCACCGTGGGACCGCGTCAGACGCTCCTCGATCGGCCGGTGCTGAGCCTGATTGACGGCCGCACCCACTACGACATCACGCGCGACGGCACCCGGCTGCTGGTGCGGCAACCGGCGGGGCCGACGGGGCCTGGGATCAAAGTCATTCTCAACTGGACGTCGAAGCTCAAGAAGTGACTCACCTTTAAATGCCGGCACGAATCGCATACCATGCCCAAACGCGGCTGATCCAAGACGGAGCCCGCGCAACCCCGCGGAACCCGGCCGGAGTATCGGACGCATCTAGTCCTGGAAACCCACTTGACTGGACGTGGTCGCCTGCGGCGGGCGACACGGTCGTGGTTACCACGTCCAGTCAAAGCGGGTTTCCATATCAGGAGGGCGACTCGCATGAAAGGCATGTTCCCGCGGACGATCGCGGCAGCCGTGCTCGCGGTCGTCGCGCAGACGGGCGCGGCCGCCCAGACCGGCGCCGCCGCGCAGACTTCGCCACCCGATCCCAAACCGCGGCCCGACCTCGTCACCCAGCCGTACAACCAGGCTGACGTCGAGTTCATGTCCGGGATGATTCCGCACCACGCGCAGGCGGTCAAAATGGCGGGCTGGGCGCCGACGCATGGCGCCAGTCCAGCCGTTCAAATTCTGTGCGAGCGCCAGCTCGTGTCGCAGCGCGACGAGATCGCGATGATGCGAACGTGGCTTCGCGACCGCGGACTGCCCGTGCCGGCGGCCGACGCCACGCGCCATCGCATGGTCATGAATGGCATGGAGCACGACATGTTGATGCCGGGCATGCTGAGCGACGAGGAGATGGCCCAGCTCGACAAGGCCCGTGGCCGCGAGTGGGATCAGCTCTTTCTGAAATTCATGATCAGGCACCACGAAGGCGCGCTGAAGATGGTGGAGGACTTGTTCGCCTCCTCCGGCGCCGTGCAGGGTGACGACATCTACAAGTTCGCGTCGGATGTGCAGGCCGACCAGTCTGCGGAAATCGAACGCATGCAGAAAATGCTCGCTGGAGGGGGAAATGATGACCGTTGAGAAAGTATTCAGGCACCCGGTCGCCCGATGGTCGCTGGCCATCGGCGTGTTGATTGCCGTCGCGTGCGGTCCGAAGTCGCCGCCGTCTTCACCGCCTGCGGCGCCGGCCAAACCCGCGCCGACCGTCGCGACTCCGCCGGCGACTCCACCGCCGACCGCGGCGCCGCCACCGGCAGCCGCTCCACCTCCTGCCGCCGGGCAGCCGCCAGCCGGTGCTCCGCCTGCGGGCGCGCCAGGCGCCGCCGGCGCACCCGGTGGTGGACGAGGAGGCGGGAATGCGGGACCACCGCCGCCACCGCCCGAGCCGATTCCTGCCGTGATGCCGACTCCCGTCACGCCGATCGTCTCGGCGACGATCCCGAGCCCGGATCCGCGTATCGGTCTCAAGGCCGGCATGTGGGACGCCGCGCAGGCCGCCTGGAACATCCGGATGATCTCGACGACGCCGCCGTCGAAGGATTCGCTCGGTGCGACGCATTCGGATCTGGCGTTCACCGGCAAGTACGCGATCCAGGGCAACTACAACGGCTTCGAGATCTGGGACATCTCGAATCCTGTGAAGCCCGTGCTCGCGAGCGCGTATGTCTGCCCGGCGTCGCAGAACGACGTGTCGGTCTACAAGAACCTGCTGTTCATGTCGTCGGAAGCGACGAACAGCCGCGCCGACTGCAAGTTCGGCGGATTCCCTGACGCGGCGCCGGGGGCCGCAGTCAAGGAGAGGGTGCGCGGCATTCGCATCTTCGACATCACGGACGTGAAGAATCCGAAGCTCCTGACGAGCGTGCAGAACTGCCGCGGGTCACACACGCACACGGTGGTCGAAGATCCAAAGGACCCAAACAACATCTATATCTACATATCCGGCAGTTCGGGCGTGCGGCCTGCCGAAGAAGTGCCTGGCTGCGTGCAGGATGCGACCGATCCCAACACATCGCTTTTCCGGATCGAAATCATTCAGGTTCCGGTGAAGGCGCCGCAGAACGCCAAGATCGTGAACGCCGCGCAGATCTTCACGGGCCTCACGCGCGCGCCGCAGAGTCCCGAGCGGCAGGCGCAGGACCAGGCTGAACAGGCGGCGCGTGGCCGCGGTCGTGGCGCCGGCGCAGCCGGCGGCGGTGGCGGCGCGGCCGGTGGCGGCGCGGCTGCCGGTGGCGCAGCTGGTGCAGCGGGTGGCGCGGCCGCTGGTGGTGCCGTTGCTGGTGGTGCGG
>JBLNGH010000622.1:0-36322 GCA_050264575.1 Acidobacteriota bacterium | reverse complement strand
CGTTTTCGTCAGGCTACATGGAAACGAAAACGGCTCTAGCGGCGGCCGAAGCTGAATGAGTACGAAATCGCGAACGAGTTCTCGCCACCTTCCTTATTGATCGGCACAATCCACATGGGCGTAATGCTGGATCGAATGCCGATCAACACGCCGACGCCGAACTGAAGCACGCCGTACGTCTCACGCGCGGACGTGCCTTCCTCGTTCGCGGTGACGTGCGCGTTGTCGCTGGCGATGAAGAAGCCGGCGGTCGGGACGATCTGGAACATCGTGCTCTGAAACGCCGTCACCCCGGTCGACGCGCCGCCCATCGTCGTCAATGTGTAGCCGGTGACTCCCTCCTGCGCGAAGATTGGAGTCGTTCGCTCGTAGGTCACGATCCCGATGGGGCAAACCGCGAAATAGTTCCCTGGTTCCGTGAACTGCGCTCCGCCGAGACCCGTAAACGCCCAGGTGTTCGTGGCCAGATCTGAATAGCGAAGTCCCTGAACCCCGCCCGTCGCGAACCACCCGGTCGATCCGCCGCTGACGCTGGCGCCGTACGCGTCCACAGTATTGGAGAACGCCGTGCCTGCACCGAGGATGCCGCGCGCGTTGTGCGCGATGGACACAGTGCCGCGGCACGTCTGCGCCTGTGCCTCCGTTCCCGCGACGACGACGAACCCGGCAATCATCGCGATGAGTGCTCTACGCATGCAGTCGTCTCCTTCCACAAGTTGCGGAAAATGCGGACACTTCAGTGCAATTCGCAGGCCCGGGCGGGTAGTCGAGGAAGGAGCCGTGAACACGGCCTCAATCGCAAAGCCGGACAGGATCGTAAGTACAGCCCTGTCGGAGAACGTCTATAATCCACGCGTCTGGCGGTCCTTGAACGGCGGCCAGTCCGGCCGCCCTCGGACGCCGCGGAGCGCGATGAACAGCGGCTCTCCCAGCCTGATCGAGCGCGTCGGGCGGATGCACCGCCAGCTGCGGCTCCTGCAACGCCTTTTTCAAGTTCCTCGCGACGGCGAGCCCATCGAGTGGCTCACGAGCGGCGACGAGTCGAAAGACGTCGCGTTCAGCGCCGCCGTGCGAGAGATGATCGACGAGCTGACCGAACACGCGCAGGTCCTCACGTCCATTCCGGCGCCCATCAGCGAGTGGCAGCCGGGGGACGGGCCGGAGGATGAGCGGTGGCGCGCGCTGACGGAAGTCGAGCGTCGCGAAGTGCTGGCGATGGTGTCGGGCTACGAGAATCTGATTTCATGGAGCGAGGACGTGGCGCGCAGCAAGCCAGGCCCGGCGCTCCAGGACGCGCTCGAATTCCTGAAGGCGGAGCGCCAGCGGCTGGTCAGGTTCCGCCAGGAGATGGGCTTCCTCGATCGCAGACGGGTCGTGAGTCGCTTCCGCGCGCCCGGCGCCAACGCGTCTTGATCAGCCGGGGGGCTTCGCCCCGCCGGACCCCCCATCGCCGTCGCTCGCGGGCCCCAGTTGCCCCGCTCCGCTCCGGCGGGCGCGCCTACGGCGCCGCTACGGAATGTTGATCGCCCACGCGCCACGATTCCGCGTTCCGCAAATCAGCATTCGATCCTGTTTGTGGAACAGCAGATCGACGGCCATCGCGTTGGGCATCCCGGTCGAGAAATTCGACCACGTCGAGCCCAGATCATCCGTCTGGTACACGCCGACGTCGGCCGCGACCCACACGCGCTTGAAGTTCGCGGGGTCGACGACCACGGCGTTCATCGGAATGCCGGGCAAGCCTGACGTGCAATCGACCCACGTCGCACCGGCATCGTCCGATCGAAACACGCGGCCGCCGCCGATCTGGGAATAGGTCACCCAGAGGCGCATCGGGTTGCTGGGATCGACGGCGATGCAGCTGATGTACCGGGCCGCCGGCGAGGTGAGGTTCGTGACGCCCCACGACGCGCCGCTCCACGCGGCGCGCAGCATGCGCCCCTTCACCGTGCCGATCAGGAACGTGTTCGCGTCAATCGCGCGCATCGCCGACGCGCCGTCGCCCGAGGGCAGGCCGAGCGAGACGGTGGTCCACGGCGGCCCGCCGGTCCGCGTCGTGACCAGCGACACGCCGCCGATGGCGAGCGTCGCGCCGGAGACTTCGACCGGGGGGTAGAAGAGCGACGCCATGTTCGGCGGCGACAGGGACGTCCACGTGTCGCCTTTGTTGTTGGATCGCTCGAGCGTGACGTTGTAGTACGAGTGATAGACCTCGTTCGGGTTGAGCTGATTCACGCCGCAGTCGCCGCCGTCGCCGTCGGCGATGTGATCCCACTTCGTAGCCCCCGTGAACCGGATGGTGCCGTTGTCCTGCGTCCCGGCCATGAGCCACGTCCACATGTTCGGATCGCTGGCCAGGTATTCGATCTCCGTGATGCCGAGTCCGCGGTTCAACTCTTTCCACGTCGCGCCGCTGTTCGCCGATCGATAGACGCCGCCGTCATTGCCGGCGTAAATGATTTTCGAGTTGTCCGGGGAGAACGCCAGACAGTGCTGATCGGGATGGATGCTGTTCGGGCCCTGCGTGGAGATGTTCTTCCAGCTCCAGTTGCCGCCGCCGGAGAGCTGGCCGCGAAACGCGTCGATGGCGCCGAGAAACACGAGTCCGGTGTCGTCGGCTGGTGCCGCGACGTACCAGTCGTACCACGCCTGCGACACGTTCATGGTCGGCAGCGATGTGATTTTCGTCCACGCCGCGCCGGCCCGCCGCCAGAGGTGCGCGGTAGTGCCCGCCGCGCCGAACGCGTAGGCGACGTCGGGAGAGGACGCCACGCGGTCGACAGCCAGCCGCACCCACGCGGCGGCGGGCGGCGATGGCAGCGCGACGGCGGTGAAACTGTTGCCGGCGTTCACGGACACGAAGAGTCCGTCGGCGAACGACGCCAGGATTTCTGTCGTGCCGCCGCTCGGGTGCACGGTGATGTCCCAGCACTTTGCCGGCCGTTTGCGCGTCCAGCTCGCCCCGGAGTTGGACGATACGTAGAAGCCGTTGCTCGTCGCGGCGTAGAGCACCTTGGGGTCCGCCGGATCCACGACGAGATCGTAGAAGCCGACACCGACGAACGGCGTGGTCGCGAGTGACGTCCACGTGCTGCCGCCGTCGGTCGAGCGATACACGCCGACGCCGAGGTTGGCGTAGAAGTTTCCCTCGCCCGTCCCCGCGTAGACGCGCGTCGCGTCGTGTGGATCGAACGTGACGGCGCCAATGGCGAGTGTCGGCATCTGGTCCGTCGTCGGCATCCACGTCGCGCCGGTGTCCGGGCTCTCCCAGATGCCGCCGTTCGCGGAGCCGCACAACAAATGCTTCGGGTTCGACGGATCGACGGCGATGCTCGACACGCGCCCGATGACGTCGACGCGCGCGCTGCCGTACGTCTGGCCGTCCGGAATGTGAAGCGGTCCCAGTTCGGTCCACGCGGCCGCAGTAGGCGGAGCTTGCGGAGCCATGCCGCGCGTTCGCGGCCGGGCGCGCCGGGTCGGTGCCTTGGATCGTTTCGCTTTGGCGGCCTTGGCAATCGCCGCGGCGAATCGCTTCGCATGCGTCGGCGCGGGCGTCCGCCGGGCCCGCGTCGCCACACCCCGCGTCGAGCGCATGGTCCGCAACGCCTGCTGCGCCGCGCCGACGGGCCTCGCGGGAGCCTTCGGCGGCCGGGCGGTGTCCACGACTTCGCCGATGAGCGCCGGATCGCGTTCCGCCAGGTAAATCAACAGCCGGCGCAACGCTTTATCACCCGATGATGGTTTCCGTCCTGCTGTCTTGCTGGTCTTGCGTCGACGGCCTCGACGACGAGTCTCAACGTCCTTTTCGTTTTTTCCCCGCATGGTGCGCACTCCGCTTCATGGTCGAGGCCGGGCTGGGGTGCGGTCTCTTTTTCACCAATGTGTCAGACCGATCGGCCGAATCCGTTTCCGGCTCAGCAGGACGGCGTGCGTCTTCGAACATGCGCAGTCGCTCGGCCGCGCGACCGCCCGGAGGATCGGGAGTGGTGTCGCCTGGTCGCCGCATGGATTTCTGGCCCCGAGATCTGTGCTGGGGACGGACAGGATAGCACGGCAAAATCTGACTGTGACGATTAGACTAGCGGCCACCATCTTTGTTCAGGAGCCACCGATGATGCGACGACTCGATCGGTCGACGATTGCCGCGGTCGTGATCCTCCCGCTTGCCGCGCTCACCTCCGGCGCGAAGGCGCAAGGAACCGTTCCGCAGCCGGTCCCGGCATTGAACGGCGTGCCCGTTTTTCAAGCCGATCCGAAGTGGCCGATCTTGCCGCAGGACTGGACGTGGGGACAGGTGATCGGCATCTTCGCCGACTCGCGCGGACACGTCTGGACGTCGAATCGAAGCCGCATCACGGAGTGGGACCCGCAGGGCAAGCTCGTCCAGTCGTGGGACGCGCGCGGACCCGACGGCAACTGGAGCACGATCCACGGCATGTTCGTCGATCACAACGGCTTCGTGTGGACGAACGCGCGCGAGAGCAACCTCACCGTGAAGTTCACCCGCACCGGGCAGGTGGCGCTCGTCATCGGGAAGTACAACGAGACCGGCGGCAGCAACGACACGACGCTCATGGGCCGGCCCGCCGAAATCTGGGTCGATCCTGCCGACAACGAAGTCTTCGTCGCCGACGGCTACGGCAACCGCCGCATCATCGTCTTCGACGGCGCCACGGGAAAGTACCTCCGGCATTGGGGCGCATATGGCAAGCGCCCTGAAGATCCGCCGCGACGCGGCGGCGCCGGTGGAGATCCCGCGGGCGCGGCCGCCGCCGGCGGCCGCGGCGACACGGGCGCAGGCCGCGGTGGCGCACAAGGCCCGGCTCCGGTTCCTGCCTCACCGCCGCAGCAGTTCAGCGTACCGCACGGGATCACCGGCTCGCGAGACGGGCTCATTTATCTGGCCGACCGCGCGAACAACCGCCTTCAGGTCTTTCGTCAGAACGGGGAATTCGTCGCGGAGAAGATTCTTCGTCCGCGCTGCGGCGCGCAGGAGCAGGCAACGTGGGCGCCGAAGCGCCCGTGCGGCACCGAAGCCGCGTTCTCCGTCGGCTTCTCGCACGACGTGCCGCAGACGTACTTGTACGTCGCCGACGGCGGATCGCACTTCATCACGGTGCTCAGGCGCACCGACCTCGAAATCGTGGGCGAGTTCGGCGGGCCGGGCGTCGCGCCGGGACAGCTCGGACGCCCGCACAATCTGACTGTGGATCCGTGGGGCAATATCTTCGTCGCCGAGGCCGCCGGCCCGAGCGTCAAGAACGCGGCTGGAGAGTCGGTCGACGCCGGCTACCGCGCGCAGAAGTTCACATTCCTGGGAACAAAGAAGTAACTTCGAAGTTCGAAGTTCTACAACGCCGCTCGGCCGCGCGCGGCGCGCATCCGGTTGAACGCATCGAACGTCGCGGTGTAGTGGTGGCTGGCGTTCGCGCCGGCGCCGTCCTTCATCCGCCGCATTGCCGCCATTAGCGCCTCGTCGACATGCGCATCGGCCGGGCTGGAGTAGTTGATCTCCGCCCAGACGTCGTGCGACCCGGCGCCGGACACCGCTCCCGTGCCCTCCGGCACCGGCAGGAGCTGAGGCGCGTCCAAATCCTCGTCGGTCGCAGAGGGCGCCGTCGACGAGTGAAGAAGAATGCGAAGCCCCTTCGCGTCCGACTGCACGGCGTCTCGAGCGTTGACGATCGCGGTGCCGAGAAACTGCGAGGCATACACCGCGGGGTGCGCGTCTCCGAGGGGCGGCTGGAAGCGGAGGGCCACGAACGTCCCGCAGCCGATCCCGATTCTGACCGGCACTTCCGCGCCAATCAGCTCACGCATCAGCCTGGCGCCAGTGGCTGCCGCTTCTTTGAGCGCCGGCATCGTGATGTACACCGAATCGGCGAACGTCACGACCTGCGTCGCCGCACCGGACAGGAGCTGCGCGGCGAACTGTGTGAACTCGTTTTCGATGATTTGATGGAAGTTGACGAACTGCGCCACCAGTCCGTCGTACGGCGTCTGCCGGGTGAGCCGATCGACGTGGGTGAACGTGTGGTCGTCGATCTGGGGATGCGCGCGGACCAGTTGAGCAAAGCCCAGGAGGTCGACGCACATCATCACGGTGTTTTCAGCGTGAGTCACGGCAAAAGCATACACGCGACGCCGGGTGCCCGGCGCTCGCGTCCCTCGTCACCCGCCGTTCAGCACGAATCGTCCGGCAGACGCGATTGTGGCGCCGCCGACGTCCAGGACTTCGAGGCTGTCGAGACTGCCCCGGAGTGTCCGAAGCTCGTCGTCGATTTCCTCGGCCAGGGCCTGGCAGGCGCCGAAGTTCTGGTTGCCTGCCACCGTGATGTGAGGGACGAACGGAATGTCCGTCCTCAGATGCGGCTTCAACTGGCCCGCGTAAAGCAAATTGTGCATCGACACGATTTCCGCGGCGCCCTCGTCGGCCACGAGGAACACATGACCGCCGCGGCCGTCCGCGTCACGAGCGGCCATCGCATATCGCACGACGAACTGGATCGGTGCGACCGAGCGGGCGACGGACGTGACCTCTGTAGCAATCGCCGCCGTCGGCGCCTCAACGGGAAACACCAGTGTGAAATGCGCTGCGAGCCGTCCGGCCTGCGGATCATGTTTCGCCCGGATCGACTCGACCCAGCGCCGGTCCTCATCGGCCAGCGCCGGAAATGACACGACGGCCAGTTGCGGCATCAGCTCTCGCGCTTGTCGATAAAGAACCAGCGGTGCCCCTCGAGGTCTTCCGCGCGATACCGCCGGCCGGGTGGCCCCTCTTCAATCGCGGACAGGATTCTCGCGCCGGCCGCCCGGGCCCGCTTGAAGTGTCCGTCGAGATCGTCCACGTAGACGAGCACGCCGTCGATGATCCAGGGCACGGACGACCATTTCCGCGCCTGCTCGCAGGTCTCCTGATGCCGCTTCGGGCCCTGATAGTCCGGCGACGGCGAGGCCAGCATGATCAGGCCGTCACCAGCTTCCATCTCGCCGTGGGCCAGCCGCCCGTCCGGCGAGGTCATTCGTGCGGTTTCGCGGAACCCGAAGGCACGGCTCAACCACTCGAGCGCTGCGATGCCGTCCTCGTACGAAATCATCGGGATCACCGTGGGCGATGGTTTCATTGGTCGCCTCCATCAGGCTTCTCGGCCAGATAGCAAAAACGCGAAAGCCGGCGGTCGGCCGACAGACGATGGGCGCAGGCGAGGAACCGCTGCAAGCCGTCGAAATTCGTCTGGCCCTCGCGCGCGACGAGCGCGTCGCGGTGCGCTGCGCGCGCATCGTGCCACCGCCGCGCAATGTTCTCGGCCGCAGCCGTCGCATCTTCGGCCCCCAGCAGCGTAAATCCGGCGCCGGCGATGAGCCGTTCATTTTCTCCGGGCGGCAGGAAGAGATAGAAACCGATGGAGCTGCGGGCGGCGATCTCCTCCTGCGAGACGAGCCCCGTGACGATCAGTGCGTCCGTAAAGAGTACGCGGCCGCCGGGACGCAGCACGCGATGCCAGTCGCGGAGGACATCGGGCCGGTTCGGGATGTGGCAGATCGCATCGTTCGAGAGCACCGCGTCGAATGTCCCTGCCGCGAACGGCAGCGGGCGGCCCGCATCGACGGCGTGAAACGCCACGCGATCCGCGAGACTCCGTTCGTCGGCCAATCGCTTCGCATTGGCCACGCCGTGCCCGTTGATGTCGACACCTGTCACGTGGCAGCCCCGCGCCGCTGCCAGATACAGAGCTGGTCCGCCTGATCCGCTTCCGACTTCGAGCACGTGGCTCTCCTGACGCACTTGCGTCAGGTCGGCGAAGCGAAGCCAGTCGGTCGCGGTGAGCCAGCTGCTCTGGCCGATGTCCTCACCGAAAGCCTGGCGACGCACCTCCGCCTCGGCCCGACTCTCGAAGTCCGTGTAAACGTTGTCGTAGAGATCGACGTGCTGCTCAGCCATCCGCGGGTCGACTGAACCACTGTGCCACGAAGAGACAGGTCACGGGAAACACGAAGGCATAGCCGAAGATGCCGCGTACATCACTCCGAGCGCGACACGGTGAGCGCCGCCCACCTTCCGATGCGTCGATCCGCGGCGGTCCCCAGACAGCGCGCCTCCGTCAGCGTTTCAGCAGCGGATCAAGAAACGCGAAGACGTCCGACTCCCATGTCGCGACACTGCGGTAGACGAGATTATGGCCCTCGCGCTGGGTGTGCCCGAAGGCTGGATAAACCTCCAGACGGTTGGGTTTTCCGAGCCGCTGCATCTCCGCGGCCAGCGCCTTGCCCGGCGCCGTCGAGTAGTCGTTTGCGGCGTGAATGAAGAACACGGGTGCCGACACGCGACCGACCGCGTCGAGCAGACGTTCACGCAGCGGCGGTGATGGCCCCCAGCTGGCGGCCGCGCCGCCGAACACGACGGCCGCAGGAACATCCGGATCGCGCGCGGCCATCACCAGCGTGATCGCGCCGCCGAACGAGTGGCCGAGGAGGGCTGCGCGGTGAGCAGCGGCGTTGGGGAGCGCGCGCAGAAACGCCAGCGCAGCGAAGCCGTCCTCGGACTCCGCGTCGAGCAACTGCAGCTGGACGCGGTTCTTGCCGTCCTGGCCGCCCTTGGTCAGGGCGCGATCCATCAGGACGCCGTCGGCAGGGCCCTCACGGGCAGACAGACCGATGCCCTGACGGAAGAGGAACAGAAAGATGTATCCGTGTCGCGCGAACACCGGGCCAAGCGCGGCGGCGTCGCTTGACGTAATCGCATCAGCGGTTCCGGCGCTCCCGTGGTTGAAGAGAACGGCGGGGAAGGGCCCTCGGCCAGACGGCTGCCAGAGCAACGCGCGCAGAGTTCGCGTGCCGCTTTTGATCAGGACGATCTTGGACCCGGCGGGCGTCTGGTCGGCAGCGCGCGTCGCGGCCGAGATAACCAACGCCATGCCGAGGCACGCGGCAAGCCTGCGTCTGAAGACCTCGGGTTTCGTGAGCTACCTCCCGACCACGAGCGACGTGTCGACAACGAAACCCGAGGTCTTCCGCCCCCGGATCGAGACTCTCTTCATCAGCGCGTGCAGCTCGACGCCGGCCTGCTTGATGAGATCCTCCGTGTCGCTGTCGGACATCCCTCGCGGCAGCAGCTCATGGCAGAAGATCGACACTTCCTGCGCCTCGATCGTCGTGACGAAGACCCAGATCCGGACGCCGCTGAAGGCGTCCTGCGAGGCCTGAACGATCTGCGCCGGCAGCGTGGCCGAGTGAAAATCGAACCAGATCCACCAGCGATCGCCGAGCCGGCCCTGACCGAAGGCGAGCCGATCGAGGCGTCCGGCCGAAACGCCCGGCGCGATTTGCATGCGATCCGCGAACTGCTGCACGGCGCTGAGGGGGAGAGGTTGCGGCGGTGCCTGCGGCAACGCTCGTGGCCGCCCGACGACCAGCCCGCGCATCCCGGAGTCGTTCTGCAGGACCAGCAGTCGCGCCGCCTGCCCGTCCTTTCTCATCTTCCAGCCGGATGGATACGCGACGCGAACCTCGAGACCGTCGCTCTCGCTGATGTCTTCCGTCCAACGCTCCGTGGCGGCCGCGGGCGTTCCGTCGACGAAGGGCGCCGGCCACGTCGAGGGCGGCGGCACACCGGGAATCGAGAAAGATAGGTTGAGCGTGACCGCGACCGGCACAGCCGCGCCGCGCCGAAGTGCAGGATAGAATCGCCACTGTCTTGCGGCGAGAATGGCCTGCTCGTCCAGGCCGAGTCCAAGAGACTGCCTGACTTCCACCGCGCCGACCGAGCCGTCGGCCCGGATGACGCATGCAAGGACGACGATGCCTTGCAGCTTCTGGCGCATCGCTTCTTCGGTGTACTTCGGCTCGACTTGCGCCTGCAGCCGCGGGGCCGAGACATCGTCGCCGACCAGATACACACCCTCGGGGGGCCACTGGCTCTGGGCTGGTTTGGCGGGTGCGGCTTGCTGACCCTGCACCTCTGGGAGCGACGTCACTACTGCTACCAGAACGAGCACCAGGCTCCGCATTGCAGTCAACACTAAGGAGCATTCTAGACACGTATGCGCGATTGATCGACCACCGGAGGCGGGCGGCTTGACCCTGGAACGATTCCAGGCTGTAGCATGGGCACCATGATGAGAAACCACCTGGCAGCCACGGTGATTACCGTCGCGCTCGCGGCGTTACCGTCGGCGGCCCAGAATCCCCACCCTGGAATGGATCAGCGCGGCGCGGCGGTCATGGGCTTCGATCAAGCTCGGACAGCACATCACTTCTATCTGTACGAGGACGGCGGCGCGATCGACGTCGCCGTCAAGGACCAGGCGGATACGCTCAACCGCGACGCGATTCGCTCGCACCTGCCGCACATCGCGATGCTCTTCGGTCAGGGAGATTTCGCCTCGCCGATGCTCGTACACGATTCGAAGAACGTCCCCGGAACCGCCGAGATGGCGCGGCTCAAAGAGAAGATCTCCTATTTATATGCGGAGACGCCCGCCGGTGGTCGCGTGGACATCAGAACGGCCGATACAGCCGCGCTGAAAGCGGTGCACGAGTTCCTCAAGTTCCAGATTGCCGACCATCAGACTGGCGACTCACTCGACATTCGAAGGCGATGACAAGTCCCAAGCCGGCCTCGCTCGGCCCGCGGGAGTTGGCGCGGTTGACTGGCGTGAGCACCGACACGCTGCGCCATTACGAGAAGCGCGGTTTGCTGGCGCGGGCTCCGCGTACGCGCTCGGGTTATCGCCGCTATTCGCCGGAGGCTGCCTCGCGCGTGCTCCTCATCCAGCGCGCGCTGGTCGTGGGCTTCTCGCTCGGGGAGCTCACGACCGTCCTTGCGGAACGGGACAAGGGGGGTGCGCCGTGCCGGAGTGTGCGGGCACTCGTCGGCAAGCGGCTCGAGGAACTCGATCGACGGCTCCACGAGCTGACCGCCCTCAAGGCTGAATTGGCGACGATTGTGGCGGATTGGGACCAGCAACTGGCGCGGACGCCGGCAGGCGCCCGCGCCTATCTACTGGACACGCTTGCGGGACGTCCGCCGATTGACGCCGCGCGCCAACGGCGGGTAAGCAGTCGACGCGTGAGACCGGCGTCCCGCGGGCCGTCCTAGGTCCGGACGTGGGCAGCGGCCTCCAGCGTGCGCTTGATCACCGCCAGCCCCTGGTCCATCATCGCCGCAACCTCAGGCGCGAGTTCATTCGGCAACAAGTCGGCAATCCAGACGAAACGGCTGCGGCGTCCCTCAGCAAACACCTGCGCAGACGCGTTGTGGTGGGTCATCCGGCCGCCGACCGCCGACCACGCCAAGCGGCGAGCGCTGTCGTCTCTGTCGACGATCAGTTCACGAACGACCAGTCCGTTCCCGAACGTCACCACGCGCGCGCCATCCTCCAACCGGACGTCCGTGACAAATCCCGGCGCCAGTCGGGTGTGGATCGCACCCACGTCTCGAAGAGCGTCCCAGACTACGTCGGGATCGGTATCGATCAGGATCTCACGATGAATGGAAGCCATGACTAATCCCAGTCACCGTGTGGGGCCGGCGGTGACTCGTCGCCAGACTCTCATATCGAGCTTGCCGTCCTCCATCGTGGAGAACGTGGCTACCTCATGTCCGTCGACCATGACCCGGCAACTGGCGGGGTAAGGCAGATCGTCCGCCTTGAGCACGATCTCTTCTTCGGTGACGCCGTTGCTCCGATCGATCGCGATGTCCGCGCTGCCGGCGCGCGTCTTGTCACTCGTTCGCATCAGCTCGGCCGTGCGCTCGGTTTTGCTGCCGCTGTTCGACGGCGCGCTGAAGGTGCCGCTCAGCAGCACCTGTCCGTCGCTGTCCACGAGCGTGACGGCCTTGACACTCGTCAGATCGGCCAGCGCTGTGGGCAGCGTCTGTTCCATTCGGATAGCGCCGACACAGGCGCCGGTCGAGATCGCCAGTCCGGCGGCGAGCAAGACACCCAAAACGTGTCGAGACATGGAGCCTCCTTGGCCCGGCAGGGTCACCCCCTGAGATCAGCAGCAAAGACCGCACCAGCCGGTCGAGCGAGTTGACTGTCGATTCACCGGATTCGACGACGAGGCAAACCAGGAACGGCAGGGCGCTTCCCTGATTGGGCAGAAGGGTGTAGTGTCCTCAGCCAATCTGGATCGTCCTCCACCCACGCGGATGGCCGTCCGGTTGATCAAGGCGGAAGCGGGCGCGTGTCGCCGCGCGGACTGGCATCCGACGTGCTTAGCTGGCGTGACTCACGTTTCGGCACGTCCAATAGTGAACGCCTGGCGATGCGCGCTCGCATGTCTGTGCATCACGATTCCGGCGACGACGACCGCGCAGGTCGTCCCGACGCCAACTCCGTCGGGAACCATCCGCGGCCTCGTGCTCGATCGCGTCGGCGGCACGCCGATCGCAAATGTTCCCGTCCGGCTGCAGGATGGAGCGGACGTCGTGACGACTGACGCCGCCGGCCGGTTCGAGTTGATCAACGTTCCATCCGGCTCCCGAACGCTCTTCGTTTCCATCGTCGGCTTCATCCTCGTGAAACGGACGGTGCAGCTCGAAAGCGGACAGACGGTGGAAGTGACGGTCGTGTTGAGCGAAGGGACCGGCACGTACAGCGAGCGCGTCGACGTGACGGCCGGACGATTCCGTGAACAGGAGCGGGCCGTGCCGGCCCAGCAGGTGCTCGGCAGCGCCGACATCCAGAATCTCCGCAGTCTGGTGACGAACGATCCCATGCGCACCGTGCACGTGCTCCCGGGCGTCAGCGCGGGCGACGACTTCCGCAGCGAGTTCGCCGTGAGGGGGAGCCCCTTTGGCAACATCGCGTTCACGCTGGACGGAGTGCCGGCGCCGTTTCTCCTGCATACCGTGCAGCAGGTGCAGGACGGGGGCTCGATCGCGATGGTGAACGGCGACATCCTGGACGGCATCGCGCTGATGAACGGGTCGTATCCGCAGCGGTTCGGCAACCGTCTGGGCGCCGAGCTCGACTTCTTCATGCGCGAGGGGTCGCGCGAGCGGCGCCAGGCGCGCGTCGGCGTCAGCGGCACTGACGCCTCGGTCGTGGTCGAGGGGCCGCTCGGCGCCACGCGCTCGGGATCGTGGCTCGTGTCGTTTCGGAAGAGCTACCTCGAGTACATCCTCAAGCAGATCTCCGACGAGGGCGACGACCTTGGCTTCGGATTTTCCGACGTGCAGGCGAAGCTCGTTCGTGACATGTCGAATCGACACCGGCTCGAGGTGGCGTTTGTCGCGGGGCGATCGCGTCTGGATCAGATGCCGGAGTTCGTCGATCGAGGAGAAGTGACTGACGGGCGGAACCGCGCCGTTCTCGTGAACACCAGCTGGCGGTACACGCCGTCGGCGACGTTCAGTCTCACGCAACGCATCGGGTTCGCGGTCAACGAGTTCCGGAATTCGAACGTGGACGGCGTGGTGCTCGGCGACGGCGGCGGCTCCGATCTCACCTGGCGGGCCGATCTTGTCGCGGCGCGATCGGAAAAAACCACGCTCGAAGGGGGCGTCCAGGTTCAGCGGCAAGGGCGTGACGCGGGAGTGGGCGACGCCGAGGGCCCGACGCAGTCGATCTACGACGGACACACGATCCACAGCTCGGCCTACGCGCAGCTCGTCTGGTCTCCGGCGCCGGGTCTCACCATTACCCCCGGTGGACGAATCGATCACTGGTCGGTGACCGCGGACACTGAAGCCTCGCCGTGGGTGCAGATCTCCTGGAAGCTCTCGAAGTCGCTCACGCTCCGCGGCGGCAGCGGCATCTACCGCCAGTTCCCGGGAATCGACAACGCCACGGGAGTGTTCGGTAATCCGGATCTCGAACCCGAGCGCGCCTACCACGCCGACGTCGGGATGGAACAGGGATTCGGCAGTTTCCGCTGGCAGCTCACGCTGTACAACCGGGAGGAGCGAGCTGTCTTCCGCCGCAATCTTTCAGAGCTGCGGCTGATCGAGGGTGAGGCCCTTCCCGTGCTCTCTCCCGGCGAGCCCCCGCCGACCTGGTACAACGCGCTCGACGGGTACGCACGCGGCGTCGAATTGCTGGTACAGCGCCGGAGCAACAGCGGCCTGACGGGATGGGTGTCGTATTCGTACGGCGTCAATCGGTACACCGACCAGCGGACGGGCGAATCCTTCTCCGGCGACTTCGACCAACGTCACACAATCAACGCCTACGGCGTGTTCCGGATCACCCACCGCTGGAGCGTTGCCGGGAAGTGGCGCGCTGGCAGCGGCATTCCTGCCGAAGGCTACTTTGAGCAGCGTGGTGAGCGGTTTTTCCTCAGCACCGAGCGGAATACGCTCCGGGTGCCGCTTTACTCGAGGCTCGACGTGCGCGCCAACCGCGCTTTCGATCTGCGGAGCACGCGTCTGACCCTCTTCGTCGAAATGATGAATGTGCTCGGCCGCGACAACGTGCGGGCCGAGCGCCCGGGCCTCAACGTCAGGACGCACGAAATCTTCGGGTTGTTTAACACGATGATCCCGCGGGTTCCATCTGCCGGCATCCTCATCGAGTTCTGACGGCCGTGTCGAAGCCTTTCCACAATCCGTTCGAAAGCCTCGCTCACTTGCGCGGCGGGACGTCGAGTCAGGACGAGACACGCGAAAAACCTGCCGCACCCACGACGTCCACCCGGACGATCGCTCGCGCTGTCGTCCGGATCGAACGCAGCGGGCGGAAGGGCAAAGAGGTCACCGTCATCGAGCAGCTCGATCTCAGCGGCACCGAACGCGAGGAATGGCTGAAGTCGCTCAAAGCCGGGCTCGGATGCGGCGGCACTGTCGAAGGCGATTCGCTGGTACTCCAAGGCGATCACCGCAAGCGCATCGGGCCGCTGTTGTCGAAGCGGGGCGTGAAGAAGATCACGATTGCCTGAGAGAAGTCCGACGTTCACCGGAAGGAAGCCGACATGGCCAAAGCTCGACGTCAGAAGGGTAACTGGCCAGCCTCCGATTAGCTCGAGCAGGGCATTTCAAACACATCGCCCTCGTCGGCCGGAATCCACGGGAGGTCGCGCCCCGTACTCGCAATCGCATCCTTCATCCGTCCGCCGCGTGACATCGCGGTGTCGGCCAACCCGACCAGCGCTTGATTGGGTCTCGCCAGGGGTGCCGCACGGCGCAGCGCGATCGCGAGATCTCGCTCGGGGACTGCTGGATTCAGGAAACAGGCGGCGATGTACGCCGCCGCGGTCGAGCGGCTGATGCCGGCGCGGCAGTGAATCAGCAACACCTCGGCGGCTTTGCACGCTCGAAGGAACCTGAGCAAGCGGTCGACATGCTGCGCCGACGGACCGATCTCCTGGTCATTCGCGACGTCGACGTCGTGGAACCGCAGCTGAAGATGCCTGCCGGCGTACGCAGGTCCCAGGTCGGGAAACGTGTAATCCGGATCGAGCAGGCTGATCACGCGGCCGGGCCTGTGCTGCTCGACCATCTCGAGGACCTTGGAGAGGGGACAGACCAGGATCGTCATTGCGTCTGTCATTAGAGCCGTTTTCGTTTCCGTGTAGCCTACGAAAACAGCTCTAGTTTAGAAGCCCGCAGGCTTTTCGTCCGCCACCCCGAAGGCGCGCTCGAGCGCCAGCCCCACCTGCCCGATCAATCCGTCGTCGAACAGCCGGCCAACGAGCGTGATTCCGTGCGGCACGCGACGCGGCGGATTGAACGTCGGCAGCGGCTTCGCCGGGTCCGGCGCCCAATCGCTCCGGGCTTCGGAGACCTGGACGAAGCCGGCGCGCAGCGTCACCGACGGGTGGCCGGTGAAGTTCGTGATCGTGAGCTGCTCGTCGCGGAGCGACGGCACGATCAGCACGTCCACTTCCTTGAAAATGCGCGCCATCTCGAGCGCAACTTTGCGCCGGAGCCGGTCGGCCTGCACGAAGTCGACGGCGGACAGGAACCGCGCCTCACGAAACAGGTTCGGCCAGGCGTCCTTCACCTGAATTTTGAGCGTTCCCAGCAGGTTTTTCAGCGCCAGGTCCTCGAACGATGCGGCGCCCTCGGCGAACAGGACTGGCATCAGGGAGCCGTACGGCCAGTCCGGCAGGGTCACTTCCTTCAGATCCATCTTCAACTTCCTGATCGTCTCCATTGCTGCACGGTCGACGTCAGTTGCCGGCGGTTCCTTCATCCACGAAGCGAGGTAACCGACTTTGAGACCGGCGATCGGTGCGGAGGCATCGAAGTCCAGCCGGCTCGGGACGCTCGATGGGTCGCCGGCATCCGGCCCGGTAATCGCTTGAAGCACGAGCAGCGCGTCTTCGACCGTGCGCGTCATCGGACCCAGCTTGTCCAGAGACCAGCAAAGCGTCATCGCCCCGGTGCGCGGCACACGGCCGAACGTTGGCCGCAAACCCGTCACGCCGCAGCGCATGGCCGGCGAGACGATTGAGCCGCCGGTTTCGGAGCCGATGGAAAATGCGACGAGCGCTGCCGCAGTCGCCGCACCCGGACCTGCGCTCGATCCCGACGCGCCTTCTTCCAGCAGCCACGGGTTCATTGTCTGGCCGCCGAACCAGATGTCGTTCAGCGCCAGCGCGCCGAGCGAGAGTTTCGCGATCAGCACGGCGCCCGCGTCGTCCAACCGCCGCACCACCGCGGAGTCGGCCGCCGGGACGCGGCTGCGAAACGGCTCAGCGCCATAGGTCGTCAGGATCCCTTTCGTGTCGAGCAAATCCTTCACGCCGTACGGAATGCCATGCAGGGCACCGCGGTACTTGCCCGCGGCGATCTCACCGTCTGCGGCCTTTGCCCGCGCCAGCGCGTGATTCTTGGTCACCGTAATCACGGATCGGATCTTCGGGTCGAGTCGTTCGATTCGGCTGAGATAGATGTTGGTGAGCCGTTCGGACGTGAGCTGTCGCGATTCGATCCAGCGCGACAGCTCCGTGACGGGCGCAAACGCGATCGCGTCGTCCGACGACGGGATCGGACGAGGTTCGGCTTTCGAGCGCGCGAAGCGATCGCGGGCCGGTCCGGCTGCGATGCCCGGCAGCATCGGATTCCACAGCGTCGCGGGTGCATCGGTGTCTGAGAGGGCGACTTTCCGCGGACCCGTTCGGCGCTCGAGGTACGGCGCCATCGATTTCCGCCACGACTCGGCAGCCTGCTGCCGCTCGGCCGGCGTCATCGTGACCTGCATGAGCTTCTCGGCCTCGGCGAACGTCGCCGGGCTCACCTCGGGACCGGATCCGGCACCGGTGCCGAAGGTCGGCGGCGCGCCCGGTGTTGCCGGCGCTCCCGGAGATGGCGTCGATTGCGACGCGGCCGGCGGCGTGTCGTTGCGGCACGCGGTCGCGGCGACGAGCACGCCAAGCGGAGCGGTGATCAGGAACTGACGTCGGGTGTTCATGGGTCAGGAAGCCTACTCACAAGCGGTCACGCGGGCAACGGTGAGGAGCACGATAAGATCGCGCCTGCTCGGGAGCGCTTTCGGAGGCATGACATGACCGAGGTGAACCAGGGGTTGTTGATCCTGCATCTGCTCGGACTCACGATGGGATTTTCGGCGTCGTTTGCGGGTATGGTCCTGCACGGCTTCCTCGTCAGGTCGGCTCCGCAGGAGCGGGAATTGCTGAGGCAGATTTCGACGCGCATGAGTCGAGTCGGCGACATCGGTCTCGTGCTGCTCTGGGTCACGGGCCCCCTTCTGGTGTTCACGAAGTGGGGCGGCTTCGGCGTGCTGCCCTGGCAGTTTCACGTCAAGCTCACGGCGGTCGTGATTCTCACCGGGCTCGTCGGCTACATCCACGCGCTCATGGGCAAGGCGCGGAAGGGAGACACGACTGCCGCGGAGCGGCTTCCCGTCATCGGCCGGCTCGCCTTCATCGCCGCACTCGTGGCGGTCGTCTTCGCGGTTTTGACGTTCGACTGAAGCGACCTGAAAGGCGATGCGGCGCCCGCGCGGCCGCGAATCAGGGTCAGGCCGCGATGAAAGCCACGCCGTCGAACCGGGCGACGCTGGGGCTGACGTTCAGTTGTCCGGCGATGAACTTGTCCTGACTGTGGCCGCGCTCGTCGAGCTCCCGTCCTGAGGCGCATTGGTCCAGGACCTCGATGAGGTTTTCGCGATGCCGCTCGAATAGCTCGACAGCCGACGCCGCTTCCGGTGAACGGCTGCCGGGCAGCCATCGAAGGATGGCGCCCGCGCCAAGCCAGTCCTCGAGCGCCGGCCGGAGGGAGCCATCGGGCCATCGTTCTCCAGCCGGAATGAGATTGAAGGTCTGTCCCAGCCGCGCCGCGGCCTCGGCCGCGGCTTTGGCGTTCCTGAGCGATCCCGCGAGCAGCGTCGGCGACGTCCGTGCCGCCGCGAGCGTGACCTGCGCGCCGTTCGGCGATGGAAGCACGCAGCGCAATCCGGTTGGCACCTCGAGATAGGACTCAGGCGCGAGCGAGTATTTCGCCTGCCGCCTCTTGCCGGCCAGTTCGGCGCTGTGTGATTTCGCAAACTCCGTCGCCGTCGCATCGTTCCACGGGTAGGGGATGATTGCGGCGCCGCGCGACGTCGCCACGTCCACACACGTTGTGAAGGAGAACACGTCGACGACGATCGTCACGTCGGCCGGCGCGAGGGCGGTCGCCGCATGCGGACCCCATTCGCATCGACAAGGCCACGCGCTCTGACTGAAAGGCAAGCCGGCCTACTTTACGCGCAGGCCGTGCCGATCGACCACGGCCGCGATCTTCTTCTCGTCGCGCAGGATCGTGGCGTAAATCCACGTGTAGTTTCCCTTGTTCGCGATCGCGGCCGACGCCTGGTCCACGCCGAGCAGCTCGCGGGCGGCAAGAATCTCGAGGTAGCACGTGACGAGATGTCCGTAGGTGCTGTACTCGTTCTCCGCGCCTTCCGGCAGTCCAACCGGGACGCCGGGATACATCCGGCGCAGATCGGCAATGGCAGCCTGCTGCTGAGCCAGCCGATCCCGCAAGTGCCAGTGGATCTGTTCGTGCACGTACGACGTCAGCAACTCATCGGGTGCAGAAGCAAAGCGCGCGTTCAGCGTCAGCACCGGAAAGGCGTGATTGACGGCGCCTTCCTCGATGACTACGCGGCGCGTAAACGTGTACTTCTTGAGATTGTACGTTGCGAGCAACTGTTGCAGGGTCTGCTTCGTCCGTTGCTCGCGTTCGGTGCCATGGGAAAGGTCGATGGTAACGGACGGCTGGTGCGCTTGAAGAGCGCCGGCTGACGTCCCGCGGCCACTCGCGGCGACGGTCCATGAGCTGACGATGATCGTGAGCAGGCTCACCATCACGGCGACAATACCGCAGTTCCCGCCAGACGTTGCATTCCTGGCCGCTCGTGAGAAGATTTCGAGCACTCGAGCACAGGAGGGTCACATGGTACGGCGGCAGTTGCTGTCCCCGATTATCATCGGCCTGGCGTTATCGCTGGCCGGGGCGAGCACGACACATTCCCAGGGCAACCAGGCGCCCAAAGTGCCGATCCCGAATCCGGGCGTCGATCAGATCATGACGCTCGAGGACGCGTACGTTCGCGTGGCGTACAACAACGAAGGCTACGTCACGCTCGGCTATCGTCTGGCGAATACGCTGGTCGGCCAGGAATGGATCTTCATTGAAACGGGGATGACGCTTCGGTCCGGCCGGCCGAACTACACGCTGAAGCGATCGGCAATTTCTCTCTCGCTGCCCGACGGCAGCTCCATTCCCCTGCCGACCGACGGCGAGTACAAGCAGGTCGACCTGCGCGGCATCGAGCGGCAGTCGACCGTCGTCCGCGATTCGATCAACTACTTTCCGCCCACCGTACGCGACGCATGCCGCCTCGGCTTCTTCTCGGAGATGTCGAGCCGCACGGTCGCGTTCGACGAGGTCGAGCTCAGCCCGACGCGCGGCTGCCTGGGCCGGCTCTATTTCAAGATTCCCGGCGGCCTCAAGTACGGTCAGCACTTCCTGAACGTCAAGTTCCAGGACAGCCTGGTGCGCGCGCCGTTCCGCATCGTGACGAAAGAGGAGGAGAAGATCCTCTCCAAGAACTGGAAGGACATCAGGAAGCAGGTGCAGGAGGCGTTCAAGAAAGGCGGGTAGGAAAAACTTCGAACTTCTACTTCGAACTCTACCTGCTCCGACGGACGCTGACGCCGAATGAGACAAATGTATGAGGCGTCGGACCGTGTGCCCCTTTGCCGAGGCTGACATCGAGCTGCAGGTTGGGTGCGACGATGTAGGCAACGCCGGCGTCGAGGAGTAGCGACGCCGGACTGCCGGCGTCGGCCGGATTCTGAAACCCGGCATCCACGAATGGCTGCACGCGCGGTGACGGCAGGAAAGTCAGCGTCACGGCGAGCGTCAGGGCTGCGAAGCTGCTGCCATCTTCCGCTTCATAGCGTGCAAATCCGACGTTGGGATTCAGCGAAAAGGTCGACGACAGATCGAGATCGGCGGCGAGACGCAGATCGCCGGCGTAGCGATGGCTGCCGACCGCGCCGGATCCGGACGTCGGGAAGACGCGCCCGATGACGGCGAGCGACGGCCATCGGCTTTCGTCGGGATCATAAATCCGGTACTTGGCGCCGACGGAGATCGGAGACCAGCCCGAGTCGTGGGTGGTTCCGGCGGCATCGTCCGCTTTCTCCCAGTCGTACGCATTGGTCTCGACGCGCGCTTCAAACCCGGCACCCAGCCCGACACGAACCAGCGTTGGCACGAACGAGATCCGCGTCCGGACCCCGTCTTCCTTCGTGAACTCCCGCTGGAATCCAATTTCGAGCTGAAAGATGCCGGGTGCCAGAACGCCGCTGCCGTCTGCAATGCCCGGCCGGTCCGCGTTGATGAGGTCGCGGGGTTCGGTCTGAACGTTCGGCGGCTGAGCGGCCGCTGTGGCGGTCTGACCGAGTGCCGGGGACGCGATGGCGACGATCGCCGCGAGGGCACACAACACGAACGTGAAGAGCCGCACGGCTTCGATACTCGGTGCTGCGACACCCCACGTCAAGTAATGGTCTGCCCATGGGCAATCGTACTTGGCTCAATCTCCCGTTGCGCGCAGGCCGGCTGGCGAGCAGAATGCCGGGCATGCATTCGAGACGCCGCCCCTTGCTGCCCATACTGGCCGTCGTCGCCGTTGCGCTGTCTCCGCGGCCGTCTGCGCAGGATGCGCAGAACGAGTTCGCGGCCGTGGACGCCGTTGCGCGTCAGGAACTGGCGCAAACGCAGGCGCCCGGTGGCGCCATCGCGATCGTGCGGGACGGACGCGTGGTCTACACGCGCGCGTTCGGCGTCGCGAACGTGGAGACCGGCGAAGCGACCCGGCCGGAGATGCTCTTCCGGCTCGGCTCGACGACGAAGATGTTCACCGCCGCGACGGTGGTCTTGCTCGCCGAACAGGGGAAACTCGATCTGAACGAACCGATCGGTAAACACATCCAGGGCCTTGCGCCGAAGCTCGCCGCGCTCACGGCCCACCAGTTGCTCTCGCACACGTCGGGGATTCTGGACGAAGCGCCGATGTTCGGCAGCCAGGACGATGACGCGCTCAAACGGGAGGCGACGTCGTGGACCGAGTCGCGGTTCTTCGCGGAGCCCGGACAGATCTACTCGTACTCGAATCCTGGTTTTTGGCTGGCGGGTTTGCTGGCCGAGCAGGTTGGCGGGAGGCCATACGCCGATCAGGTGGCGTCGACCGTCTTCGCGCCCCTGGGGATGTCACGATCGACGTTTCGGCCGACGCTGGCGATGACGTATCCGCTCGCGCAGGGCCACGATCTGGTGAACGGCAAGCCGCAGATCATCAGGCCGAGCGCGAACAACACCGCGTCCTGGCCGGCGGGATCGATTTTCACGAACGTGCTCGATCTTTCTCGCTGGATCACGGCGTTCGTCTGCGACGGCATGCTGGACGGCCAGCAGGCGCTGCCGGCGGCGGTGTTCTCGACGCTCGCGACACCGCGAGCGGCCATTCCAGGTTCGAGCAACAAGTACGGCTACGGCGTCCAGGTCGGCGAGTGGCGCGGGCTGCACGTCGTCGAGCACGGCGGCTCGCGCAGCGGCTACGGATCGATCATCCGCATGGTGCCGTCGCGCCGCTTCGGCGTCGTGGTGCTCGCGAATCGCACCGGCGTGTCGCTGACGCGCACGGCCACTGCGGCGATCGAGGCGGCGCTGAACCTTCCGCCGGCGCCGGCCATACCCGCGCGGACTGTGGCGCCGACGAGTGCCGCCGAGCGCGCTCGCCTGGTGGGCACTTACTCACAGGGATCGCGGCAAATCACGATCGCCGAGAAAGGCGACGCGTTGATCCTCCGGCAGGGCGCGGGCGAGTCGCCGTTGCAGAAGGTGGGCGATCTCGAATTCTCCGGCGGCGCAGGCCGCTACGTGTTTGTCGCTGATGCGTCGGGTACCGTCACCTTCCTGCACAGCGGTGGCCGTTCGTGGCGGAAGATTCGTTGAGCACGGTTACCTTGCCTGAAGACTTGATCCCGAGCTCCACGACAAACTGAGTCGTAATCAGCAGGTCGTCGGTTCCGCGGGTGCTGTATTGGAGCGCGGTGGGACTTGGCGCTAGAGTTCATGGCGACGTGATGTCGGCCTTCTCCCAAGCGTGGGCCTCCTGGAAAACGGCGCCCGGTGTCGCGCTGCTCGCGGTGGTGGCGTTTGCGGTCGGGATCGGCTCGGCTACCGCTATCTTCACCGTCGTCAACGGCGTGCTGCTGCGGCCGCTGCCGTACCCGGACGGCGAGCGCTTCGTGTCGCTCTACGGCGTGAACACGACCAACCCGGGCCCGATGATGACGATGTCGGTGCCCGAGCTGCAGGACTACCAGCAGCAGACGACAAGCTTCGACGCGTTCGGCTGGTTCCGTACCGGCCGATTCCGCATGACGGACGCTGACGGGCCGCAATTCGTGCCCGGCGCGGCGGTGACGCCGGCCCTCGCGCGCGAGCTCGGTTCACCGCGCCTCGGCCAATGGTTCGTCGACGACACGAGCGCCGTCATCTCGACGTCCCTGTGGCGCCGTCTCGGAGGCGGGCGCGACATCATCGGCCGTGCCATCACGCTCGACGGTCGCCAGTACACGATCAGCGGCGTCATGCCGCCAACGTTCCAGCTTCCGCTCATAACTCTGGGAATATCAGGCGGCGAGACCGAGGTGTGGATTCCGCTCGATCCGTCGCCGCCCAACGCGAGCCGTGGCAGCGGGATGTCCGGCGCGTACGCCCGCCGCAGACCCGGAGTGTCGTTGGAACAGGCGCAGGTCGACGTCAAGCGCGTCGCCACGATCGTCGCCCCGAAGGATCCGGAACGCTATCAGTTCTACACGGCGGGTGTGGCCGACCTGCGCAAGGCGACAATCGGGCTGGCCGGATCCATCGTCCGCGCTCCGCTGCTGATCCTGCTCGGCGGCGCAGGGCTCCTGCTGCTGATTGCCTGCGCCAACGTCGCCACGCTGCTGCTGGCGCGATCGGTTACGCGCGCCCGCGAGACGGCGATCCGCGTCGCGCTCGGCGCGTCGCGACGGCAGCTTGCGCTACGCTACGTCGCCGAAGGAGCGCTCGTGTCGATCGCCGGTGCCGCCGCCGGCGTTGGCTTGAGCGCGATCTTCATCCAGAAGCTCCTGGCCGCGGCGTCCGCGTTCATCCCTCGCGTCGATGACATCACGATCGACTGGACGGTGCTCGGCTTCAGCGTGGCGGTGGCCATCGCCACCGGGGTGCTCGCCGGCCTGGCGCCGCTCTGGCAGGCAATGCGCACGGCGCCGAACGCAGTGCTGTCCGAAGGCGTTCGCGCATCAGCCGCTGCGCCTGCGCAACGCCTGTCGAAGGCGTTCGTCGTCGCCGAAATCGCCCTCGCCTTCACGCTCCTGACGACGTCGGCCATTCTCGTCGTTCACTTGCGCAATCTCGAACGCGTGTCCTTGGGCTTCGAGCCCGACGGCCTCGTCGCGTTCGACCTCACCTTGCCGAGAGGCGTCGGCACACCCGAGGAACGCGTCGAGCAACGCCGTGCGGCGCAGGCGCGGTTGATGGACGCGCTGCGCCAGACGCCCGGCGTGACCGGCGTCGCGTTCGCGAGCCGGCTGCCAGCCGGTCCCGTTTGCGGCACCACCGTCATCTACGTCGAGGGGCGGCCGCGCGATGCGCTCGGACAGCGCGTGTGCCCCGTCGGGGCCACACCGGACTTCTTTTCGACGATGCGGATCCCGCTTCGCGCCGGCCGGCTGCTGAACGAGTCCGACAGCCAGCAACGCGATGCGCCGGCCGCTGTGATCAACGAAGCCGCCGCGCGCGCGTACTGGTCCGGACGCAATCCAATCGGCGCCTCGGGGCGCCGCGACAGGCCCGACGGCGACCGCTTCGAGGTCGTCGGCGTCGTCGGCGACGTGCGCAACAACGGCCTGAACAACCCGGCAGCTCCCGAGATCTACCTGCCGGCGGCCGCGCTGGGAAACCCGAACGTCGTCGTCCGCTCGGGCCTGCCGGCCGATCAACTGATCGCCGCCGTCCGCGGCACCATCCGGCTGGCCGATCCGACACTGGTGATGGAAAACGTGCGCACGATCGACGACATCGTCCGCGGCACGCTGCAGTTCGAGCGTCTCAGATCGCTGCTGATGACGTTCTTCGGTCTGGCGGCACTGGTGATGGCGACGCTCGGCATCTACGGCGTGGTGTCCTATTTCGTCCGGCAGCGCACCGTGGAACTCGGCACGCGGATGGCCCTCGGCGCGTCACACCGCGATCTCGTGGCGCTCGTCCTCGGCGGTGGCATGAAGCTGGCGCTGGTGGGCGTCGGGATGGGATCGATCGCGCTCGTCGGTGGCGTCTGGCTGCTCGTGCGGTACCTCGAGGTCGCCAACTTCGGATGGCAGCCGTTTGCGGGGTCCACGGCGGTTGTCGCCCTCGTGGCCGCGGCGGCGGCATCGGTGCCGGCGTGGCGCACCACGCTCATCTCGCCAATGGTGGCGATGCGCGAACAGCCGCCATCGGTCTGGCGGTGGACGCGTGAGGGGATCGATCGCGCCGTTCGCGACATTCGCCAGGCCGTCGGCGGGGACGACAGCGGATCGGACGTCTCAGCGGCGGGCATGCTGACGGCGTTCGTCGACGCCGCACGTAGCGCCGAGTCGTACACCGGCGCACTGCGCGCCGCGCTCGCCAGCGTGTGCGCCGAACTACGCGTCGAGTCGGCCGCGCTGCTCGAGCGGCGCGCCGCCTCTCAAAACGACTACTGCTGCCTGGTCGCCGCGGGCGCGCTCGAAACGGCCGCGCCCGTTATAGCCGGCGACGGATTTCTGATCAAACGGTTGCGAGCCTATCCGCTGCCGATGCCGCTTGCGCCGAACGACCTGGCTGCGCTTGCCGAGTGGGCCGCGGCGCACCGTCCGGACCGGCTCGACGAGATTCGCGCGCTCGCCGCCGCCGGCGTCCGTCTGGCCGTGCCGCTGCGCACACGCAGCGAGATCCTGGGCGTGCTGCTGCTGGGTGAACGCCGTCAGCCCGTCAGCTTCAGCGCGCACGAGAAACAGGTGCTGCGCGCGTCGGCCGATCAGTTCGCGCTGATGATCGAAAACGCGCGGCTGACCGATCGGGTCGTCGAGCAGGAAACGCTGCGCCGCGACATCGCCCTGGCGTCGGACGTCCAGCGCCGCTTGCTGCCCGAGGCTCCGCCGCGGTCCGAATTCGCCGATTTCGCCGCGATCAGCGTGCCGGCCCGCCGCATCGGTGGCGACTACTACGATTTCGTCGAACTGGGTGACGGCCGGATCGGCATCGCACTGGCCGACGTGTCGGGCAAGGGCGTCCCCGCCGCCTTGATCATGTCGGTGGTGCAGGCGTCGCTGCGGATCATCTCGTCCGGAGGCGACGTGCCGCCCGCACGCCTCGTCGCGGGCATCAATCACTTTGTCTACCGGTCAACGCCCGCGAGCAAGTACGCGACCTTCTTCTATGCGCAGCTCGACGAGCGGCGCCGGCAACTGCGCTACGTCAACGCCGGGCACAACGCGCCGTATCTCCTGCGCGCCGGCCGGCGATCGACCGCCGACTCCGCGGCGCCCCAGATCGAGGAGCTGACGGTCGGCGGAACCGTCGTGGGTATGTTCCCGGAGACCGAGTACGAAGAGGCGACCGTGGAGCTCTTCCCCGGCGATGTCCTCCTCGCCTTCACCGACGGCGTTCCCGAGGCGCACAACCCGGAGGACGAAGAGTTCGGCGAGGAACGCCTGCAGGCGTTGTTCCGGCAGACCGCGCACCTGCCCGCCGACGAGATCAGCGCGCGGATTGCCGCCGAGATGAACAACTGGATTCGTGACGCGGAGCAGTACGACGATCTCACCTTCATCGTGATGAAGGTGCGCTGACTTCGCTCACTCGCCGACGCGCGGCGTGCCGTTTAAGACCCGATCAGGCTCCTGGGCAAACCATTCGATCCGGCCGCACTCGCCGCAGATGAGCGTCGACGCTGACGGATCAGCCCAATCCAAGTTGAGGAAGGTGGCGCCCGTCGAGTTCAGGAGAGCGCGACCCAGTACAAACTTCTGATGCCCGCAATGCGGGCACCGGACCGGTCGGCCGGCGATCTGGTACTCACCGGGCCCGGTCCCCTCTTTGAAGCTTGCTACGCCAACCTTCAGCGCCTCCAAGAAGCGACCCATCTTGCCCCCATTGGTAATGATTGTCTGCCTCACGTCGTGCCGCTGCCTAGAGCCGTTTTCGTTTCCACGTAGCCTGACGAAAAGGGCTTAGCGGTTTCGCATCAAAGGAAGTCCTCGTGGTGGTGACCCCCCCACCACCACTGCTACACCGAAGTCGAAACCCCTCTAACGGCCCGCGCCTCAGCTGCCGCGGTATGAATCCGCCACTACCCAGGCGCCCGCCGTCAGCGCGCACGTCACGACGAACTCGCCCCATTGGAAGTCGTTGACGGCGCCCGCCAACACGCGGGGGACCCATACGATCAAACCGAACAGGCCCAGCTGCAATGTCGATAGCGCGGCAGCCAAGCGCGCGAACACGCCGACGATCACTGCCAGCCCCGCCACGATGAAGGCGGCGCCGGTCAAGTACGCCCACGCCGTGTGCCACGGCAGCCAATGCGGAATCAGCACCGTGGTCGCGTCGAGGTACATGAAGTGGGCCAGGCCGAAGGGGATCAAGGACAGGCCGTAGAGCGCTCTCGCGATGCGCACGCCCGTGTCGCCGGCGAAGCGGCCGAGGCGCTGCCGGTCGCGGTCACCGGCGAACCAGACGTACAGCACCCAGGCGGCCGCCACCATCACGGCTGTCGAACCGAACGTCCAGGCAACCAGCACGACGGGAGTCTGGAAAAAGAGGTTGGGCAGTCTCAGTACCAGCAGCCAAACCATGAGCGACGCGAAGAGCACGCGTGCAGCGAGGGCCGCAGTGCGCCGCCAGAGCAAACCAATACCGGATGCCAGCGAGATGAAGGCGCAAAGATACGCCAATGCCTCGCGCGCAGGCACCCAGGTGGGCACGGGCTGCCAAACCTGGACGAACGTGCCTTTGCTGAGGCCCATGGCTCCGAGCCAGATCATGACCGCAGCAAAGCAAGCGTGCCCTGCGCTTGCGATGCGGATCGCCCTGCCTTCGGCGCTACTCGAGTTCATGAGCTGCAGATTCGAACGGGACGGCGTAACTGCTCCGTTTCAGCCGGGCCGGCTCATGATCGCAGCCGGCCGCCGACGGCTGCAAGCGCTTGTTCGGCAGCTGCCTCACAGCGGCTCGTTCTCAAGACCATCGTCGTTGTAACCCGTCTTGAGCTCGATAAACTTCAAAATGACTCGATGGCCCATTGAGCTATTCGTCCCAACCTCCATAGTTGGGTGAGTGGATCGTGATGAGAACCACCACCCGCCGGTTGATCGGGTTTGTGATTCTGGCAGCACTTGCCGTAATCATGTACCGTTCAGCCGTGTTCATTGACACTTTCGAATTGTTCGGCCTGCCCGTGCGCAGTGATGCCAACGGATGGCTAGGGCCAACACCGAGGGATCGCAGTTGTGTCGTGGACATCGGCAAGGTCCACAACTGGAAATGCGAAGACACAGCTGTGTTTCAACGACATCGGTTGGGAAGCCAGCTCTGGCTCCGGTTGAATGGATTAACCGCCAGTGAGGGGCGTGGCAGTGTCCCGACCCGTGAATGGGCACTGCTCCGATCGGTTTCGAATGGGCCACCGGACACGCTTGACTTTGTCGTGGTGCCCGAACACCGGCGGAACGACCGTTCAAATTACGAAACAATCGCAAACGAAATTTGCGGTTCGCGCACGACCTGCACGGTCAAGTTTTGGACCGATCGCCGGCACGTGCTCCGCATGGATGTCAGGCGAAGGCCTCACCGAGATGACCGCATCGTATGAGCGCTTTCCGACATATCCGGAACCTGTGCTACGGCTGGCGTGTTGGCTGTACGCGACGCAAGCCGAGGCCGAGAATGCTGGGTGCTTTTATTTGCCCGGGGCCAATGTGCCATGGCGCAAGTAGCATCGTTCTCATCGAACTGAGGCTAATGTCGCGCGGGTTCTCCCGCGACGTGGGCGACCGCTGATCTCTGCGCACCGGTGACGCGGTCACCCATCGGTCATCGCGTCAGCAGAGCAGTCAACGTGACGGATGCTGGCCCGGCGCTACCCCTACGCATATACGTAGTTATGCCGCTCCGCGACGCGGTGATACAAACGGCGCATCCGCATTCCATGCAGAGAGAAGGCTCATGTCAAACGCCAGCCACACCCGCCACCCGTTGCTCCCTCGCACCGTCACCGCCGGTCTCCTGGCGCTCGTCGGGCTGGCACCCGGTTGCGGCGGGAAGCCACTCCTCGGACCATCGCCACCCCTACAATCGCTCGCTCCCCCGGTGGTGACGGCCCTGTCGGAGAGCCTCGGCTCAACCGGCGGCGGCGCAGAGGTGAAGATCGAAGGCACCGGCTTCCTCGACCTCGAGGGAGGGCCCGTCGTGATCTTTGGCGGGGTCCGGGCGTCAAGGGTCTCCTTCATGGGCACCACCACGATCTTTGCAACGGTTCCGGCGCACGCGGCTGGGCGGGTGGACCTCGTCGTCAGCAACCCGGACGGCCAGTCGGGACGTCTGGCGAACGCCTACACCTACGCCTCACCCGACTCCTTCGATTCCAACGGCGAGTGGGAAGGAACCTCCCAGACGGACGGCTTCCGGCTTCGATTTCGATTCTTCATTCAAAACAGCAAGGTCACTGCGGTCTCGTGCGACACTTCCGGGACGGTGAGTTTGTCACCTGCGCCGTCGGTCAGCAATGGCGAGTTCGCGTTTTCCGGGGATGATGGCGTCGCCATCACCGGCCGGCTGGTCTCGCCCCGTGACGCGATCGGGACCATCAACCTGGCTCCCTGTCCGAACTCCGACTGGTCCGCCAGGAAACAACAGTGACGACAACGGGAAGCAAGCTGCGAGATTTGTTAGGAGTTTGTGGTGCCGAGGGGCAGAATTGAACTGCCGACACCGTGATTTTCAGTCCGGCGGGGATGTTGGGGCAACGTCGGGCGATTGAGGTTTCCTTGGGCTTTTCGCGCGGGACCTTTGGGCCGTTGGGTCCCTGGTCGGCTGGTTTCGTGCGCAGAGTTTCAAGTTTCTTTCAAGTCGCTGTTCCAATCTGATTTTGCGCTGGCCTGCCGGATACGTGTGGGCGAGTCGTCCGCACGAAGCTGAGCTGGCGAGCCTGCGACGACGCGTCGAGTTTCTGGACGGCGTCGAGCGGCGAGTGCTTACGATGACGCCGGCGGAGCGGCGGCAGTTCGATTCCCTTATGCTGCGAGATGGTTCGGGAAAGCGTAGGTCGTCCGCCTCGTCGAGCGTTCTTGACGACCCGCATTCCAAGAGTCGAGCGAGGATCGTGGCGATTCTGAGGCGCCGGCGGGTGCTCTAACGGTCTGAATGAGCCGCGCCGGCCGACGTAACGCGACGATCAGTGATCGAATCGACCAAGCGTCCGTCAGAATGCGTGACCGCCACGAAGGGCCATCAAGAAGTCAGCGTTCCCGACCTTTGCCGCCGACGGTTGGCTTCCAAGAGCTGGCACGCTCGTCTCTAATTCGAGCGCTGGCGCTCGGTGCGGCCCGATATGGGACCAGAGATGGCAGCCGCGATCCTACGAGGACCGTAACGCGGTCACCGTATCAACACCGCTGGCCCGGACCAGCGGTCCGGCGGCCGCGCCCAAACCGGCCAGCAACTCGAAGGCAATCGCAGCGCCGATCGCCGCTGGGTCCGCGGCGCCGACGCCGAACAACTGGCTGGACAGTGTCTTGGCCAACCACCAGCCGCAGAGGCACCCGAGCAGTACGCCCGCGGTGCCGGGAACAGCGAGGTATCGAATCAGCAGGACGCCGATGTGCCGCTTGCCGGCGCCGATGGCTTTGCGGATGGCGAAATCACGGTGCCGGCTCTCAACGTACTCGCCGAGCGCGCCGCTGATGCTGAAGGCCGTCAGCAGGAGTACCACGACGGCCG
This sequence comes from Acidobacteriota bacterium, assembly GCA_050264575.1. GTDB lineage: Bacteria > Acidobacteriota > Vicinamibacteria > Vicinamibacterales > SCN-69-37 > DASQFI01. The sequence goes on along the minus strand of JBLNGH010000622.1, from coordinate 5,844 downwards.
CCACTGTCATGAGGCGGAGCGTACGATGGCGCGCAGACACGGTATTCCAGAGCAGCGCAGACAGCGGGCGGGCTTCATCAATGAGAACGTCGCGGTCGGCGCGCGCCAGTTCGGCCACCACCTCCCGCATGACGTCGCGGGGTGGCCCCGCCGGCCCCACTACCACGTGGTAGGAAGACACATCGCGCTGGCTGGTCTGCAGCAGGTAAACGGTTTCCCACGACGGGCTCGTTGGCCCAGACTGCCGGGCGTCGCGCACGACACCGACGACATCCAGCAGCCGCGACCCGAGCCGGACACGTGTCTGCAAGGGATCGGCGCTGCCGATGTGCGTCCTACGAAATGCCTCGCTGATGAGAATGGATGGTGCGTTGCTCCAATAGTCGTCCTCCGTAAAGGCGCGGCCTCTGACGACCTTGGCGCCGAGCGCCTCGAGGTATCCGGGGGAAATGTGCTGAACTACGAGGTGACTCAGCGACCGGGGGGGCTCTGCGGGCGCCTCCAGACTGATCGTCCCCCTGAGCGTCACCGCGCCTGCACTCAGCGCGGGAGCATCAGAGACACCGGCCCATTCGACGCCGGGCACACGACGGACTCGCTCGAGCGAATCCCGAACGAACGCGAGGCGGCGCGCGGCCGTCCATCCCGAGTCCCGCGGTAACGAGATCGGGACGACGAATGACCGGTCCGGCTCGAAGCCAAGGTCCACCCGGGCCACGTTCAGCATGCTGTGGATCAGGAGCGCCGACACCACGCCGAGCGAGGTCGAGGCGGCAATCTGGATGGCGAGGAGAATGCCGAACGCCCGGCTCCTGCCCCGCCCGACCGACGTCTTTTGGCCGGCCTCGCTCAGCCCCCGCCTCACGTCTCCACGCCGCAACAGCCAGACGCCCACAATCCCGAGGGCAAGGCCGCCGAAGACTGTCAGAGCTGTTGCACCAACCACCACCGACGGGCTGAGGCTGAGAGCAACGCCCGAACCCTGGGAGCGCGAAGTGTCAATCCACGACAACGTGCCAGCCGCGAGTGCGATCGCAATTAGACCGCCGGGAAGCGTCCAGAGGACCGACCTCGCCAGCACGAGACGCGACAACCGAGCGGGCGTTGCGCCCAGCGCGTATCGAATGGCCATTTCGGGCGCGCGCCGTATGCTGTCGGCGAAGACGAGCCCGAGTCCGCTCACGGCCGCAACGAGCATCGCCAACAGCGCTGCGCCCCACAGCATCGGGCGCAGGTACGCGATGCTTCGCGTCCGCCACGTGCTCCAGTTCGTCGCGCTCATCCCTCTGCCACGGTTCGTCGTCGGAAACGCCTCCGCCAGGCGCCTGCCGACGGTGGCAACGTCTTCTTGCGCTGCCTCGAGCGACACTCCGGGACGCAGCGTGCCGACGACCGTCAGGAAGGGAGCATCGCGGCGTCGCTCCCGCAGCCGAGGCTGCCGTCCCGTCTCTCCCCGATCCACGAGCGGAGTGATGACGGATTCGTTGCCTTCACTGTCATTGAAGAGCTCCTTCCTCTCTCGCAGAAGGCCGACCGCCTCGTCCGGAACGACGCCGACGAGAGCGAACGGCTCTCCGTCGAGCCGGATCACGCGTTCGAGGACGCGGGCATCCGCTCCGAGCTGCTGCCGCCAGAGGCTCGTCGTGATGGCGGCGACTGGCGGCGCATCGTCGCGAAAGTCGGTAGCCGCGATCAAGCGGCCAAGCACCGGCCGTATGCCGGTCAGTCGGAACAGGTCTCCTTCGACGTGCACCCGGAAGGCAGACCGTCTTCGATCATGCACGTCCCACGTCACCCTCGCGGGCCGCGTCAAGCCGGCGATGCCCGCGAAAGAACGCTGCTGGGTCTGCAGGTCCTGGTAGTCGGGCCACGAAATGGTCGGTGCAGGGACGACGTCGCCGTCCACATCGCTGAGGTGGTAGGCACCGATGTTCTCGATCACGACGAGGCGATTGACCTCGGTGAACGGACCGGCGTCGAAGAACACCTTGTGCAGCACACTAGTCACGGCCAGCGTTGCGCCAACCCCGAGAGCGACCACAAGGGCCAGTGACACGCGGCCGAGCGCGCGCTTCGATAACAGTGCGCTTCGCATGGGTCTAGCGCTTCCGAACAAAGACCTGGGTCACCTCTCGCCCGTCCCGATAGGTCCGGAGGATCGTCAGGAGCTTGCCGTCATCGGAGAGTGACCACCGCTCACTGAAGGTCGTGACGCCGCCGTCGCTGGCCCTTGTCAGCGTGATACGCCACATCAGATCCCGCCCGTCCCGAGCGAGGAGCCGCGAGTAGTGCAGGTCAGGAATCCGCTGCTCGCTCGGCTTCCCATCGGTTGTGCTCGTATAAGTCTCGGCCTCGAACCAGCCGCCCGGTATCTTCGGATTCGACGTCTTTAGGCTCCGAACGACCTTGACACTCTTCCCGCTGTCAACGATGGACAGCTGAACGTCCCGCGGGCTCTCGTCCATGAGGACGCTCTTCGCGTTATCCTGCACCCACACTCCGCTGAAATCGGACGGCTTCCCGGACGTCTGGGCGATGAGGGTGGCCAGGAGGCTCGTAAGCACCACAGCGGTCATGTTCGATCCCTTCCTCGGAATTGGCGTGGGGTGCGCGTTTCTCCCGCGCGACAGCCAGCGATGCTGTTTCCTTGCGCCGACCCAAGCCGTCGGCCTTCGAGGAATTGACACTGATGTCGGCGGAATGTTCCCAAGAATCTGCCACCATCGGATGTTGAGACGATGGGGGTCTTGCGCGCGTGCGAAATCCGCTACCCGCCGACGCTGCAACCAGGAGATGAAAGATGCCGCGTGTGCCCTCCATGTGCCCTCGAGCACACGCGAGAGCGGCGAGCGGTTCAGCCGATCCGTCGAACGTATTGATGGTGAAGATGTTGATTGGTGCCGAGGGGCAGAATTGAACTGCCGACACCGTGATTTTCAGTCACGTGCTCTACCAACTGAGCTACCTCGGCACGGTGGGACGCACGAGCACGCTACGAACCTCCAACATTATCACCAGAATCCCAGTACCTTCCACCACGCGAAACCGATCGTGAGCCAGATCGCGAGGTTCACGACCGAGCAGATGAAGCCGACGCGCCACCACTCCTCGAAACTCACATAGCGCTGCGCAAAGACGATCGGCGCCGACGTCGTGCCGTAGTGCGTCAACCCCGCCGTGAGATTTGCCAGGCACGCCAGGCTGTAGACGACGAGCGCCGGCGGCGCGCCGAGGCCGACCAGCATAATCGTGAACGGCGCGAACATCGCGAGCACGTGCGCGGTGATGCTCGCAAAGAAATAGTGCGAGTAGAAATACATCGCCAGTGTGAGGAGCAGCACCGGCAGCCACGCCCAGCCCGTGAACCAGCTCCCGACCCAGGTCGCAAACGCGGTCGTCGATCCCGTGGACGCCAGGATCTCGCTCAGCGCAATGAGGCCGCCGTACCACACGAACACGTCCCACGCCGAGCCCGCGCCGACGATCTGATCCCACGTGAGGACCTCGGTGACGATCAGAATGCTGAGACCCACCAGCGCCACCAGCGTGAGGTAGGAGCTGGCGTCGAGCTGCCGCAGACCGAGCCACGCCGGCATCCACCCGGACAGCATCCACAACACGCAGACCGTCGTGATGACCGCGAGCGTCGTCCCTTCGGCGCGCCGGATCGGGCCCATCTTCGTCAATTCCGCGCGGGCGTAGTCGGCCGCCATTGGCGTGCGGCGAATCTCCGGCGGCAGGATGCGCGACACGACCCAGGGCACGACGATGCAGGAGGCGAGGCCAGGCACGAGACCCGCCACGAACCAGCTCATCCACGTCATCGTCACGCCGGCCGCCTTGGCCGCGAGACTCGCCGCGAGGACGTTGCTCGCCTGGCCGGTGATGAACATCGAGCATGCGACGACACTGCCCTGGTAGAGCGCGGCAATGAGAAAGCGGCCGAGGCGCGGAGCGGTCGGACCGGGCGTCGACTCGAACAGCTCGCAGATGCTGCGGCCGATCGGCAGGATGATGCCGCCGCTGCGCGCGGTGATCGACGGGATACTGCCGGCCAGCGTGACGTCGCTGAGGACGAGCGCGTACGAGAGGCCGAGCGACGTGTGGCCGACAGCGCGAACGAACAGGAGCGCGATCCGCCGTGCGAGACCGGTCTCGCGCAGCGCCACCGCCATCAGCATGGCCGCGAGGACCATCCAGACGGACGGCGACGCGAAGCCCGAGAGCGCCTGCGGCATCGTGACGCTGCCGAGCAGGACGATCGCGCACAACCCGAACAGCACGACCACCGCGCCCGGCAGGGGCCGCACCATCAGGCCGAGGACCGTCGCGATGAAGATTCCCGTAATTCGCCATCCCGCCGGTTGCACCGAGGCGGGGCGGGGAAGCACATAGACGACGACCGCGTAGACCGCGACAAGCGCCAGCAGGCGGATGGCTCTTACCGCAGCCGGTGTGCGCGCGTCGGCGACCGTGACGTCCGCGGGTCGAGCAGTGGCGTCCATGCGCAGGCGAAATCCTAACAGCCCCGCGGCGCCACGTGCGAACGCGTGATCGCGCCGATGGTCGCGCACCCCGCCAGCGCCATCGCGAGCTCTAACTCACTGCGGAAGATCTCGAGCACTTTTCGCACACCCGCTTCGCCATCGGCAGCGAGACCCCACAAGTAAGGACGGCCGATGAGCACTGCAGAGGCGCCCGCAGCGAGGGCCTTGAACACGTCCGTCCCGCGCCGGATGCCGCCGTCGATCAGCACGGGCACGCGTCCGGCAACGTTCACCACCTCCGGCAGCGCATCCATCGTCGCAATTGCGCCGTCCAGCTGACGCCCGCCGTGATTGGAGACGATGATCCCGGCGATGCCGTGCTGGACGCAGAGCGCGGCATCCTCTGCCGTGAGCACGCCCTTGATGAGAACCGGCAGGGAAGTGATCGTGCGGAGCCAGTCGATCGATTCCCACGTGAGCGAGTCGTCGAGCAGCTTGTGCACGTACTCGGTGAAGCTGGAAGTGGCGGCCCAGCGCAGCGCGTCGGGTGTGCCGTAGCGCTCGAGATTGACGATGCTGATGCCGGCCGGCAGCGTGAACCGGTTGCGCACGTCCCGCTCGCGCTGGCCGAGGCGAGGGGTGTCCACGGTGACCACGAGCGCCCGATACCCGGCGGCCTCCGCGCGGCCAACGAGATCGCGCGTCACGTCACGATCGCGATACACGTACAGTTGGAACCAGAGCGGACCGGTCGCCGTCGCGGCGATTTCTTCGAGCGGGTACGACGCGATCGTGCTGCAGCACATGAGCGTTCCGGCCGCGCCGGCCGCACGCGCAGCCGCCAACTCGCCATCCGAATGGCCGAGACGGTTGAACGCCGTCGGCGCCAGCGCGACCGGCAGGCTGATCGACGATCCGAGCAGTGCCGTCGACGTGTCGACCTCACGCACGCCCGCCAGCATCCGTGGACGAATCACCCAGCGGTCGAAGGCGCGGAGATTGTCGGCGACCGTGCGCTCGTCATTGGCGCCCCCGGCGTAGTAGTCGTACGCCGATGGCTCCATGCGCTCGCGCGCCAGCGCCTCGAAATCAGAAATGTTGATGGGATCCGTCACGCCGCGGCGATCTTAGCGCGGGATCCTGAGAAGCTGACGGTACGGTAGGCTCTCCCCGGATGATCACCGACATACGCGAGGCACTGCGGTCGCTTGGCGCTGCTCCCGGTTTCACCGCCGTCGTTGTGTTGACCCTCGCCCTCGCGATTGGCGTGAACGCGACGCTCTTCAGTGTGCTGTACGGCGTTCTGCTGCGGCCGCTCGATTACCGCGATCCCAATCGGCTGGTCGTACTGTTCGAA
>JBLNGH010000621.1:0-4968 GCA_050264575.1 Acidobacteriota bacterium | reverse complement strand
CCTGCACCGGCGCCGTCGCCCGGCTCCGCAGGTCCTCTTCTTTCTGAAGCTCGCAGCGTCGCGAAATGGCTGCGTGGCGTTGCCCTGCCGCGGGGCCGCGCGCTCGCATGGGCGGGCACGCCGGCGCCCGGCGCCGCGCCGATGGCGAACCTGTACTCCGGATCGCCGGGCGTCGTGCTCTTTTTCCTCGAGCTTCATCACGCCACCGGCGACGCGGCGGATCTCGCGACGGCGCGCGCCGGCGCGGACTGGCTCCTGACCGTGGTCGACTCGGAGTCGCAGGCTGGTCTCTATACCGGACTGGCGGGGCTTGGATTCACGCTGACCGAAACGTGGAAAGCGACCAAGGACGTTCGCTACCGGGATGGCGCCAACCGCGTCGTCGATCGTCTCAAGCAGATGGCACGGCCGGTCGGCGATGGCGTCGAGTGGTCACCGGTCAGCGACATCATTTCCGGCACAGCCGGGATCGGTCTCTACCTTCTCTCGGCCAGTCGCGATCTCGGCCGCGCCGACGCGCGCGACCTCGCCGCCGCAGCCGGGCGGCGTCTCATCACGCAGCAGATTGCGGCTGATGGCGGCGCGAAATGGGCCATGACCCCGGCCGCGCCGACGCGTCTCTATCCGAACTTCTCGCACGGGACGGCCGGCGTCGCCTACTTCCTCGCGCAGCTTCATGCCGCGACGGGGAATCGGGCGTTTCTCGACGCCGCTCTGTCCGGCGCGGGCTATCTCGTGAAAGCGGCCAAGACCGACGGCGACGTGTGTCTGGTTTTCCATCACGAGCCGGAGGCCGACGGCCTCGATTTGTTCTATCTCGGCTGGTGTCACGGTCCAGCCGGCACCGGCCGGCTGTTCCATCAGCTTGCGGTCGCAACCGGCGATCGCACGTGGCACACGTGGCTGGTCCGCGCGGCCAACGGCATCCGTCGAAGCGGAATTCCGGAGCGCGAGACGCCGGGATTCTGGAACAACGTCGGCCAGTGCTGCGGATCGGCGAGCGTGGCGGATTTCTTTCTCTCGTACCACCAGATCACGCGTGACGCCGGCGCGCTCGCGTTCGCGCGGCGCGTGACGGATCAGATCCTGGCGAGAGCGACGCGCGACGAAGCCGGCACGCGGTGGACGCACGCGGAAAACCGCGTGCAGCCGACGAATCTCACCGCGCAGACGGGCTGGATGCAGGGCGCGGCCGGCATCGGCGGCTGGCTGTTGCGGGTCGACGGCTTCGAGCGCGGCCGGGCGCCGCTGGTGACATTTCCCGACACGCCGTTCAAATAAGATCAGTCCCGGGTCTTCCTGGCCGGTTTCGAGACATCGGGCACCGACTCGCCGAGCGCGTTCGCGAGATCGATCTGGTGCTCCTGTTCCTGGCGGACGATTTCGCGGATGTCTTCCGCGATCGCGTATTCGCCCAGCGCTTCACATTGCCCGACGCGCTCGCGATACTGCCGAACGGTCTCGTTCTCGTTTTCGAGATCGGCGCGCAGCATGGTGCGCGGATCCTCGGACAGCTTGACCGGCTTCGGTGTCGCGACCGGCATTGCGCCGAGATAGTCGATGTGCTTGGCAATCGTCAGCGCGTGCTGCAGTTCCTGCGCGGCGTGCAGTTCGAGTTCCCCGGCGATGCTCATGTACTCGGCGCCTTTGAGCACCTGCGAGTACACGACGTACGCAATGATCGCCTGATATTCGCGCGACAGATCGTCGTTCAGGTTCTTCGCGAGTTGTTCGCGTGTGATGGTCCGTTCGGCCATTGTCTGCTCCCCGGATAGGTCCAAGCAGGATTCATGCCGTCGCTAGCTGGCGCGAGCCGCGGCCGGCTCGAATGTCAGACGCAACCGGAACTCACGCCGGAGCAACAGGAGGTTCAGGGTCATCTGCAGGGTGACCGACACCACCGAGAGGTACCAGACCCAGCGCAAGGCGAACCCCGGCGCTTGCGCGAGCAGGAGCACCGGAATGGCGACGATCACGATGCGCGTGAACGACGTGAGCAGCGACGGAATCGTGTTGCCCATCGCCTGGAACATGCTCGAGCTGACGAACACAATTCCCGACGCGATGAAGTTCCACGAAATGATTTTCAGATACTCCGTTCCCGTGGCGATGACGGCGGGATCCTTCGAGAAGACGCGGACCGTCGCCTCCGGCGCCACGTGGGCGAGCAGCGCCGAGACGACCATGAGCGAGGACGCCATCAGCGCGGCGGATCGGAACGTGTCGCGCACCCGGTGCGCCTGCCGCGCGCCGAAATTCTGGCCGGCGACCGGCGCCACCGCAAAGCCCAGCGCGACGATCGGCAGGAAAAATGCCTGCACGATTCGTCCGCCGATGCCGAACCCCGCCTGCGCGGCCGCCCCAAATCGCCGGCTGACCGAGTAGACGAGGATCATGTAGGCGGCCATGAGCGCGAACTCCGTGCCCGCGGGCAGCCCGATCTTCAACATCCGGCCCCATACCGACAGCGAGGGTTTCCAGTGGGCCGGCACGAACTTCAGGTAGGACGTCGCCGGCTTGAAATAGAAGAGCAGCACGATCGTCCCGACGAGGATCGCGATGAACGTCGACAGCGCGGCGCCGCTCACGCCGAGCGGATACCCCGTGACCCAGCCGAAAATCAGAAATGGCGCGAGGACGATGTTGAGAATGACGGTCGCCGTCTGGACGACCATGCTTGGCTTGAAGAGTCCCGTGCCGCGCAGCGCCGAGCCCATCGCGACGATCCCGAACTGGAGCGCCATCGCCGGAATGAACCACCCCAGATAGTCGCCGACGAGCTTCGACGTCTCGGCGTCGGCGCTGAGCTGACGCGCGTAGGACGATCGAAACGCCATCGCCAGGACAAAGAACACCAGACCGATGAACACCGAGAGCACCTGCGACTGGTTGAACACGTAGAGCGCGTGCTCGCGATCCTTGCGTCCGACGGCATGCGACACGAGAGTCGTCGTGCCGACGCCCAGCATCTGCGTGATGGCCAGCACGGCAAACATCAGGTTGGTGCTCAGACCGACGGCTGCGACCGCGTCCGTGCCGAGCCTCCCGACCCAGTACAGGTCGATCAACACGTACAGCGTCTGGAACACCATTCCGACGAGCATGAAACTCGTCGTCTTGAGAAGGTGACGGGTGACCGAACCGGTCGTCAGATCCTGCATGTCTCGAGAGTGGCGGCCGGCGAACGCGCCGCGTCAGTGATCTTCGTCACGGTGATGCTGAATTTCGCGTTCCATCGCCGCGTTGTCGCGGCGCGCCGTCGCCGCGGCCTTCCGGCGCGCCGTCGTCGCTGCCGCGCTGGTCTTCTCCGCGGAGCTCACGGCGAAGCTCGACAACAGTTTCCGAAGGTCGCGGCTGTGACACGCCGGACACTCCGGAACGCTGTGGTGCAGCACGAGCGTTTCGAACTGATGCCGGCACGCGCGGCATTCGAAGTCAAAAATAGGCACGGGTTCGTCTCCAGCCGACGTCGATCCGGACCCTCTAGGATACCTCCGGTGGCTGGCCCGACGGCACCCGGTTACCCACTCTGGCCAGTTTGTTTCTCAGCGAAGATTCCAGGCGGGACGTAGAGGCCGGGCAGCGAGCCCTGCCTCTACGTGGATTCAAGAATGCTACTTGGCGACGACGCGCAGATTGTTTTTCACGTCCTTGACGCCGTCGGTCGCCTTCGCGATCGCTTCCGCGCGGGTCTTCGCCGCATCGCTCCTGACCGTTCCCTTGAGCGTCACGACGCCGGACGCCACGTCGATGTCGATGTCGCTGTCCTCGAGCGTTTTCCAATCGGCCAGAAACTGCGAATAGATCTTCGACTTGATCCAGCCGTCGTTCACTGCCCGGCCCGTCTTGTGCGCGGTGTCATGCGCTGCGCCGGGCTTGGCGGAAGCGGGCGGGGCGATGCGCAGCTTGTCGTTCACGCTCTTCACGCCGTCCGTGGCTTTCGCGATCGCCACGGCGCGCGAGCGGCCGGCGTCCGTTGGGACGGTGCCCGTCAGCGTCACGACGCCGTTCGTCGTGTCCACGTCGATGTTGCTGCCGTCGAGCGCGTCCTCAGGGATGTACTGCGAGTGGATCTTCATCGTGATCCACCCGTCCTTGATGACGTTGCCGCTCTCCTTCTTTTCCTGTGCGGGCGGGTTCTTGTCCTTGGCCGGCGGATTGTCCGGAGTCCTGCTCTGGGCCGATGCGCCCAGGCTCAACGCCGCCACCATTCCGACGACTGCGAGCGATTGGCGTACGAATTCCTTGAACATTGCCTGTCCTCCATGAGCGAGGCAGGGGACCCCATGACAGTTTTTGCAAACCGCGGACCAGAGCCGGCCCGAATGGATTCGCCCGTCAAATCGGCAGGTTTTGCGGCGTACGGAATCACGTTGCACACCGGTCTAGAATTCGAGTTCCGTCAGGTCGAGGCCGACTGAGGTGATTCGAGCCGGCGGAGCCAGGGAGGGCGGTATGCGCAGGATGATCGGCATCGCGGCAGCGCTGATGTGCGTGACGCAGCTTGGGGCCCAAACGAAACCACCGGCGCCGGCGCCGCCGATCCTCACGCAGACCGGCACTCGACGCATCCCGCAATTCGAAAACGATCGGGTGCGCGTGTGGAAGAGCATCATCGAGCCCAAACAACCGCTCACGCTCCACCGTCACGATCACGGCCGGACGCTCGTTGCGCTCGTCGGCGGCACGATCAAGATCGTGCAGGCCGACGGCTCATCCAAGACCGTCGTGTGGGAGACGGGAAAGGCCTATTGGCTCGACGCCGATCCGCCCGGCCAGACCCACGCCGACGTCAACGAGGGACCGAAGCCGATCGAAGTGATCGTGATCGAAATGAAGAACTGACGTCTTTACCAGAGGTGCAACGCCGAGAGCGCGCGGCGGAGCAGCCGGACCTTGATCTTGGCGGCGTCGAGCCGATCGAGCGCGCCAAGCGGCCGGCTCTTCCAGTCACTATCCCGCCGGCCG
>JBLNGH010000620.1:0-4864 GCA_050264575.1 Acidobacteriota bacterium | reverse complement strand
GCGCCATGCGGCTCTCCGCGATCGCCTCGTCGACGACGGTCAGGTTCTTCTGGAGCATCGCGGCCACGACGGGATCGATCGCGCTGTCTCGGTTCTTCGTCAACGCCTCGAGCTGCGCGATCGCCTTTTCGTAGTGCTGCATGGCCAGCTGCAATTCGTCCGCGACAGCTTGGACGGCCGTGTCGCGTCCGGCGTTGCCGGGCGCCGGCGCCCCGCCCGGCGGGCGCATGACGAAGTACACGGCCATCGTGACCAGCACGAGCATCGCGGCGAGCCCGACCCACTGCCAGACGACCGGACGGCGCGGCGATGCGGAAGCCGGCCGCGCCGGTGGGCCCGCGGCCACGTGCACCTGTCCCGCGATCTCGAGCCAGATGTGATCGGGCGGACGCACGGGTCCGAGCTGACGTGCGGCGGTCCGCACCCGCTCCAGATCGCGCACGATGCCGGGGCAGTGCGCGCACTGATCGAGATGGCGCGCGACGTCGGCGCGCTCCTCGGCCGTCAGCGCGCCATCCACGTAGGCGCTCAACCGCGGTTCAATGTCAGTGCACGCGTTCATGGCTTCCTGGCTCCAGCCGCACCGGGCGCAGCGAGCACGGCGCGCAACCGCATGCGCGCCTTGTGCAATTGCGATTTCGACGTTCCATCCGAGATTCCCAGCAGCTCGCCGATTTCCCGGTGCTCGCACCCTTCGACGTCGTGCAGCACGAAAACCGTGCGGCAGCCGGGCGGCAGCGACGCCAGGGCGCGCTCGAGATCGAGCCGGTCGACGACGCCCAGAATCGCGCCGGCGCCCGAACCGGTAGCGCTGATCTCATCATCACCGAGCTCGTCCGTCATTTGAGCAAAGCGCGCGTTCCGGCTGCGCAGATGATCGAGGCACAGATTCGTCGCCAGCCTGAACAGCCACGTGCCGATCGACGACTCGCCCTTGAACAGCGCCAGCTTCCGATGGGCGGTCAGGAAGATCTCCTGAAGCAGATCCTCCGCCTCCGCCCGTCCGACGAGCCGGCAGGCGACGCCGAACAGCCGCGGAGCGTGCGTGCGATACAGCTCCTCGAAGGCTCCCGGCACATTGGCTCGGCACCGTTCGACCAGGGCCAGGTCGGGGTGCGCGACTGACAAGTTCGTGACAGACCCCTTCGCCTGGCTCGCCGCAGCCCCTTCCACGGCGGCTCGCTTCGATAGGTTAGACGGCATGGTGAGGCGCTCGCGTTGCTCGCGCCCTGGCAAGGGCAAAGGGCAGAGGGCAAAGGGCAAAGGAAAGGGAAGAGGGGGGGAAAGGTCTGAGGGCGCTGGCACGTTTGAGGCCGGTCATCGATGGCTCAACTTAATCAGAACGTTCGCGGTCGACGGCAAGTTCCTGGGTTCTCCCTTCACCCTTTCACCTTTGACCTTTCCTTTGCCCTCTGCCCTCTGCCCTTTGCCCTTTGCCCTGACGCCCGTCCAGCGAACTTCGCGAAATGCCAGGATCCGCCCTCGACGGACAACGACACCCTCAGCGCCCAAGAGCGACGCCTTGAGGTGCGGATTCGCGCCATACCCGCCCAGACGGCCGTTGGCCGCGATGACGCGGTGATACGGCAGCCCCGGCATTTCGGCCGCGCGCATCAGATTGCCGACGGCGCGCGAGGCGCGCGGGCGGCCGGCCATCCGCGCGACGTCGCCATACGTGGCGACGCGGCCGGGCGGGATTCGGCTCACCACGAGCATCACGCGGCGGGCGAACGCGGTCATGAGTACATGCCGCGCCCTGGGGCGGCCCGCCGGAGCGGAGCGGGGATCATCGCGCGATGGCTTCGCTCAGAATGCGGCCGTTCGTCCGCGTGAGCGTCACACGCGTGAGCGAGGCCAGCGTCGGCGCGATGTCGGCCGGCGTCGTCATCTGATCGTACTGGCCCGGCTTGAACCGCGAGCCGAAGAGCACGACCGGCACGCGGACGTCATAGTCGTACGGTGTCCCGTGCGTCGTCCCGGTGGCACGGGCGAGGAAGTTGGGCAGCGGCGAGACGACGAAGTCGCCGCTCCGCCCCGGGTAATAGCTGAGCCGCCACGCGCGCAGCATCGGGTCGTCGGTGGCCGCCGGGCTCGTCAGCTCGTCCGCCGAATACACGAGGCCGACGCCGTCCACGGCGGCGATCGCCCGCTTCACGCGATCGACGGCGCCGGACCGCGCGCGCAGACGATCGAAGGTCCCCGGCGTCAGCGAGAGGTGCGATTCGACGAGCGTCGCCACGTGCGATCCGGCGCCGAGCTCTTTCGCGATGGCCGACTCGGCGGCCTGCCGAATGGCATTGGTCGTGAGGCGCCCGGCCTTGGCGTGCTCGACCTGCTCGGGCAGCATGGCCACGCCGTGGTCGGACGACAGCGCGAGCACGTAATTCGTGCCGGCAGCCCGTTCGATCGCGGCGAGCACCCGTCCGATCGTCACGTCGAGCCGCGCGAGCACGTCCTGCACTTCGTGGCTCCGCGGTCCGTACTCGTGTCCGACGCCGTCGAGCGTCGAGAAGCTGATGGCGAGCATGTCCGTGCCGTTCTGACTCCCGAGCGCGAGTTTCTCGACGAGCTCGATCGCCAGATCGCCGAGGTACTCGTCGCTCCACGGCGAGCGCTCCCACGCGCTGATGAAGAGGTTGTCGGGCTGGCCCGACGGGCTCTTGAGCGGGTGCGGGAACACGCGGGTCCAGGGAACGGGCGAATTCTCGCCTGGCGCGTCGTCCGTGTAGAGGTATGAAGATTCCGGCAGCAGCCGCGTCCAGACCTGGCCGTAGGACGCCGCAATTGGATGCGCGGCGACGAACCGATCGACTTCCGGCCACGGCGCCTTCGTGAAGCGATCCGAGGTGGACCAGGTGCCGTTGTCCTCCTCCCAAACCACCATTGTTCCCGGCCCGCCCTTTCCGACGAGACCGATCGCGCCGCGCGGCTTGAGCGAAAGGGAGACGATCTTCGGTTGGCGGGCGGCTTGACGCCGCAGCTCGTCGGCAAACGTCGGCACCATCAGGGAGACGCCGCTGTGGTGCTCGACGCCGCGCCCGCCGCCGAACGTCACCGCCGGCGCCTGTGGATCGCTCGTACACAGCATCGTCCGTCGCGTTGCGCGGTCGTACCAGTTGTTGCTGATCATGCCGTGCGCGTAGGGGAACAAGCCGGTGCCGATCGTGAAGTGTCCCGGACACGTGACCGAACCGGCGTACGGATAAGCCGCGCGGCGGAACACCGCCCCGCGATCGAAGAGGCGGCGCAGCCCCTGTTTCCACTGGTGACCGTACGTCTCGACGTAGTCCGCGCGGAATTGATCGACGACGAGGATGACGACGAGGCGCGGCGGGTCGAAACGGGGCTGAGTCCCGCCGATCGCGCGAGGTCCGGCGCCGGCGCCGACGATCACCCACGCCAACGCGAGCGCCACGATCGCGCGCCGGAGGCCCGATCCTCGTGCAGTCATCGTCGCCGTCCCCAATAGCATATGGCGGCCAGGGCGACGTCATAGACGGCGCAACCGACGAAAAACCAGCGCGGCCCGATCGCCGGCGACAGGAGACCCGGCCGATGCGCGAGATCGACGAACGCGTGCGCGACAAACGCGGCGGCGGCGGCGAGCAGGCCCTGCCGGGGATCCCGCAGCAGCACGAGGCCTGCGAGGACGACGAACACCACGCCGAGCGTCAGGTCGATATGCGCGAGCGGCACATCAGTCGGCGCGCCAATGGCCAGTCCCATCGGCACGGCGCCGGTGGCCGCCAGCAACATGGCGGCGCACTGCGCCAGCCGGAGCTGGCCGATGAGCCGCGCCGGATGATTTCGTTCGGTGCGCGCGATCTGCCAGGCCAGAATCGTCATCGCGCTCGCCGACAGGATGGCGGCAGTGAGCAGCAGGCGGCCAGTGTCAGTCACGTGTCGGTTCCGGAGTTCCGAGGTTCCGTGGTTCCAAGGTTCCGAGCATCTGGGTTCCGGGGTTCTGGTTCTGGCTGCGAGGGTCGCGGCCCCGGAACTTCGGAACCCCGGAGCCTCGGAACCGACACCAAACTATACTTGCCCCCGCATGCGCGCGGTCGATCTCATCCGCCAAAAGAGGGACGGCCACGCGCTCGACGCTGCGGCCATCGACGCGTTCGTCGCCGGCGTCACGGACGGCAGCTGGGCGGACTATCAGACGGCCGCGCTCCTCATGGCCATCGTGCTGCGCGGCATGACGATGGACGAGGCCACGCGGCTGACCGACGCGATGGTCCGGTCGGGTGAAAAACTCGACCTTTCGGAATTCGGCGCGACGCCGGTCGACAAGCACTCGACGGGCGGTGTGGGCGACAAGACGTCGCTCGTGCTCGCGCCGCTTGCCGCCGCCTGCGGCGCGCTCGTGCCGATGATGTCGGGGCGCGGCCTCGGGCACACGGGCGGCACGCTCGACAAGCTCGAGGCGATTCCCGGATTCCGGACGCGGCTCACGCTCGACGAGATGCGTCGCGCGCTCAGGAAGACGGGCTGCGCGCTGATCGGCCAGACCGACGAGATCGCGCCGGCCGACCGGAAGCTGTACGCGCTCCGTGACGTCACCAGCACGGTCGAGAGCATTCCCCTCATCTGCGGATCGATCCTGAGCAAGAAGATTGCGGAAGGCATCGGCGCACTGGTGCTCGACGTGAAGGTCGGCCGAGGCGCCTTCATGAAGACCGAGCAGGACGCGCGGCAGCTGGCGACGTGGCTCGTGGGCATTGCCGAGCGCAGCGGCGTCAGGACCGAGGCGCTCCTCACCGCGATGAACACACCGCTCGGCCGCGCCGTCGGCAATGCGAACGAAGTGATCGAGTCGATCGAAACGCTCAAGGGCCGCGGACCGGACGATGTGACGGAGCTGTCG
>JBLNGH010000619.1:0-5039 GCA_050264575.1 Acidobacteriota bacterium | reverse complement strand
ACTCGGCCGGATCGAGATTCACCGCCACTTCGTAGGGCCGGCGCTCGCCGATCCCCTGCATGCGAATCGAGTAGAACCCTTGTTCGGCAAGCTCGATCGTGGGCGATCCGCCCTCGCCCATCTTGTCCTGCTTGCCTGACGGCGAGACGACGACGGCGCTGGCTTTGCGTGCCGTGTCCTTCGTGTCGCCGGCCGTGCCTTCGCGCACGATCGCGCCGAGCGGTACCGAGATGTCGAGCATGCGTCCGACCGTGTACCAGGCCGACGGCTCTTCGTAGTGGCCGAGGTACTTCAACAGCTCAGGCACGATGACCGGAAACATCGGGCGCGTCGGAAAGTTCGTCCACGAAGGATCGAGCGTTGCCGTGAACGCGATGACTCGCCCATTGCCGACCCGCCGCTCCACCAGCGCCGCCGCGCCATCGTCGAACCGGGCGAGCACGCGGTCGGTCGCGGCCGGATTGAGCGATCGATATTGATAGAAACGGATGTCCGTGAACGTCCCGTTGCGGGGATCTTTGAAGTCGTCGAACACCGGATGGCTGTAGTCGAGGAAGCCGAGCGTGCCGCTGGTTCCGTTGACGAGCCGTTCGACCGGCGCGCCAAGCGTGCCGGGAAGGAGCGGCGTCTCGCCGCCGCTCCACGGACTGTGGTCGGCTAGGACGATGAACAAGCCGCCGCCCTGCTCGACGAACCGTTTGAGCGAGGCGTCCGTCTGGCTCGAGATGGCCGTGACGTCATTCAGGACGACGACCGACCGGCGCTCGAAGCTCGCCGGCGTCACACGCGCCACCGGCACGACGTCGACTTTGAACGGCGGCGCCGTCGAGATCGACAGCGCCGTCGTGAGGAAGAGCGACAGCGCCGCGTTCGCGGCGTCCGGCTGCATCAGCAGCACCGACACCGGCCGGCTCGGCGAGATGACGAAGTGAAACACGTTGTCCTTCGGCATCGCGTCGGATCCGGCGCGAACCGTCGCGCGCATGTTCGGCTGGGCGGCCGTGACCTGCGCGAACGTCACCGACGCGGACGAGTTGGGCGCCACCGTCACCGGCTTGGTCTCGACGGCGCGGCCTTCGACGTCCAGAACCACGGGCACGTTGGTGAACGGTTGCGTGCCGCGGTTCGTGAGGCCGGCGGTCACCGTCACCCGCTCTTCGCCCGAGAACGATGCGCGCTGCATGGCGACGGACGAGACCGACAGACCGGACGTGTCGGGAGACGCGACAGAAACCGGCGTCACCACCGTGCCTTCGGGCATGTGGATGTCTTCCTGGCGCTCCCACCCTGTCCTCTGAAAGTCGCTGATGAGGACCACTTCCTTGCGCGGCAGAGCCGATCGAGTGAGATGGCTTTGCGCCCAGCGGAGCGCGGGCGCGTACCGGGTCGCCTCGGAAGTGACGGCGACTTCCTTGATGGCCGTCTCGAGCCGGCCGCGATCCGACGTGGCGCGCACGGCTTCCTCGGTTCCCGTGCCGAACAGCAGCAGCGTCGCCTGATCCTCGCGGCCGACGCCCTGGATAATCTTGCGCGCCGCTTCTTTCGCACGGTCGAAGTGATCGCCGTATCCCATGCTCGCCGACCGGTCGAACAGAATGACGATCTCCCGCGCGCCGTTGGTTTTCGACGCGGCCTGCAGCGGATTCCTCGTGAGGAACGGCCGCGCGAAGGCCGCAATCAGGAGCGCCATCGCCGCCGTGCGCAGAATCAGCAGCAGCCAGTTGTGAATGCGCCGGCGCTCGACCGACTGATAGGGAATCTTCCGGAGGAACATCAGCGACGGAAACTCGATAACTTCCTTTCGCTCGCGCTGAATGAGGTGCACGAGGATCGGCACGACGATGGCCGCGAGCCCCACGAAAAACAGCGGCGCCAGAAAAGACATGGTCAGCGTACCCGCATCAGCCGCTCGCGATTGCCGAGATAGCTGAAGAGCGCCTCGTCAAGAGGCTTCGACGTGTTGAGCTGCACGTAGTCGACCCGGACTTCGGAGAACTTGGTCATGAGCGCGTGGATGTGCTCCTGCATCATCTTGCGGTACTGCGCCGCGAACGCGTCGGGAATCACCGGCACTTCCTCGCCGCTCTCCAGATCCTGGAACCGGGACGCGTCCGTGTACGGAAAGTCGATCTCGGCTGGATCGAGCACGTGGAAGACCACCAGGTCGTTCCCCATCACGCGGTACGCCGTGAGCGCGTCGATCAGATCGTCCGGGTTCTCGTAGAGATCGGAGATGAGCGCGACAATGCTCCGCCGCTTGAAGTGCTCGGCGATCCTGCCGACGACGGCGGGCAGCCGGCCAGGCCGGACCGCGCGCGCCTGATCGAGCGTATGGAGCAGCACGTTGAAGTGCTTCGCTGAAGGCGGCACGTAGCTGACGATCTCTTCGTCGAACGTGACGATGCCGACGCGGTCGCGTTGCCGGTGCGACAGATAGGCGAGGCAGGCGCCCAGATACGATCCGTACTCCAGCTTCGAGATCCCCTGGCTCGCGAACGACATCGATTTGGAGATGTCGAGCAGCACCGCCAGGTTCGAGTTGGTGTCCGCTTCGTATTCCTTGACGTAGTACTTGTCCGTCCGCGCGTACAGCCGCCAGTCGACGCGCCGGATGTCGTCGCCGGGGACGTAGCCGCGATGCTCGGCGAAGTCGATCGACGCGCCGAAATACGGCGCGCGATGCAATCCGTTGATGAACCCGTCGACGACCGTACGCGCGAGCAGCTCGAGATCCTTGATCCGCGCAAGAACCTTGGGATCGACGAACCGGGCGCCGGGAATCGCGTGGGTTTCCATGGTCAGGCCCAAGGCCCAAGGCCCAGGGCCCAAGGCCGGGCTGCTATGAACGGCGTGGCAAACAACTTGGGCCAGGGGCCTTTCGCCATGGGCCTTACATGCCGGACTTCGGCAGCGGCACGGCGCCGATCAAATCGTCGACCAGCTTGTCCGTCGTGACTCCTTCCGACTCGGCGCGGAAGTTCATGAGCACGCGGTGCCGCAGCACCGGATGGCACAGCGCACGGACGTCGTCAAAGCTCACGTGATACCGGCCATCGGTGAGCGCGCGGGCTTTCGCGCCAAGGATCAGGTACTGCGCCGCGCGCACGCTCGCGCCGAACGCGACGTATTTCCTGATGGGCTCGGGCGCCAGCGGTGATTTCGGACGGCTCGTACGGACGAGCGTCAGCGCGTAGCGCATCACCGGCTCGGCCACGGGCACGCGGCGCACCAGCGTCTGGAACGCCACCAGATCCGCGCCGGTCACCGGGCGCTGGAACTTCGGATCCAGCACCGCCGTCGTCGTCCGCACGACGTCGAACTCCTCGTTCTCCGGCGGATGGTCGATGACGATGTGGAACATGAAGCGGTCGAGCTGGGCCTCCGGCAGCGGATAGGTGCCCTCGAGCTCGATCGGGTTCTGGGTCGCGAACACGTAGAACGGCTCGTCGAGCGTGTACGTCCGCCCCTGAATCGTGACGCGGTGCTCCTGCATCGCTTCGAGCAGGGCCGACTGCGTCTTGGGCGGCGTCCGGTTGATCTCGTCGGCGAGCAGGATGTTGCAGAAGATGGGCCCCGGCGAGAAGACCATCTGCCGTTTTCCGCTCGCATCTTCCTGGATGATGTCCGTGCCGGTGATGTCCGACGGCATCAGGTCGGGCGTGAACTGGATGCGGTTGAACTTGAGATCCAGCACCTGCGCCAGCGTGCGGATGAGCAGCGTCTTGGCCAGACCGGGCACGCCGACGATCAGGCTGTTCCCGCCGACGAACAGTGTGAGCAGCACCTGCCCGACGACGTCGTCCTGGCCGATGATGAGCTTACCGAGCTCGGAGACGATCTGTTTCCGGCCGGCGTTCATGCGGTCGGCGAGCGCGATGTCCTCGGGCGAATCCATGGTGACGGTTTTCTGAGCGACAGATTCCACGGGTACCTCTTGATTAATGCGTGATTCCGTACATGAACAGGTTGATGCCGATCTTGTAGGCTTCGTTCGAGACGTCGATGGGCGCGTAGCCCGTGTCGGACCACTCCCAGAATTCCGAGATATCCGTGTTGTACGCGGCGATGGCGAGCATCCGCTTGCTGGGATCGTTGTCCTCGAACATGGCGCGGAAGATCGGGCGGCCGGCGTCGTACGCCTGCGGGATGATGTCGAGCGAGTTGATCTCGAAGAACGAGTGGAAAATCGGGTGATTCGCGTCGAGATCCACCCACTGGCCCTGCGGGAACATCCGGCTGAACTGCAGATCGACGTTCCCCCAGTCGCGGCCGCGGAAGTCGTCCATGATCATGAAGCCGCCCTTCAGGAGAAAGTTCCTGAGGTTCTTCACGTCTTCGTCGCTCATCCCCCAGTAGCCGGGCTCGGCCATGTAGATGACCGGGAACTTGAACAGCTCCGGATCGCTGAGGCTCATGATGCTGCTCTCGGTGATGTGCATCTGCACGGAGGTCAGCTCGCTGAAGATCTTCAGGAAGTGGGTTTCGCCGCGCGGCCAGTCGTGCGCCCACGGCGCGCCGCGCCCGCCGTACCAGGCATAGCTCAGCCGGACGAAGGTGAACTTGCCGTCGTAGCGCACGTTGCCGCTGTACGACTGCGAGTAGCTGCGCTGCGCGAGGGGCGTGGCGATCGCGGCGAGTGCGGCCGCGACGGTCAATCCCAACATAACCCGGCGACGACTGGTCATGCGTCCTTCTCCTGCCGGTTCCATCGATCTGTCTAAGCCAACCCGCGTGCGCGCCGGAACATCCATTCGCCGCCCATCAGCCCGAGCAGCAGCATCAGGATGACGGGCATGTCCCACAACTCTTTCTCTTCGACGACGGTGATGCCCTTGCCGCTGAACGTGATCGCGTCGACGAGCTTCGCCGTATCGTCCGCCCTGAAGAATCTGCCTTCCGTGTCCTCGGCGACGCGGCGCAGCAGCGGCGCGCGCATCGCGGCGTCGAAGTACTCCGCGTCGCCCGCCGACACGCGCACCTGGATCGTCGCCGAGCCCAGCTCTTTTTGCGCGCGGTCTGCGTCGACGCTGATCTTGTAG
>JBLNGH010000618.1:0-6238 GCA_050264575.1 Acidobacteriota bacterium | reverse complement strand
ACAGGTTCATCATGGGCAGCGAGGGCTATCAAGGACCTGACATAAAACTCCAGCTCGTCGTCCTTGACCTCCCTCCGAACGTCGATCTCAGCCGACAGGGGATAAGAAAGGTCGCGGTCGTAGTAAACGATCATCATCTCCGGCTTGCGGGTCAGGTGTCGGCGGAGAATCTGGAACAACTTCTCAACTGTGTCGAATTCTCCGTACCCTTGTCGCTCGAGCGCCGTCAACTCTGTCAGCGCTGTCGCGGCGCCGTTCTTGACACGAAACCGCGGTGGCGTCTTCGCGAGGTGACAAAAGCAACGAACGTCGATGGTGAACTCGTACGCCGGCGGTTTCAGGCGAGACCATGACGCCTCGGCTTTCGACAAAGCGTCGGCAATCGGGTCCGCTTGAGGGAATACTGGAAGCGAGATCGCGAGGAAAGCAACCAGAAGAACCATTCGTTTGCTAATGATGTCCAGCACGTCTGTGTACACCGAGCATCACGCCACGCGGCACCGGGGTGATGTCATACAGCCTGTGCGTGCGCCAGGGCCCGGTGCACGACGTTGTCGCCGTTGAATTCCATGAACTCGGCACCCTGTCGGCCTCGAGCCTGGAACAGGACCACGATACTGTCAATGCCTTGGTACACGCCGAGAAGCTCGATGTCGAGCTCTCCCGGAAAAGCGACCAACGCTTTCGTAAAGTAACTTCTCAAGGTTTCTTTGCCGCGTATCGTGCCCGAGTCGGCACCAAACAGTCTGGCCGCAAGCGGTGAGCGGAATTCGACATCGTCAGAATAGTGTTTCAGCAGCGCGTCGAGATCGCGATGCTTCCAGGCTGCGATCCACTGTCTTGCGAATGCGTGAGCGGCTGCATTCTCCATGCGGCCTCACATGGCAGCGCGCTCGAGGTGGACCTGGCGCTGATAGAGGAACAGCGGAAGGCCGAGCGACACGCCCACCACGCCGGTCGCGACGATGGGAAGCCAGCGGCGCTGGAGGCCGAGACGCTTCCCCTCGATCAGCACGAAGGCACTCAGCGCCAGCGCCGACAGGATGACATCCAGGCCGAAGAACGCACTCACGCCGTTCGCGAACAGATCGTGCACGAAGCGCAGGGGATCGAAGCCATGCTCGAGGAACCACGGCCAGAACGCGGAGTTCGGGATCAAGAGTCCGAGAAGGGCGAGGCCGAGGTAGAAGTGGCGAGTCCTCATCGTTGTACCCTCGGGGAACCGGTGTTGTCGAAACTCGATCGCATTCTATCTCTCGCGCCGTCTCGGCGTGTCCCACGCGCCCGGAGGCAGGTAGTGGAACCGAATCAGGTACACGTTGTCGCCGCGGCCGTGTCGCGCGATTTGCAGCAAGTCCTCGACGCTCTGGAATCCTGACTCACGCGCCAGATCGTACGTGATGTCGTCAATCTCGATCGGCGCAATCGAATCGACGACGACGTGCCCATCGTCCATTGGGTAGCGGCCGCCCACTTTGACGTGGGGACGCGTCCAGATCCGGATGGTGCATCTGATTCGCCCGCTCCGGATTCTCTCGCGAAGCTGCTTGGTGAATGTCACGGCCGATCGAGGAGCACGTTTGCGATCAACAGCGCAACCATGCCGATGGTTCCCGTGGGCCAGGGATGATCGATCCCGAAAAAGACTCCGGCCAGGATGAGCAGGATCACCGGCGACCACCCCGCGCCGCGACGCCGCAGAGCGAGCGCGGCGGCGGTGACGGCCGTCAGCCAGGCGAGATTGGCCAACGCGATCAAGGGTCCGATGGGCGGTTCGAAGCGAGCCAACCAGAATCGGTCCACCACCCCGGCGGCGAGCGACGGATCGAGCCCGCGATCGGCGCCGACAACCTGAGCCAGCAACCCGGTTCCAATCCCCGCCACGGAATCAAATGCCGCGTAGAACACCAGAAAGAGACCGGTGGCGATCCGGCTCACCGTTGCCGCGCGGCCCGCGAGGCCTTCAGTCAGAAACCAGACCGTCACGCCGAGCAGAAACACGAGGAAGAGCTGCCCGACGTGAACGCCCATCCACAACGGCAGCCGCGGCCGCAGGAACTCGAGCATCCCTGGCCGGCTGAATGGCGGATGCGGATGAAGCACGCTCGAGATTGCCATCAGGATCGGGCTGCCCAGCAGGACGACTCTACGCACCGACCGCTGGTCCATCGCGATTTCTCCCTCTGAAAGAGCCTTCCCAAGTCCACAGCACGACAGCGCACAACAATCGCTGGCCCACCGTCGTCCACGCCATCCCTCTGCGGATGTGCCGCTGCTGCGCCCGCGCGACTCCTTCAACGCGCCGCAATTCCGATCGGTCGAACCCGGAACGTCGTCGCAATCGAACCGCAGCACGGATCAACCGACGACGACGCTGACCTGCACCAGGGTCCCGAACGCGGCAATGGACCCATGAAGCAGGTTGGCGACCATCCCGATGCTGAGATCAATCCAGAATGCGCCCGCGAGGGCCGGCATCATCGCCCCGTTTAACAATCCCCACAGGAACAATCGCTGATCCACGGCGCTTCTCCGCTCACAGCGCCGACTTGTCCCACACAACGGTGAAGCGCAACATCGCTGAACCGGCGCGGTCACTTCAGGGCCCGGATGTAGCGGTCGACAGCCTGGAAGCACTCAGTCGCGGAGTCAGCCCACATCTGCACGATCGCAGTGCCCACGATCACTCGATCCCGCGAACCCTGTGGCGCACGCGCGCTTGCCGGCGGCGTCGTTCCCGGCAATTTCCCGTCGTCAAACTTGACCGCCGACACCCAGACGAGAATCTTCTCCGCCGAGACGTACACCGCTCGGTACCCTTCGACGACATCCGCCACCCACTGTCGCTCGAATGCCGACACCTCGTTCGCGCTCAGTGGAGGCGCGTCAGGAAGTCGCAAGGGGCCATCGATGTTCCGTCGCAGCTCGACAAGAAGTTTGCGGTCTCTGCCAACCCAAGGGTTGTTCGGAAATGGAAAGGAAGACTGCGCGGAGTGGATCCTCAGCCGACAACCATTCGGCAGATTCTTTTCGGGCACTGTGAGCGAGGCCAGCGATAGGGCGCTCTGGGCCGAAGCAGTGGCGGTCCAGGCCGCTAGTACGGCAATAAGTCGGCCGAGCCGCGAGTTCCCCTTCATCGGTGAGCGAATCATGCGCCGTCCTTCGGATCTGACCCGAACCTGAGTACGTGTCCGTCCGGGTCTCCGACCTTCATCTCGCGCGCCCACGGAAAGTTCTGAGGCGGATGGAGAATCGTGGCGCCCCTCGCTCGGTACTCCTCGAAGAGTGCTTCGACGTCCTCGACGCCGACCCACACCCACGTACCCGGCTGACCCTGGTCGCCGCTCGAGAGGTAGATGCTGGCCTCGTCGCGAGACACGCACGTGAAGTCGTCGCCGCCCCATTCGGCGTTGGTGAATCCCAGCACGTCCACGTAGTACCGCAGGCTCCGCGTCATGTCCGACACATTGAGGATCGGATTGGCGCATTCGAATCGCGTCCGCGTGCGCTCACCCACCTTTCACCCTCGCTTCCGTATGAAGAGGTGCGTGGCGCGTTCGCCCGCAACGGTCTTCGTGCACTCATATCCCAAAGCGCGCACATCGATGCCGCCGAGGAGATGTTCTCCCGACCCGAGGAGCACGGGCCGGAAGGCCAGGTGCAATTCGTCGATCAGACCTGCGCGCAGGTACTGCCGAATCGTCGACACGCCGCCGCCGAGCCGCACATGCCTCGCTCCTGCTGCAGCCTTGGCCTGAGCCAGCGCGGCATCGATGCCGTCTGTGACGAATTGAAACTCGGTGCCTCCCCTCATCGGCACAGGCGCTCGAGGATAGTGAGTCAGGACGAAGACGGGCACGTGATACGGCGGCTCGTCACCCCACCAGCCCTTCCAGCTGTCATCCGGCCACGGTCCTCGAATCGGACCGAACATGTTGCGCCCGATGATCCAGGCGCCGAAGCCCGTCAGCCCTCGCTCCGCGATGTCATTGTCGATGCCCGTCTCGCCGTCGGCGAGTCCGTGCATCTGCCGCCAGCTTCGGGTGTGGAAAAACCAGTCCATCAGCTCAGGGCCGTTGACGCCGAGCGGATTCTCCAGATCCTGATCGGGTCCGGCGCCGAAGCCGTCAATCGAGATCGCGAAGCTTTGAACGCAGAGTTTCGGCACGGTCAACCGCTCCGGCGCCTGGTCAGCTCTTATTGGCGAGTTGCGCAACAACCACGAGTCGATCCGTCGCGCCGGGGCCGATCGCCGGATCGTAAGCCCCAAATGTCGAGACTAATCCAAACCCGTTCAGATCCAACAGCGATTGCAGCTCGGCCATCGTCCAGCACTTCATGACGAACTCGTGTTCGACGACACGCTCGCGGCCACGGGCCTCGAGCGCGTGGCTTTCTCGCACGATCAGCTGGTGACGCTCACGATCGAGCTCAGTTACGCTCGTGAACGTGAGCTTGCCGCGGCTTGTATCGACGCGTTTCCGGAACAACGGCTCCCGTTCTTTGCGAATCACGGTGGCATCCCAGTCGCGGACATCCAGAATCAAGACTCCGCTGCGGCGAAGCGCGCGGGCGAAAGATGCGAACGCCGATCGCCGATCACCATCGTCCACCAAATCGTTGAGCACACCGCGACAGAGCACGGCGTCGTAGCGCGACGCCGGCAGCGTCAGGATATTGCCGGAAGTGAACGTGACCTGTGCGGCCTGCTGCGTTGGCGCGCGCTGCGCCTCCTCGAGAAGATCCAGCGACACGTCGATGCCATGAACCAGGTAGCCCCGCCGGCCAAGTTCCCTGGCGTAGCGACCTGTGCCGCAGCCGGCGTCGAGCAGCATCGATCCCGGGACGACGCCGCGCTCGACGAGCCAATTCACGATGGCCGCGCAGTCCCGTTCGACCGGGCGATCGATGACGAGGTCGAAGGCCCACGCGAACTCGTGGTAAAAGGGCCTGGATTGTCTGCCCGAAGGCCTGCGCCGCTTAGCCGTCATTCCAGCACTGCAGTCGCCTCAACCTCTATCAAGAACCCTGGATCCGCAAGCGAGACAACGCCAATCCACGTCGTCGCGGGTTTGGCGGGGCCGCTGAAGAATTCTCGAAGGGCGCTGCTCACGGCGTTCGCCTTTTCCGGCCTGTAGTCGACGATGTAGATGCGCAGACTCACCACGTCGCTCATCGCGCCCCCGCTCGCCTCGACAACCGTCTGAATGTTGCGGAACGCCTGTCTCGCCTGAGCCGCCAGATCACTGCCGCCGACGAGCTGCCTGTTCGCATCCCACGCCGTCTGCCCCGACACGTACAGCGTCCGGCTCCCGCTTGCGGCGACGGCCTGCGAGAATCCGTACTCCTGGCTTGGGAACAACGATGGCGGATTGATGTATTGCTTCGTCATGGCCCCGTCTCACGCTGCCGTCGTCGTCATCTGTTCATAGCCCTTCGCAAACCAGGAGATGCTGAACGCCCAAATCAGGAGCCACTCGAGCACGAGCACGGGCCTCCCGGGCGCAAGCTGCTGGCGCAGGCTTTCCGGTGCCAGGGCAAACGCCGCAATCAGGCCGAGGAAGACCACCATCAGCCAGCCGCACCACTTGTAAAGGCGCAGGTTGCTCTTGGACTGACTAAACAGCAGCAGCGGAAAGAGAGACAGACAGGCAAACAGCACGAACGCAGCGACACCGTGCGTCTTGCCGATGATCGGCGGGTGCATCAGACCCGCCGGCGGGTACGTCGGAAACAACGCGACCGCGACGGCGGAGATTCCCGCGATCTTGCCCAGGTACGCGTCGGCCAGACCCGATTGAATCAGCGGCTGTGAGGACCTGGGCCGGCCTCCCTTTTGCGGCGTGTATTGATAAAAGATGAGAAACACGCCAATCACCCACAACGTTCCCACGAACCAGTCCCGGCCCGTCGTGTAGTAGTAGGCACTGATAGAGTTCTGAAGGCCGGCGACGGCAAACCCGATCACGAGGATCGGTGGGAGTGTCACGCCCAGGACGCCGATAGCCATCCTGTAGCTGGGATATGGTTGGAGTACCGAGCCACCGAGGATCTCTCTGGCCGTCAGTTTCTGCGCCATCGATCTATGCCTCTCTGAGCTGCTCGGAAATCCATTTCGCGTCGGCGAGCACAACCGACGTCTCGATCTGACGATCAGGGATGGCCCAGTACGTCCGCAGCAGACGCTCCGTCTCTGCGCGCGACACCAGCGTGAAGCCATTGCGCTGGTAGAAATCGA
>JBLNGH010000617.1:0-3509 GCA_050264575.1 Acidobacteriota bacterium | reverse complement strand
CGGTGCTCAAGGTGGGGCAGGAATGAGCGCGAACGAGCGTGAGCGAGTGAGCCGGCGGAGCGGAGTGGGGATCGTGGGGCCCCGCGAGCGACGCCGTAGGGGGGTTCGCGGGGGCGAAGCCCCCCGACAAGAGAAGGTGGGGCAGGAATGAGCGCGAACGAGCGCAAAAAATCGGTCTCCCGCGAGTACTTCGAGTCGCTCGTCATCGCGGTCATCCTCGCGCTCTTCGTCCGGACCTGGGTGTTTCAGGCCTTCAAGATCCCGACCGGATCGATGGAGAACAACCTCCTCATTGGCGATCACCTGATCGTCAACAAGATGATCTTCCCCCCGACGATGACCGGTCTCGAGCGCGCCGTGCTGCCGCGCCGCGACATCCGCCGCGGCGACGTCATCGTCTTCAAGTACCCCGAAGATCCGGAGCGGGACTTCATCAAGCGCGTCATCGGCCTGCCGGGCGAGCGTCTCGAGCTGCGGCGCAAGAAGATCTACATCGACGATCGGCCGATTGAAGAGCCGTACGTGCGGTTTCTCGAGCCGCCGCCTCCGGAAGACGCGGCGCGATCGGACGATCTCCGTGCGTGGTACGGGCCGGTCACGGTCCCCGAGCACCAGTACTTCATGATGGGCGACAATCGCGACAACTCACAGGACAGCCGGTACTGGGGCTTTCTGCCCGAGACCTACATCAAGGGCAAAGCGCTGTTCATCTACTTCTCGTTCGAGGAGAACGGCTCGCTCAGCAACATGTTCACCGACATCCGGTGGGGACGGATCTTGGGAAGGGTCAGGTAGCCGCGCCGTCGACTTTTCCCAGCGCCTCCTTCGCGAGATTGGCCGTCGCGTCATCTCTGCTCGCCGCCAACTGTTCGAGCGCCCGCCGCGCATCAACCGAGCCCATTCGCTGGAGTGATTCCATCGCCATCTTCACGAAAAAGTCTTTCGGAGGCTCGCTGGCGCCCCCGTACCCGTGCAGCTTGAATCGGGTGTTGACCTGCTTCAGCAACTCGACGATTCCTGCCGAATGATGTGTTTGGCGCATGGCGTCACTCGTACCTTCGTACGAGTCTCTGACCCGGTGAACGATGTCCTGAACGAAGTCTGTGTCCGTGACGCTGCCGAGATTGGTTTCGATATTGAGCAGCGCACCGTTGCCGGCAATCGACAACACCTGGATCGCGACCGCGACGTCGCTGCGGGCCGACGGGTTGCCGGCAGCGGCGACACCGGCCGCCTGCTGCAGTATCTCGTTGATCGTCAGCAGTGTCTCCAGCGGCACTTCCGTCGCGAGCTTCAGCGCGGCTTGAATGGCGGCGGTTCGGGCGCTCTTCTCGGCGTCGGTGCTCCTGGGCAGGCGATAGGCGGCGACGACGGCGTCGTATGAGGCCGCGTCGCGATCGATGAGATCGACGAGACGCGACCGGAGGGCAAGGATCTTCGCGCGCGCACCGTCGAGGCTGGCCCGCTCCTCGGGGGTATTCGTCTTCGTCTTCGGCAGTCCGGCGACCATGGCCAGGAGCGACGCGCCGAGCGCGCCGCAGAGCGCCGCCGCCGATCCGCCGCCGGGCGTGGGATCGGACGAGCTGAACGCGTCGAGGACGTCAGTGAGCGATTTGTTCGCGAGCATGGACGAGCGCGCCTTTCTTGAACACCGCGAGGATTGACGGACTGTTGATGCGGAGCAGGTTGATGGCCGGCCCGTCGACGAGCACCGCGTCGAGCTGCTTGCCCGGCTCGAGGCTGCCGACCGCTGCGTGGCGATCGAGCGAGTACGCGCCGTTCAACGTCGCCGCGACGAGCGCCTCTTCGAAGGTCAGACCCATCCCAAAGCAGGCGAGTGTCATGGCAAACGGCATCGACGGGGAAAACCCGCCGCCGGGGTTGACGTCGGTCGCGAGCGCCACCGGCACTTCGGCGGCGATCAGATCCCGGGCAGGGGCGAACCGCCCCAGCTTGAGATAGAACGCCGCGCACGGCAGGAGGGTCGCGACGACGCCGGCACCCGCGAGCCGGGCGATGCCATCGGGTGTCACGTGGACGAGATGGTCGGCGGAGCGCGCGCCCGTGTCGGCGGCGACGGCCGACCCGCCGCTCGCCGCGAGCTCGTCGGCGTGGATGCGCGGCTTGAGTCCCGCGCGTCTGCCCGCTTCGAGAATCGCGCGTGATTCCTCCGGCGTGAAGAAGCCGCGATCGCAGAAGACGTCGCACCATTCCGCGAGTCCGGCGGCGCGCGGAATCATTTCGTCGATCACGAGCTCGACGTACGCCGGCTGCCGGCCGCGATACTCGGGCGGGACCTCGTGTGCGCCCATGAACGTCGCGACGAGCTCCATCGGCTGCGCCGCGGCAAGTCTCTGAATGACCTCGAGCATTCGCACTTCGGACTCGACCTCGAGTCCGTACCCGCTTTTCGCTTCGCATGTTGTCGTGCCCGAGGCGAGCATCTCGGCGAGTCGTCCCCGGGTCGCGGCGGCGAGCTCGTCCACGGTGGCCGCGCGCGTCGCGCGGACGGTGGACAGAATGCCGCCGCCCGCGGCGGCGATGTCCGCGTACGTGGCGCCGCCCAACCGCCGCTGCAGCTCGTCGCGGCGATCACC
This sequence comes from Acidobacteriota bacterium, assembly GCA_050264575.1. Taxonomy (GTDB): domain Bacteria; phylum Acidobacteriota; class Vicinamibacteria; order Vicinamibacterales; family SCN-69-37; genus DASQFI01. The sequence continues at coordinate 912 of JBLNGH010000617.1, read as the reverse complement.
GGCAAACACGACGTGCGTGTGCGCGTCGACGAAGCCGGGCACGAGGGACCTGCCGCGTCCATCGATGCGCCGGGTTCCGGAATCGGTCTGCACGGCCCGCAGGACGTCGGCCGTCGCGCCCGCCGCCAGGATCAACTCTCCCGCCGATGCGACCGCGCCGTCGGGAATGGCCGTGAGCTTTCCCTGATCGTCGCCGCGCCGCGGTGCGGGACCCGCCAGCGTGTACAACTGGTCGAGATGCTCGATGAGGAGGGACGCGGTCAGCGGCATGGATGATATCGCGCGATCATCACGCGCTGAGGATCGCCTCGAGCCGGCGCCGGACAGCGTCGGCCGGCAGACCGATTTCGATCACCTTGTTTCTATTCGTGTGGCCGGAGACGATGCGCACGGCGGCAGGTGAGACATCGAGCGCGCGCGCGACGGCGAGCACAGCCGCGTCGTTCGCGGCGCGATCGACCGGCGGTGCAGTCACCCGCACGAGCAGCCGGCCGTCCCGCACGCCGTCGATCGTCGTCCGCGAGGCGCGGGGTACGACGCGGACGTCGACGCGCGCGCCGGCGGATGCCGGGGTCACGTGAACGGCCGGCACCATCACGACGGCGGCCGGACTGGCGGGCGCCGGCCGAAGATCGCGGTACCCACGCGAACCATCGTCGCGCCTTCTTCGATGGCAATCTCGAAGTCGCCGCTCATGCCCATCGAGAGCTCGCGCAATCTCTCCGCGGGAGCGCCCGTCGCGACGAGCGCGTCGCGCAGCTCGCGCAGGCGCCGGAACCAGGGCCTCGATTGTTCCGGGTCGTCGGGGATCGGCGGAACGATCATCAAGCCGCACAGGATCGCGGCCTGCGCGTCCAGCGCCGCCTTGATCAGGTCGTCGAGCGCGCGCTCGTTGACGCCGAACTTCGTCTC
>JBLNGH010000616.1:0-2679 GCA_050264575.1 Acidobacteriota bacterium | reverse complement strand
TGGCGCCGCGAGAGGTCACCGCGGCGCTCCGCAAGCGCCTCGCTCGAATCCCCTCACAGACCGACGTCGTTCAGCGGGACCACCTGCACCGCTGCATCCGGTACGGCGCTGAGGAACCGGTTGAGCGTCGATCCGCGGAAGAGCACTTCCCAGCGCGATCGCGCGCTCTGCCCGAAGATGACATGGGTCACGCCCTCGCGTTGCGCGAACGCGATCAGCCCGTCGGCCGGCCGGTCGGCTTTGACGCGCACGACGGTCGCCCCGAGACTCTCGGCGAGACGGATGTTCTGCTGCAGCGCGTCGGCGTCTCGGGCGTTGATGCGCTGCGGCCTTTCGCGCGGCGTTTCGACGAAGACCGCGTACCACTTCGATCCCAGCCGTCCGGCAATGCGCGCGCCGGTCCGGATCACGCGTGGCGCGAGCGCGTTGGAGCTCATGCAGACCATCACGCGCTCGGGAATCAGCGCAGGCTCGAGGCCTTCCCGCGCGCGGTAGCTCGCGGCTTTCTCGCCGACCTCGTCGGCTACCGCCCGGAGCGCCAGTTCCCGGAGTGTGGACAGGTTCCCTTTGCGGAAGAAGTTCGTGAGCGCCTGCTCGACCTTCTCGGGCCGGTAGATCTTGCCTTCACGCAGCCGGGTTCGCAGCTCCTCGACCGTCACGTCCACGTTGATGACCTCGTCAGCGCGATCGAGGAAGGTGTCCGGCACGGTTTCGCGCACGCGGACGCCCGTGGCTCGCGCGACCGCGTCGTTCAGCGTCTCGAGATGTTGAATGTTGACGGCCGTCATCACGTGGATGCCCGCGTCGAGAATCTCGAGCACGTCCTCGTAGCGCTTGCTGTTGCGGCTGCCCGGCACGTTGGTATGCGCCAGCTCGTCGACGACACAGACCTGAGGCTTTCGCTGAAGAATCGTATCGAGGTCCATTTCTTCCAGCGCAGTCCCGCGATAGTCGATCCGACAGCGCGGGAGCACGTCGAGATCTTTCAGCTGCGCCTCGGTATCCCGTCGGCCGTAGGTCTCGACGTAGCCGACGAGCACATCGAGTCCGCGCGCGCGCAGCGCCTGCGCTTCCTGCAGCATCTCGTAGGTTTTGCCGACGCCAGGCGCCGCGCCGATGTAAATGCGCAGCCGTGCGCGATCCTGCTCCTTGATCCGCGCCAGGAGCGCGTCCGCCGTGGGCCGCTGTTCAATGACCGCCACGCGCGTTCCTCAGGCGAGCCCCGCCGCGACCAGCAGGAGGTCGATCGCCTTGATGCCGGCGAACGGCAGGAGCACCCCGCCCAGACCGTAGATCAGCATGTTGCGCCGGAGAATTGCCGCCGCGCCGAGCGGCCGGTACGGGATTCCCTTCAGCGCCAGCGGAATCAACGCGATGATGATGACGGCGTTGAAGATCACCGCCGACAGAATCGCCGACTCGGGCGTCGCGAGCCGCATCACGTTCAGGACACCGAGCTGCGGCAGCGCCAGGACAAACATCGCCGGGATGATCGCGAAGTACTTCGCCACGTCGTTGGCGATCGAGAACGTCGTCAGCGCGCCCCGGGTCATCAGCAACTGCTTGCCAATCTCGACGATCTCGATGAGCTTGGTGGGATTGGAGTCGAGATCCACCATGTTGCCGGCTTCCTTGGCCGCGCTCGTGCCGGTGTTCATCGCGACGCCCACGTCGGCCTGCGCCAGCGCTGGTGCGTCGTTCGTGCCATCGCCGGTCATCGCGACCAGTTTCCCGGCCGCCTGTTCGCGCCTGATCAGCGTCATCTTGTCTTCCGGCGTCGCCTGCGCCAGAAAGTCGTCCACGCCGGCTTCTTTCGCGATCGACGCCGCGGTCAGCGGGTTGTCCCCGGTAATCATGACCGTCCGGATCCCCATCGCTCGCAGCGCATCGAAGCGTTGCCGCATCCCGCCTTTCACGATGTCTTTCAGGTGCACGACCCCGAGGAGACGCGCACGCTCAGCGACGACCAGCGGGGTGCCGCCGGCACGCGCGATCCGATCGACGATCGCCTGCAATTCCGGCGATGCACTGCCGCCGTTATTGGTCACGTACCGCTCGATGGCGTCCGCCGCGCCTTTGCGGATTTCCCGGCCGTTGAGGTTGATGCCGGACATCCGCGTTTGTGCCGTGAACGGCACGAAGATCGCGCTCCGGTCCGAGAGCTCGCGGCCGCGGATCCGGTACTTCTCCTTGGCGAGCACGACAATCGAGCGCCCTTCAGGCGTTTCGTCGGGGAGCGACGCGAGCTGCGCGGCGTCCGCCAGCTGCGCGTCGGTGATGCCCGAGACGGGTACGAATTCGGTCGCCTGCCGGTTGCCGAGCGTGATGGTGCCGGTCTTGTCGAGGAGCAGGGTGTCGACGTCGCCGGCGGCTTCGACGGCGCGGCCCGACATCGCGAGGACGTTGTGCTGGACCAGGCGGTCCATGCCGGCGATGCCGATGGCCGACAGCAGGCCGCCAATCGTGGTCGGAATCAGGCAGACCAGCAGCGCCGTATAGACGGCGATGCCCGGCACGGCCGACGCGCCGGCCGAGCTCATGCTGTAGATCGCGTACGGCACCAGAGTCGCGACGGCGATCAGGAAGATGATCGTCAGGCCGGCGATCAGGATGTTGAGGGCAATCTCGTTCGGCGTCTTCTGCCGCTCGGCCCCTTCCACGAGCGCGATCATGCGATCG
>JBLNGH010000615.1:0-4082 GCA_050264575.1 Acidobacteriota bacterium | reverse complement strand
GCGAAAGTTTTCTAGATCCCTGTCAATCTGAAATCTGCAATCGGGGAATCTGCAATCGGAACCGCAATCTGGAATCGGGAAACTGCAATCTATCGGCAATCTGGAATCTATCGGCAATCTGGAATCGGATTATCGATAGATTCCAGATTCGATTTCAGATTCCAGATTCGATTTCAGATTCCCGATTCCAGATTGATTTCAGATTCCAGATTGCCCGACCGATTCCAGATTCTAGATTCCAGATTTCAGTTTCCTATCTCTTGGTCAGGACGATGATCGAGCGTTCGGCGATCGTCAGCACGTTCGACTGACGCGCGTTCCGCAGGATCTCCGCCACACTTTCCAGCACCGTCCGATCGAGCGTCTTCAGCACGCGCCGGTCCAGCACATCGCGCAGGTCCAGCTCGAGCTCGGGGACGGCGTGCGGATGGTCGAGTGCGATGAGCGCGCGGCCGTTGCCCACCGGCACGAGCTCGATGCCGCGCAGGCGGCGAAGCGCGTGCACGGGAGGCACGAGAATGACCGCGTGCCGGCCGTAGCTGGCGAGCGAGGCCGCCGTTCGCGCCGGGGCGGCGCGCGTTGGGCGCGGCGCCTGATCGACGACGCTGACGATGGCGCGTCCGAGATCGATATCGACGGCCGTCAGCCGGGCGATGACGTCCTCGGGCAGCGTCACGGTGACGGGACGCGCGGGTCGGCCGAACTTGCGGGGCCGGCCGCGGCGGCGCTTCAGGCGCGGCATTGGGCCGGCAGTATACGCGAGGCCGCTAATTTTTACGCGAAAAATTGATCTGCACAGAATTTCACCGAGACAATTTGGTGGTCCGCTGCTAGACTCTGCCGATGCCGTTTGACTGTTCTGTCGGGCGCGCGCTCGCGGCGACCGCGCTGACCGCGTACGTTGCCGCAGCCGTCGCCTGCGGCGGCAGCGCCGCGCCGTCGTCGACACCACCCGCCGGCACGCCACCGGCGGCGTCCACCGCCGCGCCAACCATCGAGGCGCCGGGCGCCGACGAACAGCTGGCCACCCTGCGGCCGACGCTGCGCGTCAGGAACGGCGTGGCCGCGCAAGCGGGCGCGAAGACCTACGAATTCCAGATCTCGACCCAAAGCGACTTCGGCGCGGCGACTGGCGGAAGCGAGCACTACCCCATCGCGCTGACGCGAAGCAGTGTCGCTGAGGGCACGGCGACCACGTCGGTCGACGTCACCGAAGACCTGCAGCCGGCCACGCGTTTTTTCTGGCGCGCGCGGTGGGTACAGGGGTCAACCGTCGGGGAGTGGTCGTCCGTCTCGACCTTCCGAACCCAGATCGTGGGCTACAACCGCCCCGGCGAGCTGTACGACCCGCTGGTCAACGGCGCGACGATCGCGGAAGCCCGCGTCAGCGCCTCCACGTTCGTCGACGGCAGGGGTCTGCGTCTGCACGACACGAATGCCTATCTCAGGTACCGGCTCGCGCAGCCGATCTGGAATGGCGAGTTTTCCGTGGACGTCGAGGGGCTTTCCGACAACCCAGTCTCCGCGAGCGGGAACACCGGCAAGCTCAAGATCCTGTCCATGGACGACGACCCCGGTAATCACTACACGAGTGATTTCCTGATGAACGTGCAGTACCGCGGGTTCAACGGCAATCCCGACTTCGCGATCTCGTTCAAGATGCTGCTTGGCGAGGACGTCGAGGCGCGTAAGCTCGAGCCGGACATCGGCCGCCGCCAGGCGTCGGTGCTTCATCTGAATCCGGCAAACACGTACTACTGGAAAGCGACCTGGGGAAACTTCATCCAGGTGAGCGTGCAGGACGGCGGCCCCGGCGGCGTGAACGGCAGCGGCACGGGCCAGGGTGGCGCCACGATCTACGACTACGGACAGTCGTCCACGTTCAGCTATCAACCCAGCCCGCACTTCGCGTACGTCGGCGTCAACAACAGCGTCGACGACACGGGGTCGTGGCCCGCCACATATCGAAACGTCTGGATCGGCAACAAGTCGCGGCCGGCCTCGCTCGGCAGCGCGCTGAAGCCCCTGAGGTAAGACGATGAACCTCTTGCTGACCCGACCGCGCGTCGGGATCGTCGTCGCCGCACTGGGTGTGGCCGCGTGTGGAGGCAGCAGCACGCCCTCGACGCCGACGCAGCCGACGCCGCCGGTGACGGCGACGCTGGCCGCGCCTCAGGCAACCGGCCCGATCGGGGGGCAGGCCCTCGCCGACTCTCCCGTGACGCTGAGCGTGAACAACGCGCAAGTGACCGGGACGGTGACGAACATCCGCTACCGGTTCGAATGGTCGGAGGTCGACACGTTTCCCGCGGACACCCGCACGGGCACGAAGCAGGACGTGGCTCAGGGAAACAGCACGACGTCGTACACGATCACCGACACGCTGAAACCGAATTTCAAGCTGTACTGGCGCGCCCGCGCCTACTCGGATTCCGTGACCGGAGACTGGTCGCGGACCGAGAACTTCGTGACCGCCAACAAGGGATTCATCCTCGGTCAAAGCGTCTACGACCCCCTCACGACGGGTGTGACGGTCGGCGACCGCATCGGCGGAACGTTCGTTCAGGGCCAGGGCTGGCGCGCCGAGAGCGATAGCGACGGCATCGACTACACGATTCCCACCTGCACCACCTGCACCGTGGAATTCGAGGTGACGAACTTCGGCCGGGCCGAGGGCGCGCCCGTGTCGAAGGATTACAAGTGGATCTCGATGGGCGACGGACCGGCGTTCAACGACCTGGCGACGTTTCGCGACCATCCCTGGAAGATGCACCTCGAACAGCGCAGCGACGGCGACGGGTCGGGGATGAAGATCGTCTGGCGGAACGGCGCCGCGAGCGAAGGCGGCAATCCCGGCGACCACACCCAGCGCAACGACGTGACCGTCGACTGGCGGTCGAGCGTCGTCTACCGCTTCACGCTGCGCTGGAGTCCGTCCGGCTACTCGGTGGCCGTCGGGACTGTGAACGCTGACGGCAGCGTGAGCGACAATCGCACCTGGTTCTCCGAGGGGTTCGGCGGCATCGCGTACGCACCGCCCGCGCACCGCATCTCGCTGGGCACGCGATCGCGCGGCGAGACGATGCGCGGCGCGATCTGGCGGAACGTGAGGATAGGGCCCGGATAGAAGATCGTGTCAATCTGAAATCTGGAATCGGGGAATCTTCAATCTGAACGGCAATCGGGAAATCGGGAATCTGAAATCTATCGGGGAATCTGAAAGCTATCGGCAATCGACAAACTGTAATCCGGCAATCTGCAATCGCCGGTTCCCCGATAGATTCCCTGATTGCCGATAGATTCCCCGATTGCGCGATTGCCGGCTTTCAGATCAGATTACAGATTTCCCGATTGCAGATTTCAGATCGACACGTCATTTCTCATAAAGCCCTTCAATCACTTCGCGACAGGTTCGTTCAACGACATTCCGTCTCACCTTCAGCGTCGGCGTGAGCTCGCCGGACTCGACCGTGAACTCGCGCGTCAGCAGCGCGAACTGTTTGATGCGCTCGAACTGCGCGAGCCCGTGGTTCACCCCGGCCACGACCTGCGCGTAGAGCGACCGCACGTCCGGCCGGTCGAGCATCGCGCGCGCCGCGGGCTCGTCCGCCGGGCGCGCCATGCCGATGCGCTGGCCGAGCTGTTGGAAGTCGGGCACGATGAGCGCGCCGACAAAGTGACGCGTCTCGCCGACGACGACCGCCTCGGCCACGAGGTCGTTGGCGCGCAGCGCCGTCTCGATCGGCTGCGGCGCGACCTTCTTGCCGCCGGACGTGACGATGAGCTCTTTCTTGCGATCGGTGATCCGGAGATAGCCCGCGTCGTCGAGCGTCCCGACGTCGCCGGTATGGAGCCATCCATCGGGAATCGCCTCGGCGGTTTGCGCAGGCCGGTTGAGATAGCCGGCCATCACATTCGGTCCGCGCGCCAGGATCTCTCCGTCGTCGGCAATGCGGAGCTCGACGTTGGGCAGCGGCGGCCCGACCGTCCCGAACCGGATGGCGTCGAGCGGCGTCACACAGAGGACGGGCGCCGTCTCCGTGAGCCCGTAGCCTTCGAGGATCGGCAAGCCGACGCCGTAG
>JBLNGH010000614.1:0-8005 GCA_050264575.1 Acidobacteriota bacterium | reverse complement strand
AACCGACGTCTCGATCTGACGATCGGGGATGGCCCAGTACGTCCGCAACAGACGCTCCGTCTCCGCGCGCGACACCAGCGCGAAGCCATTGCGCTGGTAGAAATCGATTGCCCACGTGGCGTCCGCCCACGTGCCAATCAGCACCGGCTTCGTCATCAAGGCGGCGACGTGCCGGAGGAGTCTCGTCCCGACGCCTTTTCGCTGCGCAGACGGTGAGACGTACGCGTGGCGTATCAACGCCACCGCGCCCTTGTCCTGGATTCCCATGCCTCCAAGCAGCCCTTCATCATCTTCCGCAATCCAGAAGATGACGCCGCTGGCGATCTCGGTCTGGAACTCGTGTTCCGGCATGTAAGGGTCGTGCCAGCGGTCTGCCGGTATCACCCCGCGGTAAGCCAGCGCTGCCTGATTGATGATGGCGAGCAGCTCCGCGTGATCCCGCTCTTCCGCTTGCCGAATGTGCACCATCGCGTCGCTATTTCACGCCCGGCAGCGAAGCGCTGCGACGGACCGGCGATCTCCAGCCGTAGCGCTTGGCTGCGAAGAGCTTGTCGGCGACTCTCACAACGACATCCTTGACTTCCTGCCGATCGGACTCGATCGATTCGACATCGGGAGGACGCGGCGCCGCCGTGCCAGCGTCGACGTTCGTCATGACGATCGCGATGATGACTTCAGGAGCTGGTCGACCCAACATCATGCTCTACTGCCCCTCGATGACCTTCGCGATTGCCGCGATCGTATTCCAGTTGCGTGTCGTGGCCCGGACCCCAAAGACCCGATCCAGCGAGCCCAGGTAGCCAATCACCTTCATGTGGCGCCGGTACATGCCGAACACGAACCGGCCGTCACGCCTGAGAATCCTCAGGAGCCACGGGCCGCGCGGAGGAAAACTCATGGGCAGCCGGGGCGCGGACGCGGGAACTCGGGAAAGTACGCTTACAAAGCGAACAATGCCAGGTCGCGCCGGGTAGCGCGCGAACACCGCGTGCGACAGGAGCCTGCCGATGTCGCGGCCCCGGACGATCATGATGTCGGCGTCGAAAGTGAGCCTCGCTGCGATTTCCGCGCGCAGCTGCGACGGGCTGACCCGCCGGCGCACCACGAACGTCCCGGTGGCGCCGATGTTGACGACATCGAGGTGCTGCAGTTGTTCCGCGAGCTTGCTCGGGCGGAAGTTCCGGTATCCGCCGACGTTGAGGCCGCGCAGAAGGACGACGAGCGCCATCAGGGTGTCGGAGCAATCGTCGTGGACGCGCGGTCAGCTCAAATCGACCGCCATCATGGTTCGGCGATCGCGGATGTACAGCCGCGACCCGACGAGCGTGGGCGGCGTCCACGAGAGGTGCTCCAGCAGCTTCGCTTTTGCGGAGATCTTGAACCCCTCCGTTGACGGGTGCGCAATCATCAGATTGCCGTCCTGGTCGAGCGTGATCAGCTTCCGATCCGCCCACACGAACGTGGCTTTCTCGATGCTGCGTTCCTGCCAGTAGATCTTCCCGGTCCGGGCGTTGACCGCGCTCAGGATCGCCTGGCTGCCTTTGCCGCCGCTCGAAAAATAGATCGCCTCGCCAATACGCATCGCGTTCCCGTGATGGAGCCGCAGCCGGTTCGAGCTCCACAGCTCGGTCGACTTCGTCGCCTGACCGGTTCGCTGCAGCTCGATGACTTTCGTGCCGGCGTTGTACTCGGCCGACACGAAGAGCAGATTGTCGGGACCCCAGACCGGACTGGCGACGGCGATCGAGTACTCGGCCTGGAACGGCACCTGCCACTGCAAATCGCCGTTGTGCGGGTTGACCCCGATGACCGCGCCGTCCATCACCGCGGCGAGCTGCTCGAGACCGCCGACACTGATGAGCACGGGCGACGAGTAGACGTTGCCGAAGTCGTTCTTGCTCCACACGACCTTGCCGTCGGCCTGCTGAAACGCCATCAGCGCCTTGCCCCGTCCGCCCACGGGCACGATCACGGTGTCGCGGAACGCAATCGGGCTCGACGCATACCCGTACATCAATTGAGAGCCGTGGAGGTCGCTCCACAGCTGCTGCGTCCACAGCAGCTTGCCGGTTTTCTTGTCGAGGCATTGCAGGCGGCCGGCGACGCCGGCGGTGAACACGCGATCGCCGACGACGAGGGGCGTCGCGTAGGGGCCGTTCCCCATCTCGGCGCCGGCGTCACTCTTGAAGTCCATGGGCGTCTTGTGTTCCCAGAGCGTGGCGCCGGTTTCGGCATTGGCGGCGAGCGCGATCTCCTCGCGTGGTCTGCCGTAGCTCGTGTACAACACGCCGTTCTCGACCGCCGGCGACGAGTAACCCTCGCCGAGCGGCCGTTTCCACACGACGCGCGGCCCGCTGGCCGGCCACGTGTCGCGGAGTCCGCTGGCTTCGGTCTGGAAGTTGCGGGTGGGACCGCCCCACTGCGTCCACGCGACCTCGCGCATGCCGCCTTGAATCACCGCCTTCGCCGCCTGACCGAAAGCGGGCGCCGCCAGGGCGAGGCTCAGGAAAGTTCGCCGATCCATGTAGCAAATCCTTCCACCGTGGACGGTATCCGTCCAGATGTTCGTTGCCGGACGCTCCGAGTCGAATGAGTGCGGGGTCTTGAATTATGGGACCGGGCCGCGCGTCCGCGCAATCGCGAGCACACGTTCTGTAGCATAAATATGCTACTCTGTCCGTATGACGAAGAACGTGACGCTTCGCCAGGCGGGCGGGTCGGTGAGCGCCACGCTGCCCAAAGACATGGCCGACCGACTGCGGCTCGAGGCCGGCGACCGCGTGCTGGCGGTGGAAACGGACCGCGGCATCCTGCTGACGCCGTACGATCCGGACGCGGAGCGAGCGCTGAAGATTGCCGCCAGGGCAGCGAAGAAGTACCGGAACGCGCTGAGAGAACTGGCGAAATAGCCGGTGGTCAGACGTCGTGAACCCCGATGGCTTCGCCGGCTCGTCGTCGATGCCATCCATCATGATCAGTTGCGCGAACACGGAGGCGTTCCGGGAATTCGTGACGAAAACGCGCTCGAGTCAGCTCTGGCGCGGCCGCAACAGCGGTGGCATTACGACCGGCGGACAGACGTGCCGCGGCTTGCCGCAGCTTACGCGTACGGGCTCGTGAGAACCCATCCGTACGTCGATGGCAACAAGCGCGTCGGATTCCTCGCCATGGTCACGTTTCTCGAAACCAACGGCCATCAGTTTTCGGCGACGGACGTCGAGGTCGTGGCCGAGATTGTCGCCCTGGCTGAGGGGACCATCTCAGAGGACGCGCTCGCCCACTGGATTCGCGAGCACTCGTCGACGCGAACGCGAGCGAGAGAGGACCGCAGTCCACAGGACTAGGGCCGTTTTCGTTTCCGTGTAGCCTGACGAAACCGGCTTTTAGAGCGGTTCGCGCTCGCCGAACCAGTAGCACAGACCGTCGGGCGCGACGACGTAGAAGACCTTCCAGGAAGCCTCGCCGTGCTGCTCCAGGTCGAACCGCGACAGCTCCTTCTCGAGGCCATTCGCTTTGAACTCCGCGAACAAGCCCTCGACGTCCTTCACGTGGAACGCACAGCCGTCCTGCGTCGAGTCGCCGCCATTTTCCGCGAGTCCAATCTGCACCTGATCGCGCGCGAGCACCGCCGAGCGGCAGGGTGTGTCGCTGCGCGACATCACGCGGAAGCCGAGGATGCGTTCGTAGAAAGGCACGGCGGCGTCAAGGTCCTGCACGGGGAGGTTCATGTTGTTCCCTTGATAGCCGAAGGCCTTCTCGAGCGTGCTCATGGATGGCGCCCTTCCGCTCTAGAGCGGTTTCGACTTTGGTGTCGCGGCCGTGACCCCACCACGGCGAGCACTTCCTCTGATGCGAAACCGCCAAGGCCGTTTTCGTCAGGCTACACGGAAACGAAAACGGCTCTAGTGACGTGGCATCCGAACGGTGCGAGGCTGCAGGCTCTCGTGGCCGTGACGGATCACGACGCGCGCATTCTGCCCGATCGGCAGGGTGCGCAGTAGTGGTTCGACGAGAGCGAACATTTCCTCGGCATTGCTTCCGAAGAAGTAGAGTCCAGTCTCCTCCGGCCCCTGCCAGCATCCACGGTAGCTGTCCGGTCCGGCAGCGGTTCCGATCTTGGTCACCACGTCGTCAAAGTCGAGATTCGCATACACCTCGTCGGGCAGGCTCGTCCCGTCGAGATAGACAGCAAGGCACTGCTGCCGACCGAACTCCCGCACGACCTTGGCCTCGTGAAGGATCTCCGAACCCTGCGGCGCGCCCGCCGATTCCAACGTGCTCGCCACCAGGTCTATGGCGGCCTCAAGATCCGCGAGCTCGATCTCGACGTCGGCGAACTCGATCTGACCCGATTCGTTCAATTGAGAGCCGCCACCGGTCACGGCGCCGGCTTGCGCCGCTTCGAGCACCTCGTGGAGCGGATCTTCATACCGGTTTCCGCGATCGACTGGCTCGATGTACTCGTACAACCGCGCGATGACCAGGTGCGGATAACTCATGCTGCTCTCCCGGAAGAAGATATTCCTCGACGCTCGCGTCGGCTGCAAGCCGAGATGAAACCGCTCGCTACCGGGGCGTCCGTGTTGTTTCGTCCCCGCTCAGGCCGATTCGTCGCCGAACGATCTCGTTGGCCTGCGCGCCAATGAACTCGAGCCAGACGCGATTCTGCTCATCGAGGTAGAGGCGGGCCGGAATGGACGTGGTGCGATCCAGGAACCGGATGTAGCTTCCGCCGTTCTCGTCGGCCACCAGCGTGATTCGCTCTCGATTGCGGTCGTCGCCTTTCCCGGGAGGTGCGTCGAGCCCCACGACAAGTCGGCCAGACTCCTGCAGCCCGAGGCCAAATCGCTCGACGCCGGCCGCGTCGTTGATGATCAGGCCCGCTCTGGGATTGCCGGCCGCGTTCCTGTCGGGGATCGGCGCGCCCATCACGATTCTCGGCCGCCCGGCCGAGTCCTCAATGATGAGGCTCCTTGCCCGCAGAGATTCTTGTGACACCGTCGGTTGTGAGAATCCCGCCAGCAAGGCGGAGCACATCACCAACAAGGTCATCGAGATGATGCCTACGAGAACCCGGTTCGTTCGCTCGATCCGGGCCAGTCTCGTCTCCATGGGATCATGCACGTCGGCCATGGTTCAACTCCTTCCATGCCCCCGAGATAGATCGTCGTACCACGCGCGGACATCGCCGCCCACTCGCGCGCCGCCGCGCGCGCGACCGGAAGGCCAACCTCGAGTTGCGCAAATAGATTGACCAGGTGGCCGGCGACCGATTGCGTGGATGGGCCCATCGATACGGGCGACGATTGCACCGCAGCCGATGCAACGTTCGGTCGGTTCCGTCATGTGTTGAAAGATGGCGGCTTGGGCTGCGCTTCAGCGGCGGCGGTTCAGCATCGCATCAGGCGACGCAGGCTGCAAGTCGAGGTTAGATCTCCGTCAGATCGTCGAAGAATCGTGCTTCCATCGCCACGAGCGACTCGGGTTTGCCGTGTTTGAACTCCTTGAACGGACGCCAGAACCTGTAGATTCGGACCTTGCCGACCGTGGGAATCAGAAGTCCCAGCGGGTTGAATTCGCGTGTTCCGCCGTAGTGCCGGAACGCCCACACTGCGAGGCTGCCCATTCGCCAGGTCGATCGCTCGGTCCAATTGAGAACGACGGCGTTTGCCGGAAGGCGAGGAAGCATCCGGGCTCGAATGTACTCGCCCCAGACCGGGCTATCCGAATAGACGAACAGAACGTGGCGCCCGCGCGGCACCCACGCGGTCAACAGGGCAATGCGCAAAGCCAGCTTCTGCAGAACCCAATACGCGCCGACCAGCAGGATGACAGGCAAGGACAGCACCAGGATGGCGATGCCCGTCACTCTCCCCAACCGGCGCCGACGCGGTGCTTTAAGCGATTGCTGTTCCGGCATGGATCAGTTGTGATGAGCATTGTCCCAAAACAAAACGGGCGCGCCCACTTTCGTGAACGCGCCCGTCATCTATCGTCCGTAGTTCGAAGTTGAGTGGCGGACTTGGGAACCAGTCCGGCCTGCTCGGAACCAGTCCGGCCTATTCCCCTTCGTCGCGGAACATATAGTCCGCGTCCGTCAGATCGTCCATCTCCCGCTGAGCCTCCAGCTCCTCGGGCGATGGCGGCGGCGGTGGCGGCGGCTCGTCCGGCGGAATCGTCACGTGCTTGTACCACTCGAAGCCCGTCCCGGCCGGAATCAGCCGGCCCATCGTGACGTTCTCCTTGAGGCCGCGCAGGTAATCGACCTTCCCGGAAATCGACGCCTCCGTGAGCACGCGCGTCGTCTCCTGGAATGACGCGGCCGAGATGAACGAGTCGGTCGAGAGCGACGCCTTCGTGATGCCGAGGAGCAGCGGCCGGCCCTTCGCCGGCAGTCCGCCGTCCTGCAGCACGCGCTCGTTCTCTTCCTGGAAGCGGAACTTGTCCACCTGCTCCTCGATCAGGAACTCGGTGTCGCCCACCTCCTCGACCTTCACCCACCGCATCATCTGCCGGACGATGACCTCGATGTGCTTGTCGTTGATGCCGACGCCCTGCAGCCGGTAAACCTCCTGAATCTCGTTCACGAGATAGGCGTGCAGCTCCTTCTCGCCGAGGACCGCCAGGATGTCGTGCGGGTTGCGCGGACCGTCCATGAGCGGCTCGCCCGCGCGGACGCGGTCGCCGTCCTGGACGTTGACGTGGACGCCGCGCGGCAGCGAGTACTCCCGCGGCGCCGCAGTGTCGTCGGCCACCACCTCGATCTTCCGGAGACCCTTGACGATGCCGAGGTGCCGGACGGTGCCGTCGATTTCCGAGATGACGGCCGTCTCGCGCGGCTTGCGGGCTTCGAACAGTTCCACCACGCGCGGCAGACCGCCCGTGATGTCCTTCGTCTTGGTCGTCTCGCGCGGAATCTTCGCGAGGACGTCGCCGGCGACCACCGGCTCGCTGTTGCCGACCATCAGGTGCGCGTTGGACGGCATGTGGTACTTGTGCAGCACCCGGCCGTCGGCCGCCACGATCTCGATCGCCGGCTGCTTCTTCTCGTCCGGCGAGTCGACGATGATGAGGCGCGAGAGGCCGGTGACCTCGTCCACGTCCTCGTGGACCGTGACCTTGTCGATGATGTCCTTGAACCGCACGGTCCCGGACGCCTCTGTGAGGATCGAGAACGTGTACGGATCCCACTCGACCAGGACATGCCCTTTCTCGACCTGCTGGCCGTCGCGCACCTTCAAATGCGCGCCGTAGACGACGGCGTAGCGCTCGCGCACGACGCCCTTGTCGTCCAGGATGTTGATCGATCCCGTCCGGTTCATGACGATCAGCGACTTGCCGCCCGCATGGGCGGTGTCCTTCTGCTCGCGCCCTTCGACCGCCAAGAGTCCCTCGTAACGGACCTTGCCCTTGTGCCGCGTCTCGAGCGTCGACTGCTCGGACACGCGCGAGGCCGTGCCGCCGATGTGGAACGTCCGCATCGTGAGCTGCGTGCCGGGCTCGCCAATCGACTGCGCCGCGATGACGCCGACCGCCAGGCCCAGCTCGACCAGCCGGCCCGTCGCCAGGTCGCGGCCGTAGCACTTGGCGCAGACGCCGCGGCGTGACGCGCAGGTGAGCACCGATCGGATTTTCACCCGCTCGATTCCGGCATCCTCGACCGCGTCGGCCAGCGCTTCGTCGATCTCGCCGGCAGCCGGCACGATCGTGTCGCCGGATGCCGGGTCATTGATGTCCTCGAGCGCGACGCGGCCGATGATGCGGTCGCTCAGCCGCTCGACGATCTCGCCGCCCGAGTCGACGATCGCCCGCGCCTCGATCCCGTCGAGCGTGCCGCAGTCGATCTCCGAGATGATCACGTCCTGTGCCACGTCCACGAGACGACGCGTGAGGTAGCCCGAGTCGGCCGTCTTCAGCGCCGTGTCGGCCAGACCCTTGCGGGCGCCGTGCGTCGAGATGAAGTACTGCAGCACGGTGAGCCCTTCACGGAAGTTCGACGTGATCG
>JBLNGH010000613.1:0-6469 GCA_050264575.1 Acidobacteriota bacterium | reverse complement strand
CGGGATGCTTTCGGCCACCCTGCGGTGGCACATTGCTGACCGTGCCTTCGAGCATCTTCAGCAGGGCCTGCTGCACGCCCTCGCCGGAGACGTCGCGCGTAATCGAGGGGTTCTCGTCCTTGCGGCAGATCTTGTCGACTTCGTCGATGTAGATAATGCCCTGCTGCGCCTTTTCGATGTCGCCGCTCGCGGCCTGCAGCAGCTTGAGGATGATGTTCTCGACGTCCTCGCCGACGTAGCCCGCTTCGGTGAGCGTCGTCGCGTCGACGATCGTGAACGGCACGGAGAGCAGCCGCGCGAGCGTCTGCGCGAGCAGCGT
This sequence comes from Acidobacteriota bacterium, assembly GCA_050264575.1. Taxonomy (GTDB): domain Bacteria; phylum Acidobacteriota; class Vicinamibacteria; order Vicinamibacterales; family SCN-69-37; genus DASQFI01. The sequence continues at coordinate 6,150 of JBLNGH010000613.1, read as the reverse complement.
CTTCCCGGTGCCGGTCGGTCCGATGAGCAGGATGTTCGATTTGGTGAGCTCGACGTCGTGGCGGCCGCGCGACTGCTTTTGAATCTCGAGCCGCTTGTAATGGTTGTAGACGGCGACGGCCAGTTTCTTTTTCGTCTGCTCCTGGCCGATCACATATTCGTCGAGGAACTTCTTGATGTCGACCGGCATCGGCAGCGACGATCGGGTGCCGCGGTCAAATTTGTTGTCGTCCGCAATGATGTCATTACAGACTTCGACGCACTCGTCGCAGATGAAGACGGTCGGGCCCGCAATGAGCTTGCGGACGTCGTTCTGGTCTTTGTTGCAGAACGAGCATCGCAAGACTTCGGCGTCGCCCGTCTTCTTGGTGGTCATGGGAACTGGCGTCTCCTCTCACGATTATCGGCCGGCGAACCATGGCCGATAGCGGGCCGGATTTCAGCCCCGCCGGAGAAGAACATCGTCAATGATACCGTATTCCTTCGCCTGATTTGCGCCCATGATGTAGTCGCGATCGGTGTCTTCCTGAATGCGCGCGAGGGGCTGGCCGGTGTGCAGCGCCAGAATTTCATTCAATCGCTCGCGCATGCGCAGGATTTCTTTCGCGTGGATGTCGATGTCGCTTGCTTGTCCCGCCAGGCCGGACATCCACGGCTGATGGATCAGGATGCGCGCGTTCGGCAGCGTGAAGCGTTTGCCTTTCGCGCCGGCCGTGAGCAGGACGGCGGCCATCGACGCGGCCTGACCGATGCAGTACGTCGCGACGTCGGGCTTGATGAATTGCATCGTGTCGTAAATCGCCAGCCCCGCCGTGATCGAGCCGCCCGGACAATTGATGTAGAGCACGATGTCGCGGTCGGGATCCTCGGCTTCGAGAAAGAGCATCTGGGCGATGACGAGGTTGGCGACCGCATCGTCGATCGGCGTGCCGATGAAGATGATGCTGTCTTTGAGGAGCCGGGAAAAGATGTCGTAGGCGCGCTCACCGCGATTCGTCTGCTCGACGACCATCGGGACCAGTTGGGCACGGGAATCGGGCATGGGGACATGGTATCTGAAATCTGAAAACGGGAATCTGTAATCGGACGGGGAATCGGGGAATCTGGTAATCGGGCTGTCGTAGTTGGGGCGTCGCCATCGGACGGGGAATCGGGGAATCTGGTAATCGGGCTGTCGTAGTCGGCGCGTTGCAATCGGACGGGCAATCACGAATCGAGGGCGATCGCCCCAGATTGCCGATTGCCCGATTGCCGGAGTCGCGATTCCCGATAGATTCCAGATTCCCCGATAGATTCCAGATTCCCCGATAGATTCCAGATTGCCGATTTCAGATTGCAGTCAAGATTGCAGATTCCCAGATTGCAGATTCCAGATGACACCTATCCGGTAACGATCTGCGCCTTTTCGAGAATCCAGGCCATCGTCTTCTCGCGGCGGATGCCGGCGCGCACGCGATCGAGCCCGCCTTCCTTTTCGAGGCGCGCCCGGACGGCAGCCGGCGTCCGCCCCGCGCGCTCGGCGAATCGGTCGATCTCGCGCGACAGGTCTTCGTCGGTCGCCTCGATCCCTTCGCGCCGCGAGATTTCGTCGAGCACGAGCGTGCTGCGAACCGTGTCGGCCGCCGGGTTCCGCTGGCGCTCGCGGAACTCGTCCCAGTTGATGTTGGCCTTCTGCGGATCGAGCCCCTGCTCCATCAGCCGCCGGACGAATTCCTCGAGGCGGCGATCGATCTCGTGCGCGACCAGGACCTCGGGCGCGGACTTGAGCCGGCCGGCGAGCGCCTGCAGGACCTCATGGCGTACGTGATGGTCGGCTTCCTCTTCGGCGCCTTTCTGCAGGTCTTCGCGGATTCGATCGCGGAGCGCGTCGAGCGTCTCGAGCTCGCTCACTTCCTTCGCGAACTCATCGTCGAGCGGGAGGAGCTCCTTGCGGCGAATCCCTTTGACGGCCGCGTCGTAGTCGACGGTCGCGCCCGCCAGTTCTTCGACCTCGTAGTTCGGCGGATAGGTGACGGTGAACGACCGGGTCTGTCCCGCGGATGCGCCTGACAGGTGATCGTCGAAGCCGGGCGGGTTCGCCCGGGCGCCGAGCTCGATCGAAACGTTCTGCATCACTTCCGGCTTGTCGTCGGGGCCGCGCGCCGGTCCCTCGCCGGGAATCTGAATCAGACCCGTGCGGCGCGTGCGCGTGAGATCGAGGAGCAGCGTGTCGCCGGCGACGCCGCCGCGATCCTCGACCGGGTGCCACCGCGCCGCGCGCTGGCGAAGCTGCTCGAGCGCGCGGTCGACCGCCCCCACCTCGAGCACGGCCGGCGGCTTGCGGAACGTCAGGCCCGTGTAGTCGCCTGGATCGATCGGCGGCAGCGTCTCGAAATCCGCGACGAACGTCAGCGGCCGCCCCTCCTCGAGCACGACGTCCCGGATGTCCGGCGTCGCGACCGGTTCGAGGCCACGCTCGCGCAACGCGTCTCCCACCAAACGGGGGATCAGGTCGTGCGCCACGTCGTAGAGGATCTGCTCCCGGTAGCGCTGCTTCACGACGGACGCGGGGACTTTGCCCGGCCGGAATCCGGGAACCTTTGCGGCGCGGGAATAGCCTTTGGCCACGCGGTCGATTTCGGCGTCGAGCACCTCTGAGGGGACTTCGAAGGAGAGGTTTTTGCGGGTCTCGCTGACGTCGGTGAACTCGGTCTTCATCGAGTGAATTATGTCAGGCTCCGGCGGCTGACGCGTGGAAGCTGGAACGCCGAAAGCCGGAAAGCCGGGAAGCCGGGAAGCCTGAGCGGGAGGCGGGACGCAAGACTGCGTTACCCTTTGCAGATGCGAAAGTGGCGGAACTGGCAGACGCGCCGGACTTAGGATCCGGTGGCCGAAAGGCCTTGGGGGTTCGACTCCCCCCTTTCGCACCAACGCTCCGCTTTCCAGCTTTCGAAGACCTCGGGTTCCGTCTTACGAAAAGCGTAAAACGGAACCCGAGGTCGGAGTTGTCCCGTCTAATGCCGTATGAGATAATGCGGCATTATGTCAATCAAGCTGCCCCTCATCACGCACCTGCAGTTTCTCGTCCTCGAGGCCCTGTCCATAGATGAGCAGGCCGGCCGGCAGCTCCGGGCGCTGCTGTCGTCGGCCGGCGTGCGGAACAGCGGTCCCGCCTTCTATCAAATGATGGCGCGTCTCGAGGAGGCGGGCCTCGTCGAAGGCTGGTACGAGCAGACGATCATCGCCGGGCAGAACCTGAAAGAACGCCGGTACCGCCTGACGCGCGCCGGCCTGCGCGCCGTGTCCGACACGCGCGCCTTCTACCTCGAACGGCTGGGATCGGTTCGTCTGACGCGCCGAGGCTCGCATGCCTGAACGATGGTCGGCGTTCTGCCGCCGGCTCGTGCCCGCGTCATTTCGCGAGCGCGTGTTCGATCCGGCAGTGGCCGATCTCCACCACGAGCGGACTCGGGTCTCCGAGCTCCCGCACCGCTGGTCGCGTACCGTCCGGCGCACGACCTGCGACGTGAGACTGCTCGTCCTCGCGCTCGAGTGCCGGCGGCTGGCGCTCGCGCCGAAGTGGTCCGAGCCGTTGACGCCATCACGAGAGGGGCGTGTGACCATGTGGCTGCGGGATCTGCGCCTCACGCTTCGGACGCTGGCCCGTCAGCCGGGCTTCACCGCGGCGGCGGTGGCGACTCTGGCGCTCGGCACGGGCGCGAACCTGACGATCTTCAGCTTCGTCAACGCGTTTCTTCTGGCGCCGATTCCGGCGCGCGATCCAGCCACGCTGGTTCGAGTCTACGGGACCGCCGATGGCATCGACCGCGACACCATCTCCTATCCCGATTACGTCGACGGACGGGACCGCGCGCGTGGTCTCGATCTGGCCGCGCACGCGGTCACGTCGACGCGCGTGGGCCCGGCCGATGCCGTCGAGATCCGCACGGCGGAGGTCGTGACTGGCAACTACTTCCGTGTGCTGGGCCTCACGCCAACGGCCGGCCGGCTGCTCGACGAACGCGACGATGTGTCGGAAGGCGTGCGTCCGGTGGTCGTCCTGTCTCACGGCTACTGGCGATCGCAGTTCGCCGGTTCGCCCACCACGATCGGCCAGAAGCTGATCGTGAACGGCGTGCCGTTCGAGATCGTCGGCGTGGCGCCGCCCGGCTATCGCGGCACGTTCAGCTCGCACGCGGTCGATTTCTGGGCGCCGCTGATGATGCACCAGACGGTGCGTCCGACCGGCTTGTCGATCAGCCGTCGCGGGTGGGGATGGCTGTCGATGATCGGCCGCCTGCAGCCGGGCGTGGACATCGCCGGCGTCAGGCACGACCTTGATCTCGCGGCCGTCGAGATCCGTCAACGTTTCTCTGATCACGCGTCCTCGAAGTTCGGGTTCGCGGTCACGCCCGCTTCGGCCGTGAACGAAGCCGAGCGGGGCGTCATCACGCCGGTCCTCGCGACTGCCTTCGGATTCACCGTGCTCTTGATGATCGTCACCTGCGCCAACCTCGCCGGCGTGATGCAGGCGCGCGTTGCGGCCCGCCGCCGCGAGATGGCTGTCAGACAGGCGCTCGGCGCCGGACGCGGCCGGCTCGCGAGCGAGTGGCTGACCGAGTGTTTCTGCCTCGCGATCATCGGCGGTGTCGCCGGGCTCCTGCTTGCGCGCCTGATCGGCGCCGGGCTCTCACGCATTCCACTGCCGCTGCAGATTCTGGGGGATTTCTCCTTCGACACGGCACTCGACTGGCGGGTGATCGCGTACGCCGCCGCGCTCTCGCTCGTGTCGGGCCTCGTCTTCGGTCTCGCGCCTGCCTGGCGCGCGAGCCGTCTCCACGCCTTCCCGTTGCTCAAAGACGACGGCGGCACCGTGGCGGGCGGCCGTCGCGGCACGAAAGTGCGAAGGGCCGCGGTTTTCGTGCAGATCACGATCTCGGTCGTCTTGCTCACCGGGGCCGGTCTGCTCGCCACCGCGCTCGTCCGGCAGCAGCGCCTCACACCGGGATTCCGCACTGACGAGCTGGGACTCGCTTCGTTCAACCTCCATCGCGAGACGCCGGAGATGCGGCGCGCCTTGACGGATCAGCTGCTCGAACGAGTGAGGAGCCATCCGGCCGTCGAGAGCGCCGACATCAGCGCCACGGTGCCGCTGAGCTTCGATCACAACCGCATGGGCATCGCGGTGCCCGGCTACGTCAGGCCGGACGGGAAGCGCAGCTCGTCGATCGACTTCAACACCGTGGGGCCTGCGTTTTTTCAAACGCTGGGCATCACCTTCGTCGCCGGCGAATCCTGGTCCTCACCGGACCCGGCGCCCAAAGTGCTCGTCGTGAACGAAACATTCGCCCGGCGCTTCTGGCCGGAGAAGCCGGCGGTCGGTCAGTCCGTCGAGATCCTCGGCCGTGGCATGCTGCAAGTCGCCGGCGTCGTGAAGGACCACGCGTACTACGAGATCGGCGAGTCACCGCGTCCGTTCATGTACGTGCCGACAGCGCTCGGACCGCCCGGCAGCTTCACGCTGCACGTGCGGACGCGTCAGGATCCCTCCGCCGTGATGAAGGAATTGCGGACGGCGATCGCGGCCGTCGACCCCAGGCTTGCGCCCTACGATGTGATGACGTTCGACGAGCTGCGTGCCGTGCCGTTGTTTCCTGCGCGGATGGTCATGTGGGCCGCCGTCGCCTTCGGGCTGATCGCCCTCCTGCTGACCAGTGTCGGTCTCTACGGCGTCGTCTCCACATCCGTCGCGCAGCGCGCGCACGAGATCGGGATTCGCATGGCGCTCGGCGCCCGTCCGCGCGATATTCTCCGCGGCGTGCTTCGCGAAGCGGCCGTGCTCGTTCTCCTCGGCGCGGCCGGCGGCGTCGTGGTTGCGTACTTCGGCGCCCGCGTCCTCGAAGCCGTGATGGCCGGCGCTGGCACGTTCAGCGTGACGGTCTCGCTGATTATCGCCGTCGCGCTCGGACTGCTCGCGCTCGTCGCGTCGTGGGCGCCGGCCCGCCGCGCCGCGCGCGTCGATCCGGTGAGTGCGCTCAAACCGTAGACGATCGGAGTTGCGAAACTGGTGTAGGGCGGGGCGTCAGCCCCGCCGACGCGCCCGCCCAGCATGGGCGGCCGACCATTAGCCACCCCGTGTTATTAAATAAACCCCCCGCGGATATTGGAGAGG
>JBLNGH010000612.1:0-7176 GCA_050264575.1 Acidobacteriota bacterium | reverse complement strand
TTCAACCTGGCCGAGTGCGCGAGCATCGTCGGGCGCGAAGCGGGCCTTTTTCTCCGGAATGACTTTGGCTTCCGTCAGCTGGCGCTGGACGAGTTGCGCAAGTACAGCCGCCGCCACCTGCTGGCGCTCGCCGCCTCGCTGGCCGAGGGCCTGCGTCCCGAGCACTTCCGGCGCTGGGGCCCCCCGGGGATCCGCGCCCAGTTGATCGACATCAGGAAACGCCGGCTGGAAATGGATTTCAAGTACGAGGGCGACGACCGGTCCTTCCATGTCCTCAACGCCGTCTCCCCTGGGCTCACCTGCTCGATGCCGTTCGCCGCGCACCTCGTAGATGAGATCGACCGCCTCCGCGGCTAGTGCCGGCGCCGCGTCTGATCACGTCACGCGACTGCCGCATTGCTGTAATCGCTTCGCCGCAGTGCCCGTGGAATCGTCCTGGTCGCCTTATGCAACATCAAGCCTGACAACAGGTAGGCGCACAGTCGGGCTACGCCGCGGGGGCATGTCGGATGCGCTGGGCTATAGCGGCCGAGACACCTAGCCCGAGACCCGAGGTCCGTTGCTCATGAAACTGTCCCGCTCCAACGTCATCGCGGCGCTCGCCGTGGTTGCCGCTACCCTGGTTGTCGTCTCCTGCCTCGATGACACGATGCAGTCGCCCGTCGGCCCGAGTTTCGCGACATCGTCCGGGCCCGTGACACTCGTGGGCGCGGGCAACATCGCCAAGTGCGGCAACATCAACGACGACGCCACCGCGGCCCTGCTCGACGCCATCCCCGGGACCGTGTTCGCGCTCGGCGACGCCGCCTACGATAACGGCACTACGACGCAGTACAACACGTGCTACGGGCCGAGCTGGGGCCGCCACAAGGCGCGCACGCAGCCGGCGCCGGGCGACCGCGACTACAAAACAGCCGGCGCGGCGGGCTACTTCGGCTACTTCGGCGCCGCGGCCGGCGATCCGGCGAAGGGCTATTACAGCTACGACCTCGGCGCCTGGCACGTGGTGGTGTTGAACAGCGGCAGCACGGCGATCTCCATGGCTGCCGGCTCGCCGCAAGAGCAATGGCTGCGCGCCGACCTCGCCGCCAATCCGGCGCGGTGCACCATCGCGTACTGGCACCACCCCCTCTTCGACTCGAAAGACAGTCCAAACTTGAAGGTGCGCCCGCTGTGGGACGCGTTGTACGCCGCCGGCGTAGACGTCGTCGTCAACGCCCACTACGCCTTCTACGAGCGCTTCGCGCCGCAGACGCCCGCAGGCGTCGCGGATCCGGCCTCCGGCATCAGGGAGTTCGTCGTGGGCACGGGCGGCGCGGAAAGCCAGAACCCGGATCACCTTCGCGCGAACAGCGAGGTCAGAAACGGGACGACACCGGGCGTCCTGAAGCTCACGCTCGACGACGGTGGCTACGCGTGGGAGTTCGTGCCGATCGCGGGTAAGACGTTCCAGGACTCGGGCTCCGGCACCTGCCACGGCGCACCGCTCGCGGTGAACGCCGGGCCCGACGTCACCACCAACCCGGGCGACACCCTCGCGCTCTCGATCGGGTTCAGCGATACGGATCCGGCGGGCGCGCCGTGGGCGTACACGGTTCTGTGGGGCGACGGCACGTCGAGCGCCGGCACCACGCAGAGCCAGACGCCGATCAGCGCCGGGCACGCCTACTCGGCCCTGGGCCTCCGCAGCGTGCGCGTCACCGTCACGAACAACGCCGGCTCATCGGGCGCGGACACGGTCGCGGTGAACGTCGTGGCGCCCAACGTGCTGGTAGGCGCCGCGGATATCGGAGACTGTACCACGAACAAGGATTCGCTCACGGCGAACCTGCTCGACACCATTCCGGGCACCGTGTTCGTGGCGGGCGACGCCGCCTACCCAAACGGCTCGACCACCGATTTCAAGAACTGCTACCAACCGACCTGGGGCCGTTTCAAGTCCCGCACCAAGCCGGCCCCCGGCAACCACGAGTATCTCACGGCCGGTGCCAAAGGCTACTTCGACTACTTCGGCTCGGCCGCCGGCCCGTCAGGCAAAGGCTATTACAGCTACAACCTGGGCGATTGGCACATCGTCACCCTGAACAGCAACATCCCGATGAGCGCGGGCTCGCCGCAGCACACGTGGCTGCGCGCCGACCTGGCGGCGAACACGAAGCAGTGCACGCTCGCCTACTGGCACCATCCCTTCTTCAGTTCCGGCACGGGCGAGACGCACCCGGATGCCCAGGCGGCGTGGGACGCGCTGTACGCCGCCGGAGCGGAGGTCGTCATCGTCGGGCATCACCACCACTACGAGCGCTTCGCCCCGCAGACCCCCGGTGCCGTCCCGGATGCCGTCACCGGAATCCGGCAATTCATCGTGGGGACCGGCGGCGGCGAAGGCCTGTTCGGCCTGGTGCCGGCCGCGGCGAACTCCGAGGTGCGCGACAACGGAACCTTCGGGGTCCTGAAGCTGACGCTGAAGGCAGGCGGCTACACCTGGAAATTCATCCCCATCGCGGGCAGAAGCTTCACCGACGCGGGGAGCGGCGCGTGTCACGGCACCCCACCGACGGGCACGAATCAAGCCCCCACGGCGGTGCCGGGGGGACCGTATTCCGCCCTGGAAGGCTCGACCCTCACGTTCGACGGCACCGGCTCGTCGGATCCGGACGGCGAGACGCTCAGCTATGCCTGGAACTTCGGCGACGGGAGCACCGGCACAGGCGCCGCTCCCTCGCACATCTACGCCGCAGCCGGCAGCTATACCGTGGCGCTCACCGTCACCGACACGCGGGGCGCGACGAGCACACCAGCGACGACCACGGCCACCATCACGAGCGTCGGTGCCTTCAATGTGCTGCTCTCCGCAGGGGACATCTCGACCTGCAACGACGGCCGCGACGAGCTCACTGCACAGATTCTCGACACGATCGCCGGGACGGTGGTCACCCTCGGCGACAACGTGTTCCCGGGCGGCACGCTCTCCAACTATATGAGCTGCTACGATCCCACCTGGGGCCGCCACAAGGCGCGCACCTATGCCACGCTCGGCAACCAGGAGTACAGCACCGGCAACGCAAACGGGTCGTTCGACTACTTCGGCGATCGCGCCGGGCCGCGCGACAAGGGCTACTACAGCTTCGACGTCGGCGCGTGGCACATCATCGTCTTGAATTCCAACCGGAATTTCGTCCCGACCAGCGCCGGCTCGGAGCAGGACCTGTGGCTGCAGGCCGACCTGGCAGCGAACACCAAGCAGTGCACGCTCGCGACCTTCCACCAGCCCCGGTTCTTCTCGTCCAACGAGGCCGGGTTTACGTCTTCCACGATCGTCACAAACCTGTGGAACCGCCTCTACGCCGCGGGGGCCGACGTCGTGCTGAACGCGCAGGAGCATCACTACGAGCGCTTCGCCCCGCAGACCCCGACCGGCGTGGCGGATTCGGCGTACGGCATCAAGGAATTCAACGTCGGCACCGGCGGCGAGAGCGTCGGCATGCCGACCGTGATCGCGGCGAACAGCGAAGTGAGGGCAGCCGCGTTCGGGGTGTTGAAGCTGGTCCTGTACCCCGACCGCTACACCTGGCAGTTCGTGCCCATGCAGGGGGAGACATTCACCGACGCGGGGAGCGGCACGTGCCACTTTGCCCCGCCCGCGGGATCGAATGGGGCACCGACGGCGGCCCCCGGGGGACCCTATGCCGGTGCCGAAGGCGTGGCGGTGAGTTTCGACGGCACCGGCTCGTCCGATCCGGACGGTGACGGGCTCACCTACGCCTGGAGCTTCGGCGATGGGACGAGCGGTACGGGCTCCAATCCAACGCACGCGTACGACGACAACGGCGACTACACCGTGTCGCTCACGGTTACCGATATACACGGGGCGGCCAGCCTGCCCGTCACCACCACCGCGGGCATCGCTAACACGGCGCCTGTGGTGAGCGCGGGACCCGATCAGACCTTCGCCATCGGCATCCCCGTCACCATCAACGCCACGTTCAGCGATCTCGGCCTGAACGACGCGCCCTGGGCCTACACGATTGACTGGGGCGACGGCTCTGCGGCGACGGCCGGCAGCACCACGAGCCAGACGACGCCGATCACCGCGACGCATGTCTACAGCGCCGCCGGCCCGTACACCGTGCAGGTGAGCGTCACCGACAAGGACGGTGGCGCCGGATCCGGACTGCTCACGATGGCCGTTGGGGCGAGCGTCACCCTGGTCGGCGCAGGGAACATCGCGCGGTGCGACCGCACGGGTGACGAAGCCACGGCGGCCCTCCTGGACGCGATCCCGGGTACGGTGTTCGCACTGGGCGACGCGGCCTTACCCGGCGGCACACCGACAGCCTACGCGAATTGCTATGACCCGACCTGGGGCCGGCACAAAGCGCGCACGACTCCTGCACCCAGCCACCGCGACTACGACTCGAGCGCCACAGCGGCGGGGTACTTCGGCTACTGGGGCGCCCAGGCCGGCGACCCCACGGGGGGCTATTACAGCTACGACCTCGGCGCCTGGCACATCGTCGTGCTGAACAGCACCAACGCGTTCGTCTCGACCGCGGTGGGCTCGCCGCAGGAAACGTGGCTGCGTGCGGATCTCGCGGCGACGACGAAACAGTGCGTCCTTGCCTTGTTCCACAACGCGCGGTTTTTCTCGACGACGGGGAGCACGATCTCACCGACGGGCTCGGTGAAGCCTTTCTGGGATGACCTCTACGCCGCCGGGGCCGAGCTCATCGTCAACGCGCACTTGCGTGACTACGAGCGGTTCGCGCCGCAGACGCCGGCCGGGGTCGCCGACCCCGTGAACGGGATTCGTCAGATCATCGTGGGCACGGGCGGGGATGGTCTGGATCTCCCCAACACGCTCATCGCCCCGAACAGCGAAGTGCAGATCAGCGGCGTGTTCGGCGTGCTGAAGCTGACCTTGAGCGACGGCTCGTACGTTTGGGAGTTCGTGCCGGTCGCGGGGCAGACCGCCACGGACTCAGGGAGCGGCACGTGTCACTGACGGCGAAGGTGGCCCAGTAAGTCGACCGGCCACTGTGTCAGCTCGGCAGACCAGCCCCCCCTTCGGCGTGCTCTTCCTCGCCTCGTCCGGCACGGAGGCCTGGGTCGAGTGCCTCCGGCCTTCCCCGCAGCCACGCCGAGGCGAAAGCGAACGCCCACAGGAACTCGTGAGCCCCCACGCTGAGCGAGTGGTGTCGCGCCCGGTCGACGAGGCGCCTCACGACGTCGATCCGACAGAAATCGCTCAGCGGATTGTTGGGTGAAACGACGACATCGCGGAGGAACTCCTGGACGGGCGCGGACGCGAACATCGCGCGTGCGGCGGCGGAGCGCGTGAACCCGCTCTTGCGTCGGTAGACCCACTCGGCAGGCACTTCGCGTGCGAGCATGCGCTTCAACACGGCCTTCTCTTCCCCGCCCGCGCATTTCGTTTCCCACGAAAGCGAGGAACTCAGGGACACCATGGACGGCTCGAGGAACGGATAGATCGGGCGGATCCCGCGCGTGCGCAGTGGATCGAACGACTTCGGCGCCATCCGCCCGGCACACACCCAGACAATGTCGAGGAGGCTGAGCCGGTCTTCGGCCGTCACACCACTGGTGATGGCGTCCCAGTGCTCACTCACGGCCCGCGCGAGTTTCGCCTCCGCTTGCGGGGGCGCGTCGTAAGCGATGCCCGCGAGGGCGTTCTGCGCGACGAAGGCGTGCGGGAGGGGGAGCCCTACACTCTTGCGAACGATGCGGCTAAGCCGTTCTACGCGGGTGTCGAACCTCCAGAGATCCAACCAACCGTACGCCTTGGCTACCAGGCTTCGAAGCAGGCGTGGCACGGCATACGCGCGGGCCCATTTCGGATAATCGGTGGCCATGCCGTAGGCTCCATCGGCGCCGGTGCCTTCCAGCACCGCGCCCGATTGGGTGGCCCACGGCAGCGATCCGTGCACCAGGATATTCATCGGGATCGTGGAGATGTCGCCGAACGGAAAGGAATAGTCGCGTCCCGCGCGGTCCAGCACGTCGGCCGCTTGCGCCGGCACCTGGGTAACCAGCTCGCACTTGAAGCCCAGATGGGACGCCATCCGCACCGCGAGCAGGTGTTCGTGGTCCGCGGCGTCGAACATGTAGTTGACGAGCCGGACGTCGTGTCGGTCCAAGCGCGCCAAGCGTGCGGCCATCAATCCCGAGTCCACTCCTCCACTGAAGTAGAGCACGGCGTCCGCCGGTACGTGCGCGAGGATGGCGTCGAACGTATCCTGAATCCATCGCTCCGATTCCTGCGCGCTCCCGGCCCGACGAGGCAGATCGATCGGATGGAAGAACGGCGTGGATGCGACCGCTGGCGAGTCTCGCCGCACGCGCACGACGTGCCCGTTCGAGACGCGTCGCACGTCCTTGTAAAGGGTGAACGGGGGCGGGATGGCGCCGTACTGGAGCAGGGCGTAAACTGCGCACTCGTCGACAATGGCATCGGTCACGTGCGGAAAGAACCGCAGGTCGTCGGCGAACACCCATCCTTCCGTCGTCCGGGCGAAATAGAACTGTTCCGGCGTGGTCGGGGGGACCACGATCGTGAGCTCGCCGTGCCTCAGCGACGCCATCAACCTCACGGCGTTGGCGTCAGTCGCGGTTGCCAGCGCGTCCCAAACGGCGGCGCGGGCCGTGGGAACGTCCTCCGGGGTTGCTGCGCCGACCGTCCGTGCGTAGATCGCGTGGTCCGTCTCGCAGAAGTGGCGCTCGGCCTGGCGGGCCGGCAATTCGAGCCACGCGAAGCCGAGCACATCGGCGCCTGCCAGCGTGCGGCGCTCGACCTGTGAGGAGAGCCCGAGCCAGTGGGCGTGCCAAGCCACGGCTTGCCGCCAGGGAGCGAAGCCGGCTTCGCCGCCGAGATACGCGCTGAAGAACATTCGCGCCGATCCTCCGATACCCTTGGTTAGGCCACGAACGTATACACCTCCCTAGCGTGACGCCAGCAGTTCCTGGCCGATTAAACATCGGTCCCCAGCGCAGCATCCGGCGCTGGGGACCGAGCGTACCACAAGGGAGACAACTCGAAGTCAGTTGCTAATCGTCACGGTGATTCCCGCCGCGGTGGCGGCGTTGCCCACAACATCTTGCGCCCTCACCGTCAGCGTGTAGGTCCCGTTCGGCACACTGCGTGAATCCCACGAGATGATG
>JBLNGH010000611.1:0-2554 GCA_050264575.1 Acidobacteriota bacterium | reverse complement strand
AAAACCCAAAAAAGCAGCGATAACGAGAATACCTCGCATGGCGGACGTGGCCCGAAAAGCTGCCGACGTCGCGGCCCGCGCCGCCGACCAGCGCCCCGACCACGTCCGGCAGCGCCGCGAGATCGCCGATGTTGTCGGGCTTGACAGAGCCGCCATACAGAATCCGACAGCGGTCCGCGGCGTGGGTCCCGAACCATTCGTTCAGCCGCGCGCGGATGTGACGATGTGCTGCGTCGGCTTCGATTGGCGTGGCGTTGCGCCCGGTGCCGATCGCCCAGACCGGCTCGTAGGCGATGACCAGCGATGCAGCCTGATCTCCGGTCAGCTCCACAAATCCCTCGTGGAGCTGCCGATCGAGCACGGCGAAGGTCCGCCCGCCATCGCGTTCCTCGAGCGTTTCGCCGATGCAGACGATCGGCGTGAGCTCGGCTTCGAGCACTGCGCGCGTCTTGCGGTTGACCCACTCATCGGTTTCGCCGAACAGCCGCCGCCGCTCCGAATGACCGACGATCACCATCGTCGCGCCGGCGTGCTTGAGCATGAGGGTGCTCACTTCGCCGGTAAACGCGCCTTCGCGCTCGAAGAACACGTCCTGTGCGGCCACGCCGATCCGCGTGGTCCGCGCCGCCTCGGCCGCCGCGCTCAGTGCCGTGAAGGGCGGCGCCACGACCACGTCGACTTGATCGATGCCGCGGATGAGCGCGCTGATCTCGCGCACGAACACAACCGCATCGTGCGCCGTCTTGTGCATCTTCCAGTTGGCGACGACCAGGGGCCTGCGCATGCCGCTCAGCGCTCGAGCGCCGCGACTCCCGGCAGCGTCCGGCCGCCCAGGAACTCGAGCGAAGCCCCGCCGCCGGTCGAGATGTGCGTGATGCGGTCGGCGACGCCGGCGCGGGTGACTGCCGCCACCGAGTCGCCGCCGCCGACGATGGTCGTGCCCTTGACGGCTGCGACGGCGTGCGCGATCCCGATGGTGCCGGCCGCGAACGCGTCGATTTCGAACACGCCCATCGGTCCGTTCCACACCACGGTCTTCGCGCCGGCGATGATCTTGTTGTATCGCTCCACGGTCTTCGGTCCGATGTCGAGGCCGAGGCGATCGCCAATCGCGGGGTCGCCGGTCGCGAGCGTCGCGGTCGGCGCTCCCGCCGCGATTTTTTCCGCGACGACGTGGTCGACCGGAAGCTCGAGCGCCACGCCGCGCGCCTTTGCCCGCGCCTCGAGATCGCGCGCGTTGTCGAGGAGCTCATCTTCGACGAGCGATTTGCCGACCGGCAGCCCCTTTGCCTTGAAAAAGGTGTACGCCATCGCGCCGCCAATCAGCAGCGCGTCGACGCGGCCGAGCAGGTTTTGAATCACCTCGAGCTTGTCCGACACCTTGGCGCCGCCCATGATGGCGACGAAGGGCCGCTCCGGCGACTTCAGCGCCTTGCCGAGATACTCGACCTCGGCCGCCATGAGGAGCCCCGCAGCCGCGTCGTTGACGAACTGCACGATGCCTTCGGTCGAGGCGTGAGCTCTGTGGGCCGCGCCGAACGCGTCGTTGACGTACACGTCACAGAGCGATGCCAGCTGACGGGCGAATTCAGGATCGTTCTTCTCTTCCTCCGGATGGAATCGGAGGTTTTCGAGGAGGATGACGCCGCCACGATTGCTCTCGACGACCGCAGCGGCCTGCGGCCCCACGCAATCCGGCGCAAAGGCCACCGGCCTGACGAGAAGAGATGCCAGGTGTTCGGCAACCGGCTTCAGGCTGAACTCGGGCTTCGGTTTGCCCTTCGGCCGGCCAAGATGGGACGCGAGGATGACGGTCGCCCGCTGCTCGAGCGCGTACTTGATCGTCGGCAGCGCCGCCCGGATTCGCGTGTCGTCCGTGATCTTGCCGTGTTCAATCGGGACGTTGAAGTCAACGCGGATGAAGACCCGCTTGCTGGTCAACGCGAGGTCACGAATGGTGCGCATCGGGGGTCAGGTCTTGTATTGCGACATTCAGCATGTCTCCAAATTCTGCAATACAACGTTGTATTCGTGCCGAAATGTTGCAATACAAGACCTGACCCCCTTACAGTCCGCGCTCTTCCACATACCGCAGTAGATCGACGCACCGGCTCGAGTAGCCCCACTCGTTGTCGTACCAGGCGAGCACTTTCACGAAATCGCCGTCGAGCACCTTCGTGTAGGGCGCATCGATCATGGCCGAGTGAGGGTTCCCGCGAAAATCCACCGAGACGAGCGGCGCCGTCACGTACTCGATGATTCCCTTGTAACGGCCGCACGCGGCCTTCTCGAATGCCGAGTTCACTTCCTCGGCCGTCACCTTCTTCTCGAGGACCGCCGACAAATCGACGAGCGACACGTTCGGCGTCGGCACCCGGACGCTGACGCCGTCGAGCTTGCCTTTGAGTGCCGGCAGCACTTCGCCCACCGCGGTCGCCGCTCCGGTCGTCGTCGGAATGATCGACAACGCGGCCGCGCGCGCCCGGCGCAAATCTTTGTGGGGCAGGTCGAGCAACTGCTGGTCGTTCGTGTAGGAGTGCACGGTCATCATCCA
>JBLNGH010000610.1:0-5993 GCA_050264575.1 Acidobacteriota bacterium | reverse complement strand
GAACAGACGGTCGGCCTTGAGCTTTGCTGGAATGATGACTCGCGACAGCCCTTTAAGCCTCTTCCTCTGCATCCAGGCCCTCAATGCCCTCTGCCGCTCCTAACGGACACCCAACTGCTGCAGCCGCCTGAGATTCTCGAGCGCGGGACCGTACTCCGGATTGAGCGCGAGCGCGCGACGCACCTGCTGCATCGCTTCCGGCAGCCGGCCGGCGGCCCCCAGCGCGCTGCTGTAGTTGGTCCGGACGACGGCCGAGTTGGGCATCAGCGCGACGGCGCGCTCGAAATGCTTCAACGCCTCCGGCACGCGTCCACGCGAGAACAGCAGCGATCCGAGATTCACGTGCGCGTCGGCGAACTCGGGATTTACCTCAAGCGCGCGGGTATAGGCGGCAGCCGCCTCTCCTGCCCGTCCCACCTTCCCGAGCGCGTTGCCAAGATTGAAGAGCATCGTTTCGTCGCGAGGCGCGAGCGCCACCGCGCGACGGAACTGGACGAGCGCTTCGGCCGAACGGCCCTGCGACAGCAGCGCCGTGCCCAGATCGCTATGCGCATTCGCGGATCGATCGTCCAGACGGATGGCGGCTTGCAGGTGCGGAATCGCGTCCGCGGTCCGGCCGACTTCCAGGTAGCTGCTGCCGAGCAGCGCCCGGTACTCGGCATTGTTCGGCTGGTCACGCACGCGAACCTCAGCCAATGCGACGTTCGCGAGCGCGACACGATCGTCGAATGCCTGCACGAGCCGCGCCGCATCCGCCAGCGACTTCGGAAGCACCTGCAGGCCGAGCTCCGCCATCTCGTCCGTCGACTGCGACCCGAACCGCACCCGCACGGGCGGGTGATGCGGATTCTCGCTGTTCGCGTCCGAGTTGTCGTACGTGTACTTCATCGTCAACCGCGTGCCGCTGGGCAAAGGAACCGGCGTGGCGAACCGGTAGTCCTGCTGCCAGTGGAAGCTCCACTGTTTGATGTGGAGCAGCTGCTTGACGCCGCCGTCCGGCAGCGTTGCCGTGACGAGCATGTCCTTGCCGAGAAAATGCGCGTGGGGATAGACGCTCATCAGATCGACCGGCACCGGCAGCTCGAACGTGTCGGTGACGACGTAGTCTTTCTGGCCTGCCGGAATGTCGATCAATTTCGAGCTCATCTTGACCGTGAGCGGCGTCTGCACGGGCGGTGTCTGCGTGAGAAACAGTCCGACCGTCGGCTGGATCTTCACGGGGTTCTTCGTCGGAATCACGTGCACTTCGACGACGAGATCCGTGCCGGGATCCAGGCGCCACGGCATCCCCTCGGGCGCGACGATGGGTCCGCGCCCCGGCGCCCACCCGACGAAGTGCCCGTCCGGATCCTGGACCGTGCCCCACGCCATCCCGTCAAATCCGGGCTGTCCATCCTGGCCGTCGCGGCGGCGCGAGGCGCCTGTCCGATCAACCCGGATCACGGCGTGGTGAATCGGCGCTCCGCCGGTCTTGAATTCGACGGCGCGAACGAAGACGCCTGATTTCAGCGACGTGTGAAGCACGAGATTGCGGTACACGTCCTCGGTTGTCGGCTTCAGGACGAAAGGCTGCGCCATCGTGACGACTTCGTCAGGCCGGCCGAGCTCCCAGCCGTCGGGAAACGCCGGCGGCTTCGGCAGGTCGGCGGGATTGCCCTCGACCTTGCCGCCTTTCACCCATCGATCGATCGCGTCGATCTGGTCCTGGCGCAGCCCGCGCGCGCCGACAAAAGGAAACTCGCCCGGTTCCGGCAGCCAGGGCGGCATGCGGCGCGCGGCCGTCTGGTGGGCGATCTCACCGGCATGCTCCACGGCATCGGCGTAGGTCAGCAGTGAGAACGGCGCAGCCTGACCCGGCCGATGACACGGCGCGCAGTTGGCGAAGACGATGGGCGCGATGTTCTTGTTGAACGTCACGGGTGACGACGCCGGTGTGGAAGCGCCGCACGCGCCGCTCAGCGCTGATGACAGGAGAAGCGGAACGAGAACAGATCGGCCTCTAACACGCATTGACGGAGCCAGAGTTGATTGTACCGGGAGCCGCAAAAGTCCATATCCATGATGCTTCACGCATTGCACGAGACCTTACCAACGTCGACCCTGAGCTGCCCACTTGAGGGCGCATCTTACCGTCCGCGTCGATCACGCGATCGGAAGAGCGCGTAATCGTCGGCTGCATTCGTGGTGCGAGTGTTGCAGCTTTTTCTGCGATTCAGACGTCGGTTATCAGCTCGTTCATGAGAGTGTCGGGTTCGTCGCACGATCGACACACTTCGCCGTCGGCCGCTGACACAGCACGCGCAAGCTCGTTCGTCGAGACCCGCGCCCAGGCAGCTTTCGCCTCACTCAGCCGCAGCGAAGAGCGCTCCACAGATCAACCCAGCGACTCTCGGATCGGTTGCCGTCTGAACACCGGCCAAGTCAGGAGGTCAAATGGCAGGAACGTTTCAGAACATCCCGTGGGGCGTCGGCGCGGCATCGCCCGTGACCTATCTGCTCCAACAGTTGCAGTTCGTGCCGCAGCAGCTACAGCAGGTACAGCAGGCTGCATACGTGCAGCAGCAGTTGCTGCAGCAGATTCTGCAGACGCTGCAGTTCGTGCCCCAGCAGGTGCAACAGATCCTGCAAGCCTCGCCCATCAGCGGGCTGTCGACGGGCACGCCGCTGCAGTCACCTGTCTTCGGCAGCCCGCTGCACTCCATACAACCGCTGCCAGGCAGCCAGTTCTCAATCGGACAACCGGGTTACCTGATGTAAGTCGCCACGCTCCGGCCGGCGGTCCGGGCTGACCGCCGGTCGGGAATCCGGTTGATGCCTTGATTGGAAAGGATCACTCAAATGATGGAGCCATTCTTTGGATCGCCCGGCCCCATGTGGGCCGCAACCGCTCCCCCGGGATTCGGCTGGACAGGCGCGTCGATTCCTGCGGGCACTTCGAGCACGGGGACCACAACGCCGGTGCCAGTCGCCGCCGCCTTCTCCCCTTTCGTGACGACCGAAACGGCAGCCGGGCCGACTGCGGGTGCCGTCGTCGTCGCCGTGGCGATGAGACGCGGTCAGCCGACGGGACCAAACACCGACGCGGAGATTGAGGACTTCCTCTATGACGCGTTCGAGCTGATTCCGGGCACGTCAGAAGTGGAGGTCCGGTGCGAAGGCGGACGCGTGACGTTGAGCGGCAACGTTCCGAACAAGCGGCACAAGCGTGATGTGGGCGAGATTGCGTGGGCGATACCAAGCATCAACGACGTCCACAACAACGCGACGATCACTGCCCGCCGGCGGTCGCGCGCCTCAGGCCGCGAGACCGAAACGCAATCTGGTGCTGTCAGAAAGCACGGATGAGTAAGGGGCGTTGAGATCGGCTGATCAAGTGATCAGGTGATCGTGGTCGGGTGATCGGTGGCCGGGAGATCGGCGCCGATCATCCGATCCTGATCATCCGATCACGCGATTATTCGCTCACCGATCCTCCGTTCTGCCTCCGTGAATAGTAATTGTGACGCCATGCGTCGAGGTGCATTCCTCAGCGAACGACCCGTTCATCAGCTCGGCACTCGCTAAGGTCAGGCACGACCGAGCCGATAGACTGTCTGCCCCGATGTGCCCATCGGTCAGCAACATCCGTTTGCCCCCGGATCCGAGACTGAGCTCTGAAACTGCCGCGACCGATACACGACTAACGTGATCTACAAACCCGATCGGCGCGAGCAGGTATTGATCCTTACATTTGCGGCAGTAATCTTGGCCAGCGTCTCGGCGTTCTCGATGCCGGGTCGTTACCTCAGTTTGAAGGTCAGGGGTCTTGTCGACGACCGTTGCACACTCGAGCGGACGCGTCTGAGTTGGGCCCGTGAGGCTCGTCGCAACGAACTCATTGCGTCAGGTGAGTCGATTACGGGCGTGGTCGATAACGGTGCATATAAGTGGGACACGCCGTTCGGTCCCTTTTGGACACCCATCTCGGATGGCGCGGGCCCGCTGCATACGGGCGGCTTCACTTGGGGCCCGCCAATTCTCCGCTGGACGCCAATTGAGGGAAGCGACGAACCGACGATTCGACCCGGCGACGTCGTGATGGATGCCGGCGCCCACTCCGGTGGCTCGACGAAACACGCGCTGGCAATGGGAGCGAGTCTCGTGATCGCCATCGAACCGGTCGCGGAGAATCTTGTCGCGCTGAGGCGGAATCTCGCGCAAGAGATCTCCGCAGGCAAGGTGATCGTCATCCAGAAAGGTGTCTACGACCGTATCGGAGACTTGATGTTTGTGAAGCGAGGCCACTCGTGGGACGGTGAATTCCACGAGCCCGGCGATGGTCACGAAGGCCATGGCGACGCGTTGCCGGTTACCACGATTGACGCAATCGTCGCGCGGCTGAACCTGACCCGCCTTGATTTCATAAAGATGGATATTGAGGGGTCGGAGCCCTACGCGCTGGCGGGCGCGAAAGACACGTTGGAGCGCTTCAAACCGCGCATGAGCGTCGGCTCCTACCACCGGGTCGGCGATCTCGAAGCAATTCCACGCATCGTGCTGGCCGCGAATCCGACTTATCGAATGCTCCCCTCTCGTTGTCTGATCTGGTCCGGCCGCCTGTTCCCCAATTTGCTCTTCTTCTACTGACGAGTTCTACGACGGCCCGTGGCCGACGACTCGAGGGCCCCGTCTCGTCTTCTCGCGTCAGCACAACGTCCGGTCTTTGGCAGACGACGTTCGAGCACCGGCCAAGGATGGAGGTCAAATGCAGGAGTAACGAGACTCAGAGCGTCGCGCGGAATCGCTCCGCCTGCGCTTTGAGCTGCGCCATGAACGCGATGAACTCTGGATCCTTCCGCAGACTATCCAGATCGGGGTCGCGTTCGAACAACGGATAACACGGCAGGCCTTCCCGGGTAGCCTTTCTGAACCAATCCAGAGCCTGACGCGCGTCGCCCATCAAGGCGTACGCCACGCCAATGTAGTACTGCGCGTGGTGAAAGTGAGAGAGCTCTTCGATGTTGCGCGCTTGACGCGTTGCCTGGTCGATCTGCTGACGAGCCGCCTGAAACCGGCCTTTGCGCGCCAGCAGGACGGCCATGAGGTCCGAAGAAGAATCCGACGCGATGGCCTGGACCGCCTCGTCGATTCGACCCAGGCATCTCAAGACTTCTGCCCGGGTACGGTTGCTCAATGTGGCATGTTGATCCGCCAGTTGCAGCGCCGTGTCGCACTGGTGCAAGTAGAGATACGCAGCGATCCGGCGACCTTTTGCCGCGATATTCTCGGGATCCAGCCGCAACGCCAGCGAATTGGCGTCGATCGATTTGTCCAGGATCCCGAGGTGGAGGTAGACCTTGCCCAGTTCGACGTACGCCTCCGCCAGATTCGGATTGAGCGCGATCGCGTGCTTGAGATCCGCGACGGCCTTGTCGTGTGGATAACCATTGATGACCGTCCAAACGAGCTGCGCGCGCGCCAGGTAGCCCTCAGCAAGATCAGGTTCGATCGCGAGAGACTTGTCCACCGCCAGAATCGCCTTCTGTTCCCACTTTCGATCGGCGTCCTCGTAGAAGACGCGCCGCATGTAACTGCTGCCGAGCGTCGCTTGCGCCAGGGCGAACTCGGGATCGGCCTGGACCGACTGTTCCAGGAATTCGATCGCGCGGTCGTTACTGCCCGCCGCCGTCTGATGGCCGTAGTACAAGCCCTGCAAGTAAGCGTCATAGGCCTGTTGGTTCGTCGTCGAACCACGCGCGCGTTTTGCGTCAGCGGGTGAGAGTTTCAGTCGAAGCGCTTCGACGATTCGGCGCGCGATCGTGTCCTGCATCGCCAGGACGTCCTTGACGTCTTCATCGAACGGCTCGGCCCAAACGTTGAATCCGGTGACGACGTCAACCAGCCGCACGTTGACGCGCACGCGCTTCTCGGCCCTCTGCACGCTTCCGTGAACCACGTACTGGACGTCGAGCTCCTGGCCGGCCCTTTGCGGATCGACCTCTTTTCCCTTGAAT